>CAKVBA010000088.1 GCA_934725305.1 uncultured Parabacteroides sp. | reverse complement strand
GTCCACAAGCCGAAATGTTCTTTTCCCATATTTGAACTTGTGCCCAACTTGGGTACAAGTGAAATTAAGAGTTCTCACGATCGGACCTGTTCCCAAATCGGGAACAAGTCAAAGAGCAGGAACCGTACCTCTCGTCAATTTGGCGAGAAGTTATTTTTATTCCCGACGAGTTGTCGGGAAGCTGTATGGTAACTTCAGACCAACTTGGCCCTAAGAAATATTGTATCGTTGCAGAAAAATGACTTCGTCCCAAATTGAGACGAAGTCATTTCATATAATTTTTATACTATGCTACCCAGTTATAACCGGTCATTGCCTGATCCACAATATGGTCAAATACAAGCGTACTTTTTCTCAAGAAAACTTCTCTGTCATAGCTTTCCGGCAAGAACTTATTTAGGATATAGACAATCTCACCTTTTACTCGCTCCTTTGGCTGCGGATCGTTTTGCCATCCCACAATGAACAACTCATTGCGTTTTTCTGTAAGTGTGTTGTAGAGTTCTTTTGCTGTCAGCTTTACACGCTTTTCTTCATCAACAGTAAGCTGTTCTTTTCTAAGAAGGTCAAACAACTCCAATTCAGTCTCCGACAATTCTTCCTTAATATGACGTTCTTCTTCGGCACGAAGTTCTTCCATCAACTTCAGAAGTTTCTCATAAAAATCATCGTTTTGAGAGCCACCAGCGTTGTACTCGTCAATGATGTTTCTAAAACGCTCTGCAAATTTTGTGCGGGTTATGTTGCGCCGCAGCATTTTCTGAAGCTTTTCTTCGATGTATTTACGAAGATTTGCAATTTCAAGATTCTTATTCTTCAGCTTTTTGAATTGAGATCGGAGTTCATCAATATCCAGTTTGGATAAATCAAGCTCTTTGCCTGCTTCTGTGATAGTGTATTTTCTCGCATCTGCTGCGGTAATAACACTCTGGTCCAGCAGTTCATTAATTCTGGCTTGTGCCGCTTCAATTTTTTCAGGACGAATTTTGCCATCGATGATTCCCTTTAGATAAAGAATGGCATCTTTGTAAGCTGGCCTGAAATCCATCTTGAAAATATCTGGTCTAAGCGACTCGTACAGGCCATCGACAGTATTTGCCAACACAGAAAACTCATTCTTCACATCATCGTTGCCTACAATAATATTGGCGTAATCCTCAAAGATCGATAGATTCTTGAAGGTATCACCATCTTCAACGACTTTTCCAAGATCCACATTATGACTCAGGCAGAATACTCTTGTAAGATCAATCGCTTCGTATAATTGCTCCAGAAGTTTTTCTACATCCTTTACCGGCATTAGTCCGCCATCATCGGATGCATAATCAGCCAATGCTCGTTTCAAATATTTAAACACATCCAGATAGTCAATAATCAGACCGCATTCCTTGCCGTTATAGACACGGTTTGCACGGGCAATAGTCTGCATCAGAGTATGACCTTTCATAGGCTTGTCCAAATATAAGGTGGAAACAGACGGCGCATCAAAACCGGTCAGCCACATTGCGCAAACGAACACCAGTTGCA
>CAKVBA010000087.1 GCA_934725305.1 uncultured Parabacteroides sp. | reverse complement strand
CGGTTCGCCAGCGCATTATATAAAAGATGCTATTATTTGCTTATTGTCTATTTATTGCCTTTCTTCGCAGAAGAATATGACGGATTTGGGTGTGAATAAATAATTTGTCCGCTCCAATTTTAATATATACATTAGTCATCAAAAATGAAAAGCTGCATGTTGAAATACATTATTCCATGGATTTGGTTGTGGACAACCGGTTTTCTTCTGTCGGGTTGCAAGCCGGCTGTTACTCCTTACGATGAACAGCTGATTCAAGCCGAAGCAAGAATAGGTGAAAAGCCCGACAGTGTTTATCGTGTGCTGAAAACAATCGATAAATCTACATTAACTTCGGCCAACTTGGCCCTGTATCATCTGTTATGGACAGAGGCAGAAGACAAATTATATATCAAACACACAACAGACAGTATAGTTACATTGGCACGAACCTATTTTGAAAAGGCAGCCGATATTCCTCATGTGGCCAAAGCCTGGTATCTGACCGCTCGCATCCATTCGGATTGGGAACAGTGGGAAGAGGCAACACAAGATTTCTTGAAGGCCAAAAAGCTCATGGAAGATTCCGATGATTATGCGTTGAAAGGGAGAATCATCAACCATTTGGGTCGAGTCTATTATGCCAACCGGCTATTCAGTGCCGCACAAGACAACTATAAAGAAGCCTATCGTTGCTTTAAACAGATACCAGACAGCGTTAGTATGGCTTATACGCTTCAAAGCATTGGCTCTTCTTTCTTTCCCCAACAGAAACCCGACAGTATTCTTTTTTATTATCAAGCAGCATTGAAGCTGGCAGAGCCTACACAAGAAGAAAGGCTCTTGTGTGATATTTATGACAGTTTGGGCTATATCTATATGGATCTTCAACAATATGACAAAGCCCTTACTTGCTTCAAGAAATCCATACAAGTATTGACGGTATCTACGCCCTATTCTGTTTTTGCTGATTTGGGTAAATTATATACAAAGATCGGACAGTTTGATTCGGCCAAAGTCTATTTACATAAGGCATTGGATGGTCCACATCGGGCAACCCGCTATATGGGATATAGATACTTAGCTCAAATAGCAGAGCAAGAGAAAGATCTGAAAGCGGCATTATTTTATAAAACACAACAGGGCTTGTTGCAAGACAGTATTGAGCAAAGTAAAAAGGCAGAAAGTGTAATAACCTTACAGCATAAGCACAACGAACAAACACTTACCGAGAAATCCATGCGATCTCAGTCTCAGAGTAATTGGCTTCATGGAATACTTTTGATAGGCATCACGGGATTATTTATTCTTTTAATTGCTTATCTGTATAGACTTATCAAAAAAGATAAATCGCAATTAATACGGTATAAAAAACAATGGAAAGACTTAGTTGATAAGATTCACCAAAATCAAATACAGATTGAAAAGTATGAAGAAAAAATCCAGGACTATCAGAGGCAGTTAGAGCGGATAGCCGATCAAACGGGTCAAGAAAATAAAGAAACAGATAGTTTACAATTACAAATCAAAGTAATTCAAGAGCAGAATCAAAAATTGATGGATCAATTATATAATAGAGCAATCCAAGAATGCCATCAACATCCCTTTTTAAAACT
>CAKVBA010000086.1 GCA_934725305.1 uncultured Parabacteroides sp. | reverse complement strand
TTTAAATATCAAGGATTTAGGATAAACTTCACGTGAAAAAATACTGTTTTTTTCTTTGCAGCGTTGAAGTTGGGTTAGGATTGTATGGCTGAGCTCCACATACGAAGGTCATGTCCATGACAAAAAGATTTGTGATGAAGAGCCTCTTCTACTTCCCAATGGTATTAGGCTCTGGCAAGATACAGGTTTCATCGGACACAGACCGGATGGAGTTGAAATATGCATGCCAAAGAAGAAACCTAAAGGGAAAGAGCTTACTACTGTTGAAAAACAAGAGAACAAGCGGATTTCCGGAATCAGGATTAAAGTGGAGCATGCCATAGGTGGTATGAAAAAATGCCGTATTGTCAAAGAACGATTCAGATGCCATAAATTCGGTTTCGAAGATATGGTGATTCTTATTGCTTGTGGATTACACAACTTCAGAATCAGTCACAAAATGAGTCATATAACAATTTAATCTATATAATGTCTTATGGATACCATCCATACGAAGAAAAGAGTTAGAAGGAACTTTCTATTAACCAAGAAGATATATTATATTTGAACTGGATTTGAATTATAATATATCTTCTATACTACATATACGAAATGAAAAATACATTGTTTAGTTTGTTAATACTATTTTTATTAGCAAGTTGTAAATCTGATGATAAGGGAGTCAGAAATTATGATGCAGGATCAGAGGTCGTGAATGTTAAGGATAAAATCGTTCATATAGATTTTAAGGAGCGCTTTTTTTCGACGTGGGCAAAACCTTATATCGTTAATCAGTATCTGGTAATGAGTGACAACAAACTGGTTGATAACCTTATATCTGTATTTGATAAGAATACATTCGAGTATAAATGCGGTTTTGGCAGTCAGGGTAACGGACCGAGAGAGATTTCGAATCTGATAAGTCTTGCTGTCAACGAGGGTAAGAACGCATTTTATATAATAGACTATGGAAAGGATGGGGCGTTAGAGTGTCCTATTGACAGTATATTGGTAAATCCCCAATATGTACCTCAGAAGGCCGGCAAAATAAACAAGCGTCAGGTGCCTTTGTCTTTCGAGTTTCTGAATGATTCTGTGTCCTATGCCTTATTCACCCAGTTTAATGGGATCGGTGATTATAAGCCTGTACCTGCCAGATGGAATATGAAAACGGGGGAAATAAGTTTTATGTCTTACACCGGTCATCCGGAAATTGAGCGCAAGCGCACATCTTTAGCTATATCAAAAGAACATAATATGTATGTTGAGGTCTATCATCATCATGATTTGATTACCTGGTGTACATTAGATGGAGAATTGAAGTTTACTTCCTATGGTTCGAAATGGGATAATCAACCCTCTAATGAGATGAGATACTTTGAGAATGTTCTTTTCTGTGGAGATAGGTTGGTTGTGTCTTATTTGGGAAACCTTCGTCTTAAAGAAAACGGTAAGTCCATAAAGTCAATATATCCTGACAAACTGCTTGTCTTTGATACAGATGGAAATTATATTAAAACCATGATTTTGAATCATCCCATACTTGGTATGTGTTATGACAAGCAGAACAATCGCTTGATATTTTCTTTTGATGACGAATTACAGTTTGGGTATTTGAATTTACATGATTTATTGTAGGGTTATTTCATAAACAAAAACAAGATGGAAGCATTTAAAGAAACAACGAAGCGTAATCCTGAGGCGACAATCAAAAACGCGAAGAACAATACTAAACGCAACCGCCTCTTCTCTGTTATTTTAGGCATTATCATTGTTTGTCTTTCTGCATACTTTGCCTATGGGTTCGGCACAAACAGCAGTATAGAAACCTCGGCGCCCATACTTTCCAATCCTATAGAAGACACGGAGGCATTGGTTTCAAGCTCATTTAGCCGAAATGATTCCCCTTCATGCTCGCTGTCTGAATATGACGAAGAGACGGACAAAACCATCTCCAATGTACCCAAGCCTCAAAAGACATTGAAGCCGAGTTCTCTTCCGTTCAATCCGGCTGGTTGTCCCTATGTTTTTGTAAGAGGTGATGACCGATCGGCCATGTCTGCCAACAAATCTATCGTAAGCCTCCGGTGAACCACGTATTTCGCAATAGAAACAATTAGTCCCGGTTCGGTACGATTCGTTCAGATTCGC
>CAKVBA010000085.1 GCA_934725305.1 uncultured Parabacteroides sp. | reverse complement strand
GAATCTGAACGAATCGTACCGAACCGGGACTAATTGTTTCTATTGCGAAATACGTGGTTCACCGGAGGCTTACGAAAGTTAAGCATTATCTCTTATTTTTTATGTTTCCTCTCTTTTACTGTTGCAGTTTGCGTGTCAGATATTCGATTCGTTTGACAGATTTATCCTTTTCTTTCGTCATGTTTTCGATATCGCTCAATACCATTGCCAACTCATAAGTAGCCTGAATTGCCCGTTTGTCAGCGTCAGCCATATAGATTATATAAGGTTTGCCACCGGTATATTCAATCTTGATACGTTCTTTGGGATTGGCATAGATCAGTTTGATGGCATCAACTCCCTTTTCTCCGTGATAGGTTACCACCTCGGTTGTATTGCCCAAATCTTTGAAATGATAGTTTAGACCACCATCGTAGGGAATAGAAGCTGTCTCAGCCGAAAGACCATCTTTCAGGCTAACCTTGATACCGGTATGGTCGATAGGTATGCTACCAAAATAGACACTGGCCAAATACATTTCGCCCTTTTCATTCACACCGCAACGGACATAACAGCGCTTCACATTGCGTTCGATAGTCTGCTGTTTCCAGATGAAATTACCAATCTCTTCATAAGCCGAATCTTTCTCGAAAGTGAAACCATGATTCTTTAAGCTGTCAGCTTCGTGATATTTGATAGGAAGTAAGCTGTCACAGAAGGCAATGTTACGTTCAGATTCTTTTATCTCGATCTGACGCATCAAGGCCAAGGTCTCTTTTAACACCTTTACTTCACGGGGATAGAGAAGTCTGATACTGTCTATTTCATTTTTAGCAGTAAAAAACTCATCCTGTTCATACATGGCTTTTGCCTTATCCAGACGGGCTTGTGCCTCTTTCTCTGTCTGATTACATCCTGTTAGTGCCAATACAACTAATGCGATGCAAAGAGCTATCTTTTTCATTTTATGATCGTTTTGTTTATAACGGCAAATTTACGTAATAATTGCTATCTTTGTATCCATTTTTACATGAATATATATGTATATAGATCAAGACGAAATACAAAAGCATATAACGGGAAAACCTTTCCAAATTATCTCTGAAGCAGCGGATGAATTGGGTGTAGAAGCTTATGTTATCGGTGGATATGTCAGGGATATTTTTCTGTATCGTCCTTCTAAAGATATTGATATTGTTGCCGTAGGCAGTGGCATAGAGCTGGCCAAGGCTGTTGCCCGCAAACTGGGTAGCAGAGCTCATCTTTCAGTATTTAAGAATTTTGGTACGGCTCAGGTTAAGGCCGGAGACCTGGAGTTGGAATTTGTGGGAGCTCGTAAAGAGTCGTACAGTCATGATAGTCGTAAACCTATTGTTGAAGATGGTACATTAGAAGATGATCAGAATCGTCGTGATTTTACCATTAATGCGCTGGCGTTGTGTCTGAATAAGGATAGATATGGTGAATTGATCGATCCCTTCGGTGGATTGGATGACATGGAAGAGTTGACCATCCGCACACCGCTCGATCCGGATATTACCTTCAGCGATGATCCTTTGCGCATGATGCGTGCCATCCGTTTTGCCACTCAGTTGGGATTTTTTATTGATCCGGATACTTTTGACGCTATTGCTCGTAATAAACAGCGTATCGAGATCATTTCAAAAGAGCGTATCATTGATGAGCTGAATAAGATTGTGCTTTCACCAAAGCCGTCAATCGGTTTTGATCTGTTGGATAAATGTGGCTTGTTGCCCTATATCTTTCCGGAGTTGAGTGCTTTGAAAGGGGTTGAGACCAAAGAGGGAATAGGTCATAAAGATAATTTTGCTCATACGTTGATGGTGCTTGACCGTTTGAGCAAGACAACGGATAACTTGTGGTTGCGTTGGAGTGCCTTGTTTCATGACATAGCCAAACCGGCAACAAAGCGTTTCGATCCTCGTTTGGGATGGACGTTCCATAACCATAACTTTATTGGTGAAAAGATGATTCCGGGAATCTTCCGGAAGATGAAGTTACCATTGAACGAGAAGATGAAGTATATCCAGAAGATGGTGCGTCTGCACATGCGTCCCATAGCTTTGGCTGATGAAGAAGTAACCGATTCGGCTATTCGTCGTCTGTTGTTTGATGCCGGTGACGATGTAGATGATTTGATGAAGTTATGCGAAGCGGACATTACCAGCAAGAATCCTGATAAGGTGAAACGTTTCTTGGAGAATTTCCGTCTGGTTCGTGAAAAGATGTCGGTGATCGAAGAGAAAGATAGGGTACGTAATTTCCAGCCTCCTATTTCCGGCGAAGAGATTATGGAGACATTCTCTCTGCCGCCTTCGCAACCTGTAGGTGTTTTGAAAGAAGCCATCAAAAATGCTATTCTGGATGGAGTTATCCCGAATGAATATGAGGCCGCACGTCAATTTATGTTGGAGCGGGCCGAAAGAATGAATTTGAAGCCAACCAAGTAGGCTGCATTCTGAAAGGAACGCAGTAGTTTGCAATTATGCACACCGTCTAAAAGTCCAAAGGTTTCTATAGCCAATGTGTGTATTTGTCATAAAATACAATAAGCCATCGAGCCGACAAGAGGC
>CAKVBA010000084.1 GCA_934725305.1 uncultured Parabacteroides sp. | reverse complement strand
GCATCCACCAATGCCACACCACTCTCTTGCAGTTGATCGGGTTGCAGATAAAGCAACAGACTGGATTCACTGTCACCGATTACAAACGTTGACAAGGGCGAACCCTTTTCCATCTCGGTGGAAAGCATATCTCCATCAACGATGGTGGAAAGATAGAGCCGGCCTGCATGATAAATCTCAAACCAGATCCGACGACCGGCTGTGATCACATTGGACAGATAGGTGTGCTTATTGGCCTCACGGATAAAGTCGATCCCCTGCGAATCAAACAGACTGATCAGATCGTTTTCACTCAGATAGCTGCTCTCGCCCGAATAGACGCCTCGACTGAAGCTCTCCGACTCCGTGTCAAACAAGACGTAACCGTTTGATATGCCCAACTGAAACAGATAGTTCTGTCCATAACGTACCAACTGCACAGGACGGAACATCACAAAGGGTATCTCCTTTTCCAGACAGGTAGATAGCTCACGCCCTTCTGCATCCACCAGCGTCAGCAGATGATCGTTCTGGCCTGTCACCAACAGAATATCTCCCTGTGGCAACCGCCTGAACTTATAGATCAGATAGGGGAATGAAATCTTGCGGATAAAGTCGCCCGTATCGGCATCATACATCTTCAGATTCTTGTTGTCTGATATCCAGATCTCCGTGCGCCCCGCTATCTTATAGACATCAAAGTCTTCTATTCGGATATACTCTTCAGGCCCTTGGCCGCGTCGGTCTAACGTGCACACCCAACGCCCCTTTTTATTGAAACGATGAAGGGTGCTCCCCGAAGAGGCTATGTAATAGTCACCTCCCTGTTTCTTGATCTTGTCGATCACTCCCACCATGCAGGCTGAATCGGTCTGCAAAGGGACAACGACATATCGGTCGGTGAACAGTTCGGTCCATTTTGCATCGTCTTCATGGGGAATGGACAGGGCTTGCACCAAAGCCTGCTGCTGCGGACTGCCGCAAGACAAAAGATCCAGCAGCACAGCCACAAACACAGATACATTCACAATCGGTTTCATAGGCTTACTGTTTTAATGTTATAGTAATCAACAACCAGCCGTTACGCTCGGACGACTTACCGGACAGGCTCTGTTTCAATGCAGGATAGGAACATTTGATGTTCTGATAATGGTCGAGCAGCGCTTTTTCACGCACCACCAGATAGAACTTGCCTGCTGACGACCCTACGATGGGATTGGGGCCTTCGGCATCATAATAGTCAAACAGACGGTCGAAGGTATAGAGCGAATCAGTACGGAGGTCTATCATGCAAAAGTGATTCCGCTTACCCACCAAACGGAAGAACAGACGGCCGGCCGCTTCATAAAAGCTCACAATATCATAGACATGACTGTTGGTCTCAATTACACGGGCCATCTGACGATCGCCCGACTGAAGTTCTTCAAGCGGCAGGAAATCTCCATGGAAATTGAGGGCATACTGAGGATAGAGCTCTTTGTCACGACGGTGATAGGTAAAGATCGTATCTATACCCGGAGGAAACACATAGAGATTCTGTCCTGCTTCGGTGGCCGACAAGGTTGTACATCCGGAGAAGCTATCTTTTTGGCCTCTGATAGGCAGGTATAGTCGGGTAACGGTCTTGAAATCGGTCAATGCCATCATATGCTTCTCGATGCTATACTTCTCTTGAGCTGATCCGCCTGAATAGACCAGATATTCTCCGTCTCCTGCCGGTATCACGTTCGTGCAGGCAAAAGGTAAGGAGAGCCGACGGATGGGCGTGCCGTCTAACTTGAATTTATTGATGATCTTTGTACGGCTCATCACCCACAGCTCCTTCAGCTCCGGCACGATGCACATGGAATGGACAACCCAGGCATCCGAAAAGGTTAGTTCCTTGACAAGCGCCCCCTGCTTGTCGTAGATGACCAGTTTTCTTCCGGCCATGGTGCTTACCATACCATAGTAATAGTCACCGTAGGCGATCAGATGCCAACAGTTGTCAAAGGGAGCCTGTTGCAAACTGAGGCAAGAGATGTCTGACACCAAGTCATCGAAACGGATGTTTTGACCTCGATTCATATCAATCGTTGTCGGCTTTTTGTCCGGAGTATTCACAGCGAAGCTGCTGACCGTTCCTGTCAGCACCAACAGCTCTAAGAGCAGAAGCAGTCGTTTTATATTCATAATTATCTTTACCTTTCAACCAATTCAATCATTATATTTCAAAAATAAAAACACCTCCTTTTTTAGGTCTAATGATTGATTCAAAGTTAATAATTCATATTTCAAACTCTACTTAAAAATAGTTTTAGCCAAACAGAAAAATATTACTAATTATACCTCTCCTGTTTGTATCAGAAAACATCCATTAGAATTAATAATACTTTATTTCTCCGCACTTACAATTATCACCTACTCCATATTCATCACAAATTGCAATCCATCCTGTTAATGAGCTATGACCTGTTCTCCAACGACAATTCGATAAGCCTTTAGTTTCTGCCAACGCTTCCACATTTTCCGTCAACAAATCGGACAGATTGCTCTTTTTTTCGCTCTGGCTCAGATACAAGCCAGCTGTCAGTGCCATAGCTGCTATTGTTGCATAAATCACCTTCTTTTTCATACTAATAAAATTTAAAAATTATCAATTCATTACCAAACTACCCCTCTTGCTACGATGCTTCGACAAGATAGGAAAAA
>CAKVBA010000083.1 GCA_934725305.1 uncultured Parabacteroides sp. | reverse complement strand
GGGCTTTGTTTCATTTTATACTTTCTCTACGGATAGATATGAAAAAGAGGGTATATCAGAATTTTGATACACCCTCAAGCTCTACTTACTAAGTAATTTTCAACCTTTTCGATAAGCAGTTTTTTCTAATGACCGAATTGGGATAATGCTCATGCCGAGCGTACCAACAAAAAGGAGGCTGCATCAAAATAATTGTCTTGATGCAGCCTCGTAAGTTGTGTCAGAATTAATAAAATGCAACTTATTCTACTCCGGACGACTCAGCGTCTTTCTATAGAGATTCTCATCATCCAACACCTCGATAGCCTTGTTGAGCACCTCATCATCTTTTAGATTCTGTTGCAGCTCGCCGGCCTGATAATAGTAGCGCTTCACAATCTCAGCCGCCATCAATCGCTTGATCTGATCTTTGAAGCGGTCAAAATCACGCTCTAAGTTGGGCGTCAGCTTCTCTTCCAAAGCCGCAAACATTGTCGTATCAGAGTCCAGATAACCTTCAAACTCGGCCACCTCTTTCAGATTCTTCAGCACCTTCTCGCTCTGACGGTCATACGTAAACTTCTTCTCCTTGGCATACACCTTCAGCTCCTCGAAGTCCTGATCGGTCACCTCAAAGGATTCAACCGGAGCAATCGTTTTGTGCTTCAACGCCCAGTCGGTCACATAGTCAAAGAGCACAGTGTCGGTAGCCAGATAAAACATCAAGGTCGGCATCTTGGGTTCTTTGACCTCAAACTCAGGCTTTACACCACCACCATCGCGCACCGGACGTCCTTTTGATGTGTAGAACACCGATGTCAAACTATCGGGAATGGCAGCCACACTACCATCCTCTTTACGGTGAGAATAATCGATCTGCTGAATACAACGGCCACTCGGTATATAATACTTGCTCATGGTCACCTTCAGTTTGCCGTCATAAGGCAGATCACGAGTAGATTGCACCAAGCCCTTACCAAAAGAGTGCTGACCCACCAATACGGCACGGTCCAAATCCTGCAAAGCACCGGATACAATCTCGGCAGCCGAAGCGGAAGCTCCATTGATCAACACCGTAATGGGCATCACCGTATCGATCGGCTCGGTCGATGTACGATAAGTGCGGTCCCACTGCTTGATCTTTCCCTTGGTTGAGAGCACCTCACTACCTTTCGGCACAAACAGACTCACTATCTGCACAGCCTCTTCCAAAATACCACCTCCATTGTTTCTCAAGTCTAAAATCAACCCTTTGATGGCATGGTTCTTCTTCAGATCGATAAAGGCCTCTTTCACCTCGTTCGAGCTTTTGTTGGTAAATCCTTTCAGATAGATATAACCGATATGGTCGTTACGCACGCCATAATAGGTCACCTGTTTCACCTGAATCTGCTTACGAGTCACCTCCACTTTGCGAGGCTTCTTCTCGCCCGGTCGCTGAATGGTCAGCGTCACCTTTGTGTTGGGAACACCCTTCAACAGCTCACTCACTTTATCATTGGTAGCCTGTGAAACATCTACGGTATCGACGGCCAATATCAGGTCTCCGGCCTTCAGTCCGGCTAAAGCAGCCGGCATGCCTTCGTTTGGCTCGGCAATCATCACGCCTCCTCGCGGGTTGCGCTGACGGATATAAGAGCCGATACCGCCATATTCACCGGTAGTCATAATCTTCAACGACTCCATCTCCTTTTCAGGAATATACTCGGTATAAGGATCCAAGCCACCCAACATAGCGTCAATGCCCCGACGGATTGTTTTCTCCACATCGATGGAATCTACATAAAACATCTCCATCTCTTTCACGATGGCATTATAGACGTCCAAATTCTTGCTTACCTCAAAACGGTTATCCTGCTGAGCTGCTCCTTCCCATGCTCCACCGGCCAATACCAAGAGGCAGAGACAAAGAGACCGCATCTTTTGATGAAATAAATTATACATATATAATATGTTTGTTGATACTATGCGTAAATGTAGCTATTTCTAATAACGACCCGCACAAATATCACTCACTTTTAACTTTATTTGTTTCCACTTGTCATCCGGAATCTGCGGACCTACCACATCAATTACATAGCCCGACAATAATGAGCCAATGCGACCGGACTGTTCCAGTGTGGCGCCAACTGACAGACCATACAAAAATCCGGCAGCAAAATTATCACCGGCACCCGTTGTATCAATGGGCTTTCCTCCCTCTGCCGGAATGGCATAAAACGATCCCTTTGAACCAATGACTGCTCCCTCTTTTCCTAAGGTCACGATAGAAACCTCTACCATTTCAGACAACACCTTCACCGCTTCGTGTGCCGGAACACCGGTGAATGCCTCTGCTTCGCTTTCGTTTGAGAACAGAATATCGACATACTTCGGAATAAGATCTTCCAATAATCCCTTAAAGGCATTTACGATGTTAAAGTTCGACAGGTCCAAAGCCACCTTCAAGCCCAACTTCTTTGCCTTTTCCATTGCTGAACGCACCAACGGCTCATTCACGATCAGGTAACCTTCTATATAGATACATTGATATTTCGACAACACCTCTTCACTGATTTCATCCGGTGTAATGGTTGGTGCCGGACCTAAGAAAGTGCCCATTGTGCGTTCGCCATCGGGAGAAATCAACACGGTGCAGCTGCCCGACACGCCCTCTTCTTTGATAAAATAGGGCGCTGTGCCTGCTTTTTTCAGTGCTTCTTCATAAAATTTACCCTCTTCATCCGTACCGATCTTTCCGATAAAGCCCGATTTTCCTCCTAAGCATGCAATGGCACGCATCGAATTACAAGCAGAGCCTCCGGGTGCCTGTGTACGTTCCAAGCCCTGTTGATTATGACGGATAGCAAGCATTTGTTCCCTGGAAATCATATCCATAGCTCCCTTTTGCATACCCACCTCTTTAAGTGTTTCGTCACTGTTTAACCGCAACAAAACATCTACTAAAGCATTTCCTAAACCAAGTGTGTTCATTTTTTTTGAAAATTTTTCTGCAAAGATATTGCATATTTCGAAAATACCTCGTACTTTTGCAGTGCAATTTCAGAGAGGGACAATGAGAAGCTCAAAGAGATGCAAATAATATTCTTCCTTAGCTCAGTCGGTTAGAGCATCTGACTGTTAATCAGAGGGTCCTTGGTTCAAGTCCAAGAGGAAGA
>CAKVBA010000082.1 GCA_934725305.1 uncultured Parabacteroides sp. | reverse complement strand
CTTTGTTTCATTTTATACTTTCTCTACGGATAGATATGAAAAAGAGGGTATATCAGAATTTTGATACACCCTCCTTTTGTGGTTCGTCACGATTCGTAGAATGTAAGGTGGCTGTTTGTGATTATGCCACGCCTTATAAACAAAGCTACCTGTAAGTGGCAAAAGTATTATTTCCCGATGTGAAGGTGTGTTATCTGCGGCAAATGGCAGCTCTACCGTACTTTTGCCCCTGTAGGGCGTAACCCATTATTTATCACATACCCAGGGTGTTGCCCAGGGCTGTGGAAGCCTTTGGGCCTTCAGCCCGTTGTTTCATCAAACAATCAACAAGAACCATCCAATGTTCTAATCATACATTCATTGAAAATGCCCGGTGTCATCAAAACAATCAATAACCTTCTTTAATGTTAATGCTTCAAAGCAGACCACAGGCTGCATCAAAATTGTTATTTTGACAGCCTTATTTCTCTCTCCTTTCATTATATTTGTCCAAAGAAAAGGAAATGAATATGAACTATATCTATATACTAATAAGTGTAGCTACGCTGTTGTGTAGTTTTAATCTCTATGGCCAGCAGAAAGAGCGGACGTTTGAGTTACCGGCGATACCTGCTACATTGACGGTGCCTGCTGATAGAGCGGCCTATTTGGTGGAACATTACTGGGATCGGTTTCCCTTTACAGATACGGCCTATTGTCAATTATCCGATGTGACGGAACAGGCCTTTGTCAATTATTTGGATCTTTTGCATCACGTATCATCTAAGCAGGCCGAGCAATCTGTTGAGGCAATGATACAGAAGACAGAAGTATCTGCCACGATGTTTGGCTATATGGCTGAGTTGTATGAAAAATATCTGAATGATGCCGAGTCTCCTTTGCGTAATGAATCGCTTTTTATAGTGGCGTTGCGTCAGCAGCTAAAGGCCAAGCATCTGAGTGAGGTGGAAAAGATACGCCCTAATCAATTACTGGCCTTGGCTTTGAAGAATAGACCCGGAGAACCGGCGACCGATTTCTCGTATGTGACAGTGAGCGGAAAGCGTGGCGCGTTGAGCGAGATCGTGGCCGACTATTTGCTGTTGCTCTTTTATGATCCCGATTGTGAAGATTGCCAGGAGACGATTGCCCGATTGAAAGAATCGCCTCGGATTGTCCAGCTGACAAAGAGTAGCCGTTTGCAGATTATGGCCGTCTATCCGGGCGAAGAGCTCGCGTCATGGAGACAACAAGTAGCGAAGATGCCGTCAGGGTGGATTCATGTGCAGAACGCCGATCAGCGGCTGATCAACGAAGAGCTATATAATCTGCAGAGTTATCCCACTCTCTATCTGTTGGATGGCGACAAGCGGGTGTTGTTGAAAGAAACCTCTTTGGCAGAGGTGGAAAGCTATCTTTCCCGTCTGTGATGAATCTTCTCTTTGGGGCCTCTGCCTGTAGGGACGGAAAAGTCATATAAGGTTCATGGGCCGTTTATATGATTATGTCTGGCCAAACAATATATATTCTCGGACCGTTTTTATGAATATATTTGGCAGAGAGAGTTTGTTCTTCTTGAAAGTGTTGGCCGACCGAAAAAATGTCCATACATTAGCCACTGAAAATCAAAAAGAGAAAGCCACATGATGCAGCACGCGACACTTTGGATCTGGTTATGGCTCTCGGTTACACTCTTGTTAGGATGTAAGCCGACTGCGGCTTCTTATGATGAGGAGTTGATGCAAGCCGAAAGCAGGATAGGAGAGAAGCCTGACAGCGTTTATGCTTTTCTGAAGCAGATGGATCCAGCCATCTTGTCTTCGGCCGACAGGGCTTTGTATCATCTGTTGTGGACAGAAGCCGAAGATAAGTTATATATCCCGCATACCACAGACAGTGTTGTCTCCGAGTCGCGCAGTTATTTTGAAAAGAGGGGCGATGTTTCCCATGCAGCCAAAGCCTGGTATCTGACCGGACGTATTCATTCCGATTGGGAGCAGTGGAAAGAGGCGACAAGCGATCTATTGAATGCCCAAAAACTTATGGCAGATTCGGAGGATTATGCTCTGAAAGGAAGAATCGCCTATTATTTGGGGTTTGTCAATTTTCAAAATCGGCTTTATGAAATGGCTCGCTATCATTATAAAGACGCATATCATTATTTTGTTTCAGCAAGTGATAGCAGTGGCATGGCCGATGCCTTTCATAGTATAGGAAATACGTTTCTACCAGAACATCGCACCGATAGCATACTTTATTTCTATCGGGAAGCTCGCTTTATCGCACAACAAATAGACGATGAGAAGTTGTCTTGTGTTATCTGTGGACGAATTGGGTATATCTATACGGATATGCAGCAATTAGATTCTGCTGAATACTATTTAAGAGAGGCTATCGCATCAACTCGCTCTTTTATACCCTACGGTGCTTATTCCAATTTAGGAAAACTGTATGTGAAGATGAACCAACTCGATTCAGCCAAGCATTATCTGACCCAATCGTTGAAAAGCCCTATTCTTCGCAATCAATATATGGGTTATCGCTATTTGGCAGCTGTGGCCAGAAAAGAACAAAACTTGCGGCTTGCTCAGTGTTATGAGGAGAAGACCTCTCAACTAAGAGATAGTATCGAGCAAAGTGAAAAGACAGAAGATGTAATAGCCTTGCAACACAAGCATAAAGAGCAGACCCTTGCCGAGAGATCGCAGGAGTCGCAGTCTCGGCTCAATTGGCTGCATGGCATGCTTATGGTTGTTTGGATAGGAGCAGCCGCTTTTGTAATCAAATATTTGCTGCAACGAATCCGTTGGGGACAAAGAGAATTGACGCACTATAAGCAAAAGCAGCAAGAATTGCTTAGTGCGATAGCAAAGAATAGGGTAGAGGCTGAGCAAATGGAAACTGTAAAAAAGCAGTTGCAAGCCGATGCTTTGCATGACGGTGAGCGCATCGATTCCTTGGAAAAAGAGATGGATCGGTTAAATCATAAGAACGGTCAGTTAAAGGAGTCTTTGTATTCTTTGGCTCTTTGGGAGTGTAAGCACCGTCCCTTCTTAAAACATCTGTTTAGTCAGAAGTCGACAACCTCTGTTTTTACCTCGGCAGATTGGGATCAATTTTACATCGATTTTGACCAGCTATTTCCCGGCTATAGAAAATCGTTTGATCAGTCTTTTCCGAAGATGCCTCTCAAGCAAAAGCAGTTTTGTTATCTGTTGCTGCTGTCCATCAAGCTGCCCAAGATTGCTGCTGTCTTAGATCTGCAGACGGCTACCCTTTCGGTCTATAAAATCAATATCCGCAAGAATTATTTCCATCAAATGTCTGAAACTTCCTTGGATGTTCTTTTGCGTGATTTCTTGTTTCAATAGCCTCTGTAATTAAGATTTTATTTGAGGCGTCAGAAAAATAATTTGTATCTGTTTGATATGTAGTTGTTTGTGATTTGCTTTTTTTGTTGCCAATTAAGAATAGTGATTGGAATATTACATACTTTTAAGGTGAAAATTAAAAGTAACAGGTATGATGAAAAAGAAGTTTTTTTGCGTTAGTGGTATGTTTGTTCACGTTTATGGCCTCTTCCAATATGCTGGCAGCAATCATATCAGATGATTATAACCCCATAGAGTGGAAGGATAGTGATGGGATAGCGTCTCGTTCTTTACAGCGTATAGATGGATACGTGCATAATGGTTTCATAAGTCTCCACCTATATGACTCTCCTGCCAAGGCTACCGTTTCTATCATATCAGAGTCTGGTATCGTTGTGTTTGAAGGAGCATACGATAACCCTACGGGTATATCGATTGATCTCAGCAGTGCAACCATTGGTTCTTACGAGATCAGAGTTATTTATGGTGGAAAAATGTATATAGGGGGATTTCGAATAGAATGAATTAAATTAATCATGATAAGTTACTTGATGGATTAGTTCATTCGTAATCTGTAGTTTGGTATTATTAACATTTTAAACAGTAAATCGTATGGGTAAAGATTTAGTTTTTGCAAATTTGGTGGACGATCCTATTAAGGAAGACGAGCTTGCCAATATTATAGGAGGTTCTGATTCCAATTCTCCTTATGGATGTTATACTAATGTTTGTTTAAATAATGAGAGATGGAAAGAAAACTGTGCAAGTGCTATTTGTAAAATAGGTGCTTAGATTGTAACATATGGCGCATTAATGTAGTTTTTAACACATAATAAAATTCTTACATTAATGCGCCTAATAGTATAATTTAAAATATGACTATTATGAAGTATGTTTTTAATCACTTCTATAAATTGCGGCATGATAGATATAGAACTATATTGATGGCTTCTTCCTTTAATAATCTTAATGTAGATGTGGATGTGGAATGGGTAAGTATTATTCATCCCATATATGCAATGATTTTGTCTTTTTTTTCACGTCCAATCACTTTAGATATAGCTGTATATAGAATAAAAACATTTTTATCTATAGATGAAAATCATGCACAAGACTTAGTATGTAAATTAGTTTGCAACCGTGATCGCTTTCATGTTAAATATAAAGGGTTTATTAGTAATTTTCCAAAAAATCTAATAATAAGTAAGTGATCTAAATTATTTATATATATCAGTACTAATATGGTTCATTTTCCGTTTTATAGAAAAATAGAATTATGAAACCAATAAAAGTACTTGAATTATCAGAGGTTGATCGCCTCAAATTAGAGAAAGGCTATC
>CAKVBA010000081.1 GCA_934725305.1 uncultured Parabacteroides sp. | reverse complement strand
GCGTAGCAGATAAGAAGTTCTTTCTATTCCGCATTGCTATGCTATATGCGTATCCCCACTAGATTTCTACTGAGCCTCAAAAAGCCTTAAGGCATCGCCTGATAATAACGAGGGGTATAATCGGGCAACAGCTCCGGATGAAACACCCAAACCAAATCTTTCAGCAGATAATCGGGATGTAACGGAAACTCCTCATAATAGGGCACGCGACCCGTATTACAGCTATAGATACGATGATTTTTGAAGGCATCAAAATTCTCATAAGGAGCATATTCTGCCTTTAATTCGGCATAATCCATTTCATCGGAGCGGTTATATTTAATCAACCAAAAATCGGCATGTACAGCCTTCTCAAATACCGTTTCAAAGGCCAAGGGCGTACTTCCCGACCCCGATAGATCTTTGAACAGATAATCGGCTCCGGCATCGGCAAACAGATGGGCCATGTAACTATTTCCCGCAGGAACGAACCAAGAAGAGCCATACCGTTTCTCGGCCAATACGGTCGGGCGCTCAAGGCAAGCAGCCGTCAATGCTTTCAGATCTAAATAACGCTGCTCGGTTGCCCTGAAGATGGAATCGGCCAAAGCCTCTTTCTGGAACAACAAGCCATAGAAACGAATCCATTCGGTCCGTCCCAAGGGAAGCGGCTCCATATAATCGGCAGCCTCAACAATGGGAATACCTATCTTTTCTACAGGCCCATAACTACTGTTCTGAAAGGGAGACGCTATCACCACCTCTGCTCCAATCTCGATCATCTTTTCCACATTGGGGGCCGTAGCTTCTCCCAAGTCAACAATCTGTCCACTTTGCAGACCCGCCTTCACAGAAGGAGCTGCTATGTAGCGAGGTTCACACACTCCGACAATTTGTTGGCTTTCCTGCAGCTGGTCAATAATCGAAGCATGCACTGAAGTATAAACGACCACCTTACGCGCCGGTATCTTCACCACCGTACCTTTAGGCAATCCTTCTGGCATCGGCTTATTGCGATCGACCAACAGATAACGTTGCAGAATGCGTGTGCTATCCCATGGATCGGACAGCTCTACCGAAACATACTCATCAAAGCGCTCGATATGAAATCCCTGCGCATACTGAATGGTATCGACTGACAAAGTCTCCGACCGATTCACCTGTTTTCCGGATGGCGAACAAGCCGCCATCCAGAACAGAGTCATTATGACCAGGAAATATCTCATTACTGCAATGTCACGCCACGAACAGCCATCGGATTAATACCAGAAGCAGCCAATTTAGTAACCAACTTACCCTCTTTAGTGAAGATAAACACATCACCTGTATTAACATAGTCAGATGTACCAACATAGATATAACCCAAAGTAGGATCTGAACTCAAGCTATAGGGCTTTTCAACCTTGGTTCCGTCTGTAATGAAGTTGTCTGAAACCATCTTGTCGGTTGCCATATCATACTGAGAGAACTTGGTATTAACCGGCTGCCAGTTGGCATCATTCTCAGAATTGA
Source organism: uncultured Parabacteroides sp. (assembly GCA_934725305.1). Classification (GTDB taxonomy): domain Bacteria; phylum Bacteroidota; class Bacteroidia; order Bacteroidales; family Tannerellaceae; genus Parabacteroides. Next base: position 3,517 of record CAKVBA010000081.1, on the reverse strand, counting down.
TAATCAAGAGCTGATCATCAGCAGTAGAACTAATCAGAATATTGTCATTCGTCAAAATAGCTTCAGAAGTACCCTTTTCCAGGTTGACACGCTGTACGGAAGCCTTCACATTATAGAAGTTACCCATACATCCTACATATAATTCACCTGATTTATCAGCATAAACAGATGTCGGATTCAAACCTACCACAATCTTCTTCTCCTCTTTGAAGCTCACCGGATCCACAACCGACAGAGTAGAGTCTTGTACCGGATTGTAACCACCTGAGTTTGCCACATAGAGCTTACCCTTCAACGAACATACCTGATAAGGGTTCGGACCAACAGCAACCTGCTTGGTAATCTCCATCGTTGTAGTATCAATCTCAGCCAAATGACCGTCAAACAGAGTGGCATATACTTTTCCTTCGTATGCGGCAAAATAACGCGGAGATTGTGGCTGACCTGCTTCATCCTTCGGAGAGATAGTCTTCAATGAATTAGCATTCAAATCCATAATCTCAATGGTGTTGGATGTGCTGACTGCTATATACATTTTAGAACCATACACCAACATATCGTTTGCAGTATCGCCCAAGCCTCTGCCATTGATTGTTGAAAAGACTTTTGTCTTCAACTCTTTAGATTCAAAACCATAATAGTCCAGAGTGGCATTGTTGCCTTTCCACTTACCGCTATTCATGATATAAACACCGGTTGATGTCTTTGCCTCTTCCGGAGTCGGATTCAAAACAGGATCGTCATCATCACATCCCACAAAGCCAAAGGCCATCAATGCGCTGCAAGCAGCATACATAAATACATTTTTCTTTTTCATTGCTATTTATATTTAGAAATTAATAAGTTACACTTACACTCAAACGCCAAGAACGACCCGGCATCGGATAATACTGAATGACATCATAAGTCTTGTTGGCCAAGTTCAACAACTCACCCTGAAGACGCAATTTACAGGCATGTATCTGAAACTCACGATTCACAGATATGCCCTGTTCGGCATAACTTGCAATCCGATTGTCTTCGATATTCTGAGGTAATGCATATCGATCGCCTACACAAGTCATATGATAAGAGAAATTCAACCAGGGATTAAGCAACGACAAAGAGACATTGCCCGAATGTTCCGGAGTATAAGGAATCTGATCTTTATAGTTCTTCGCCTCTTCATTCGTGATATCAATAGCCTTTTGATAGGTATAAGCTGCCTGAGCCAACAGACTCAGCTTCTCGTGCAAAGGAATTTCGGCAGACAGATTGACATCCAATCCTCCGATAGAGACCTCGCCCATATTCATCATCTTCCAAATAAACATGGTGGGCATCGCCACAATCTTATCTTTTACCCGATTATAATAGCCATCGGCCGAAAAGCTGGCATAACGGATACCCGGCAGCTCGCCACTCCAGGTGACGCCTACATTATATTGGATTGCCTTCTCTGGTTTCAAATTGGTATTGCCAATACGCAGGTAATACATATCATTGAAGGTTGGGATACGGAAGATGTCTTTATACGAAAGACGCACTCGAAAGTTGTACATCGGTAAAACACGCCACGACAGACTGGCCGCCGGAGACAACCGCTTACGATCGGCTGGCTTATCTCCCGTCTCCACCTTTTCCGTGATATAAGTTCCCAATAAGCTGGCAGTTGCCGAGAGACGTGAATCTTTATATTGTGCGGCCAACACCGTCAATGAAGAGTAACGCTTCGGAAAAGGACAACCGGGCAATGTATTATCCAAGGTATTGACAAAATAGTCTTCGGTCAGAGAGAAAGAGAGTTTCTCCAGTGGCTGATAGAGTCCGGAAACCGAACCATAATATTCATGCTGGGTATAACGGTCCTCCTGCTTTCCTCCCTCATAGTTATTATTAACATCGAGATATTTGGTCCAGGCATAATTATATTTAGCCTGTGCCTTCAAAGCAAAGAGCGGAGTGAAACGGTTTTCATAGTGCACCTGCACAAAGCTGTTCTTATCCCACAACCGCTCGCCGGAATAGTCGTTATAAAGGATCACAGATCCGGGCAAACCACGTTCCGAATCGAAATAATAGCCCTTCACCGACAACGACCCGGCATCGCCCAAGTCGCCATACAGATTCAACTCTGTACGCCACGTCTCGATATCGCTATTCCGCCGCTTCTTCTTTTCCACCAACTGACCATTCACCCAGGTGAACGGATAACGTCCATCCGCACGAAGATAATCTCCTTGAGCAGAGGCATACCAGCGTTCGCCCAACTGCTGTTCATAGCGCACATAAGGATTGACCAATCCAAACGATCCCCCCTTGAGCTGCGCCTTCAGGTGAAAAGACTTTTCCGAAAAGTCCGGACGACGGGTCTGTATATTCAGAGCTCCAGCCGAGGCATACATACGAGCAGTCTGAAAGATATCATCAGACTGACCAATCGATAACGAGACCTGCTCTACATTGTCCAACGAGAAACGACTTATATCAATCTGACCATTTTGGGCATCAGTCACCGTAACGCCATCATAACTCACAGCTGTATGTTTGGCACCCAAACTACGTACCGAGACGGTCTTCAAACCTCCTATGCCTCCATAATCCTGAACAGCAACTCCCGAGAAACGTTTTACGGCTTCGGACAGGTCTTGCACTCCCAAACGCTCAATGCTTGCCCGGCCCATCACCTGCAAAGGAGTAGCTTCGCGCGTCACCGAAGGACGCACTTTCCCCACCACCTCTACATTAGACAGACGATGATACGAGACCGTATCTACTTGAGCAAACACGTCTCCACCCCAAAGCTGCCCTATGCAACAGACATAAAACCCTGTTTTCAATATACTTATTTGCATATACGATTTGTTTCCGCCACATCTTCACCCGAGATATGAACTTTATTAATCATGGCAGGTTTTCTGGCTTGTTTTTCTCTTTAAGGAGCCTTCCCAAACGCATCAATGCGTTCAGTGGCGATGGTATTCCTTCAGGTATTAAAAACACACAGCTACGGGTACAGCTCCGGATTTTCACCGGATTCCCTTTTACTAACCTGTTGTGAACACAACAGCATTACACCATAATCAAGGGCAAATATATAAAAACTATCGATAACTATCTATTGTTCGTATAAATATCCGATAGCAACACTTCGTTCAAGGGCTCTGTTATATGGTTAACAATCCTGTTGATAACCCTGTTTACAACCCGGTTCATACAATATATACACTACTTATTATCAATCTATTCACATTGTTAATAACAAGTATCAATACAACCCTTTCGATTGAGATCTCCGATAGCAACGCAACGGTTTACAATATAACGCACCGCTGTTGGATACATTACAATACATAAGCTCCATATAAGGAATAACTATCCTTTCCCAACGGAGTAACTATCGCCTTCAAACGGAGTAGTTACCCAATCCCAACGGAGTGCCTACCCATTTTTACAAGAGTCTGTCTTTTTGTAAATAAGGTTGACTCTTAGCAGCATCAACAAATGAAAGAAAAGCAGTACAATCGAGAACAAGAGC
>CAKVBA010000080.1 GCA_934725305.1 uncultured Parabacteroides sp. | reverse complement strand
ATCATAAGTCTTATTTTTGGGTACAAAGATACTGGACGAAGAGATTGCAGAAAATACGTACTTTACCGGAGGCTTACGTCTGAGGAGCAGCCGACTAATAGAAGAGTAGCCAAGGCAACTACTCCCAATAATCCCTTTTTCATAGATTGTATGATATATATATATGAATGATTGTTTTGTCCAGTAGTATAAAGTCAAACCGGATAGCCGTCCTTTAAAACAGCTATCCGGTTTTCTATAGGATGATTCCCTCTTTTATAGGAAGGATTAATTTGTGTATGCAGGAACATCCGGTGTGTATTCTGAAGCATCTTTCCAATCTTCAACAGTCGGTTCAAATGTGATAGGTGCTAAGATAAGATTTCCGTCTTTATCATATCCACCTCCAAATGTCAGCGTGTAGATATAACGTTTGCCCGGTTCCCAACCTTCTGTGCCATTGTTGAAAGGTACATATATCGTTTTGTATTCACTTGCAGAACCAATCACATATTGCCCGTTTTGAGTTAATTTCATACTAATCTCAAGATAAGACTGGTGGTTGTTATTTGCATTATCTGTTGTAACAGCAGATGTTGGAGTTGTTGACCAAGGAGTCAGAACTTGAGGAATTACCAATATAGGCTCATCTGTCTTTGATAAGTCTTTAGCTTTTGTGTTATCAATTTTGATATTATTAGCAATCAATTTTGCAGCGAAAGGCGACCAACTGTCGTTTAAATTCCAATCTGAAGCTTTGGGGTCTCGTGCATAATTGCTGTTTTCTGTTTGTAATTCTGTAGGAATACTGAAATTACCACTGAATTTAATATTCATCATTGTTATTGACTGAATATCAGCGTTAAGAGACGCATTGCTTGTTTGGCCTTTAAAGATCACTTGTGACAGGGTATGTTTAAAGGTAAGTTTTACTTTAGTGTTATTTGTATTCTTATCATAATCAAAAGCAGTTGCATACATTAAGTCGTAGTTTTTTGCGCCATCTGCTCTCCCATATTCATTCACTAAACTACAGTGAATTTTATTTCCTTCAGGAGCTTGTGGACCATGAATATACCACGAAAAATTAATCTTATCATATTCATTTTCAACTGTTGCCGGACTGATTGCATAGAAGCTTAGCTTGCTGCCGTCGCTTGGCCAGTAAGCAAGATCGTCAGGATTCTTGTAATTCCAATTTGAACCATCGTAGTGGATATCTACTCCATCGTGACCGAAATCAGTTTGATGAGTTCCCATAAACAAATCTCCCGTTGTGGAATTGAAAGCAAACACATCAAAGTCTGTGGTTGTTAAATTATCGGGGCCAATCGGCGTAGCCTTAGTTTCTGCTTTGTTTGAAACGATGTTAAATCCGATGGCGTTTTTGGCTGAAGTTTCGATGTTTGCGATTTCCTCATCAGTAGAACAGCCAGTTAGCAAAGCAGCAATCGCTGCAGCTGTCATCAATAAATTCTTTCTCATGTGATAATTTTTAATAATACTTAGTTGTTTATACTTACTGTTTTTGAATACTCGTTATACAATTATATCAATGTAAATGTCTTCCCATTCGTCCACATTAACATCGAATCCGCTTGACGGGCCATCCGGCTTATCGTTCGGAATACTGAAGTCTAAACGGATAATCAGATGAACGTCTCCAATGTGTCCTTTTAAAGGAACTTTCCGAATTTGCTCCGTAACATCAGCGTTTAATTTATACATCTTTCCGGCTGTACTCTTTACATATAACCGGAACTGATTTTGACTCATTTCCCCTTTTAGCGACCGCCCGAACGTATAAAACTTCCCGACAATCAAGCTGTCTTTTACCTCTCCACCGAATAGGATCGTTTCGGAAAGCCCTTCCGGTATCGAATCCGCTGCCAAGTTCAGCGAACCGCCCATGCCGGACAAACCCGCCCGCAAAGCAGCTACCCTCGACAACTCACGGAGACCATGAATCTCATAGGAATAGCGGCATACATTCCGTTGTGGCTGAAAACGGACAACCGTCTCCAAGCCGTTGGGCTGCTCTCTTAGATCCACTGAGTTCAGGGCCGAACTGCAAAGAAACCCCGACACCGCACGCATCGTGACAGAATCCGGCGAAGCAACCTTTCGGGTTTCTGCCGTCAGTTCCCGATAACTATCCAGTCCGGTCCAATCGATTCCCCTCGTGTCGTAGTTGTAACAAACCGCCTGATACTCCTTTTGCGGAAGCTCTATGGTTTGTCCTTTCCCTTCGGGGAAGTCGAATATCCAGCTGTCGCCGCCATCAGTCGGGTAGAAAATCACCCGCATGCCTTCCGGTATTTCCTCTTTATCAATCCGGCTCCAGTCGAAATCGACCCGGATAGTCGTGAAATGAGGGTGATCGTAACACAACTCTTTGTGTTCACAGGCAGACAACAAAACCCATGCGATTGCCAAACAAATCAAAAGCCCTATTTTGTTTTGTCCAACCATCTTCGTCACCTCTTTTTGTTCTTGTTCTCTTTTCCTAACAGCCAGACAATGGAAATCTCCATCTTGGTCGGTCCGAACCATCTCCTATTTTTAGTAGATTGCCACACATAATGGTCATCCATCGGGAGATATTCCTTGTATTGTCCGCCCAAATAGCCGGCTCCTATGGAAAAGTCCAAGTTGAACCGTTCGGACAAAGGCGCGGAATATCCATATTCCAATCCAACACCAAAACCCCATTTGTCACCCAAATATCCTCGCTTTCCCCATTCGAAATCGTATGTCTGCATTTGTCCATACAATCCGACATGATGTCCGGTCAGCGGTTTGGCGTGTGCTTTTGCTCCGAACCAATACCTAATGCCCGCGTCGCCGCCATAAATTCGCCAATAACGATGCCGATTGTCATTGTGCCACCAAGCATACATCCAGTTGGCAGCAGCCGACCAGTTTTTGCCGATGTAAATATCTGCACCGATATTCGGTATTAACACAGCGTCGTAAAGCAAATTGTTTTTAATTGTAATATATAGCGTGGAATGCTGAGCTTTCGTTTTAGAAAGTGGAAACAATGCGGTGACAATCGTCAGTGCCGCTATTGCTATGGCCTTTCCATTCATTAGTTTGCGCGTCATTCTGTATCTATAATTTCAATTCTTCTTGCTTAATTCGATGGCGCAAAAGTAGAGGGATTTTGGACAAAAAACAATTAACAAGTCTTAAATCACAGGGGGGGGGTATGTTACGAAATATTAAAAATTGATATATATCAAACAAAATACACTACCTTTGTGTTATAAAGCATATTTCGCCTTTGATGCTTTATGCCTATTCGTCCTTCTTGGCGTGTGCATCAGCTTGAGCAGCTGGTTTTCTCCCCTTGCGACACAGCGTTTTTTCGCAGTCCTTTTACTAATTCCGACGCACCTTTTGAGGCAGCATCGGAATAACTGTTTGATACATTTGGCTCCAAAAGCACATAGACGGTGTGCCAAAACGGGCTGAAAGCCCAATGGTCTTCACAGCCCAGGGCAACGCCTTGGGTAAAAGGAATATACAACAATCGCCCTGAAAGAGGCTCTTCTTTGGTTAGTTGAAACATAAAATCGTTAGGGAAGTTTTGTCTCAACTCCATACATGGCTGCCCTTTTTATTTATGTATTAAGATTGTTGATTTGGCTTATCACCTCATCGTTGGTACGCTGCATCTTGAAGAATATGCGGAATGCGAAGACAAGACCGAAAACACCACCGATGATACAACCGATCATACCACCATATATCACTCCTCGCACAAAGTCGGGCGCATCAGCCGGCAGATACATCCACGCCTCTATTCCGCTCCACAAAAGCCACGCCACTATGGCAGGCACTGAAAACATCATCTGGATAGAACGCTGTCGCTTCATGCGAGTGAGTTTGGTGATGGTAGAGACAAGATTGTTGCTACTATAATCGGCATCGCTGATGGCAGAGATGTTAATGCGATAATCGGCAATGACATCTATCACCACAACCGCCATAAGAAAACCGTAGTTAAACCATGAGAGATGGGCAAACTCTTTGATTGCCAACCATGCGATAGCGATAAAGGGTAGAAGACAGAATTCGAAATAGACATACTTCTTTATCCAAGACATGCTTTTCTTCATCGAACTTATGATAAGTTTCTCGTTCACTATCTTTTGCTTATCGAGCTGTGTCTTGAAGTCTTCCAGTTGCGAGCGCATAAATTCAAGTTCGGTATATTGCTGATTATTTTCCATAAGATTGTTGTTGGTTTTATTTGTTCGACATATTCTTTAGTTGTACTCTTATTCGTGCCAGGCGCACCGACACATTCTTTGCACTGATGCCAACGATTTCTCCTATTTCGTCGTAGCTTATTTGCTCAAGCCACAATAGGATGATTGCTCTGTCCAAAGGTTGCAGACGAGCTATGCGCTCGTGCAGCATTCGCACTTGGGCTGTGGATTGTTCCTGGCTATTGAAATAATCGATATCCATGGAAAGCATGGCTCTTTTGTGGTTACGTTTCTTGCGGTCGATAGTGATACAGGTGTTGAGAGTCACACGATATATCCATGTTTTGATGTCGCTCTTGCCATGGAATGATTCAAAGCCATTCCATAACTTGACTAATACCTCTTGAAAGAGGTCTGCCACTTCGTCGGCATCGTTGGAGAACATGTAGCACACCGCATATATCGTGCTACGGTTGTCCTTGACAAGCTGCGAGAATTGTTGTTCTTTCGGATTCATTTGCTTGTTGTTTTAAATCTTTCTAATCCTTAGACGAATCAACGATGGTTTTTACTACAGGGTTGGCAACATTATTATTTTGATACAGTCTCGTAAGGCGCGCGCGTCTGAATTAGTAAAAGTCAGATACTGTCAGTCTCATCCTCGGCGCCCCAGCATTTTACTGATTCTGACATACTTTAAGAGGCTGCATCCAAATAGATATTTAGATACAGCCTCTTATGATTGCTCTTCCTCTTGGACTTGAACCAAGGACCCTCTGATTAACAGTCAGATGCTCTAACCGACTGAGCTAAGGAAGA
>CAKVBA010000079.1 GCA_934725305.1 uncultured Parabacteroides sp. | reverse complement strand
GCCTCTTGTCGGATTCGAACCAACGACCCCGAGATTACAAATCACGTGCTCTGGCCAACTGAGCTAAAGAGGCAAAAGATTTCAAAATGTTTGCTTTTGTATTTCGTTTTCTCTCAAACGCGGTGCAAAGGTAGGGTTTATTTTTTAATATGCAATAGCTGATAGCAATTTTTTGTACAAGCTGATAACCGTGTTTTGTCTTATTTGTTGGTATTGAGTGCAATAAGAGGTGAATTTTTTTTTCTTGAAAATATGGCGCCAAAGGGATAGGAGAATGGTTGCTTTCACTTCTCCGGATGAAAGTAGTAGTTCTTCAAATCGAGATCGGATTGAAGAGCTAAGGCGCAATTATTAGGATGCGATGTACAATTATGACACATTGTCTAAAGGATCAAAGGTTTCTATAACCCATGTGTGTATTTATTATAAAATACAATAAGTCGGCGAGCCGACAAGAGGCTATTAACCTTGTCAAAATGGAGTAAGCTATTTGGGAAAATTGGGTGCCTACTCAATTCAAACGGAGTAGGCACCCAATCCGAACGGAGTGCCTACCCAATTTCAAAAAAGTCCCTAGCTTTTTTCGGAAAGTCTATACCCTTTTCTCAAAGACTCTATAGACCCTTGAATGATAGCTTGTAACCTTGTTTTAGAGGGTGTTTGGGCTGAAACGAATTTATCGGTCAATCTTGACGAAGTAGTCTGTCAATCCGAATGGATTCATTACTCGTTTTTAGCAAAAAAACTCGCACAAAATACAATAACACTTCTAATGACCGAATTGGGTTTAAGCTTCGGGCGTTGCCATGTCTAACGTACCACCGAATGGGGCAATTTCTCCATAGCTCAGATGAATTCTTTTCTGTTTCTTTGCCATCTGACGAAGTCTGGAAACAGCACTCTCCCAAAAGTTCCTGCCTGCCTTTTTTGAATGCGGTTCGAGTTTTTATTTGCGGGAGCTAAAAAGGGAAAAGGGAATCGTTGATATTCCTAAAAAAGCAGACACACATGAATGGATTCTCACCATTATTTCCTACATTTGTAGGATAGTTAAGATCGTACAGATATGAAACTGACACTTCCTCAGAAATTGAATGCTGCTCAGGCGGTGACTCTCGACACCAAAGTGCTGGTGGTCATAGGAGCAAATGGTACAGGTAAGAGTAGCTTTGGACAAGATATATTGAACCGTTATCCCGAACAGGCCGAAAAGATTTTGGGCATTCATGCCCTGTTCATTAGTGGCGACACGGCTACATCTGAAGTCAGACCGGAGCTGTTCCACCTGCAATCGTTGATTAAAGAGCGTCTGTTCATGCCCCGTTTGTCGGACTATGAGAAGCTGATCTTGAAACTACAGAGCGAAGAGTTTGAGGCAGCAGTCAACTATAAAGAGGCTTGCAAGTCGCAACCGAACTTGTTGCCTCCTCAGACCAAGATTGACCAGATTCAGACCATCTGGGAAAAGATGTTCCCACATAACCGTCTGATCCGTAAATCGGGCTTCATCGAACTGGCCTCGACCAGCCGCAATAGTGCTTCCTATACGGCAGGACGCATGAGTGATAGTGAAAAGCTGGTATTCTACCTGATTGGAGCGGTGCTCTGTTCACGCCCCGGATCTATCCTGATCATTGAGGAGCCAAGCACGTTGCTGCACAACTTCATCAAAAACCAGCTATGGGACGAGATTGAAGAGTTGCGTCCGGACTGCTCGTTTATCTATCTGACGCATGATATCGATTTTGCCGCTTCGCGGGCTGATAGCAAACGCATCTGGATCCGTGACTATGATGCCGATCACAAGATTTGGGATTATGAATTGATCGAGACCGGCGATAGTCTGCCCGAAGAGGTCTATATGGAGATTTTGGGAAGTCGCAAGCCAATTCTCTTTATCGAGGGAACCGACACCAATAGTATCGACAACAGGCTCTATCCGCTAATCTTCCCCGATTATATGGTGAAGCCGGTGGGTGGCTGTCAGAAGGTGATCGAAACTACCAAAGCGTTTGGGCAGCTGAAGGACTTCCACACGTTGGATAGCAAAGGTATTGTGGACCGTGACCGACGGACACAAGGCGAGATTGATTACTTGCGCAAACAACATATCTATGTGCCCGATGTGGCAGAGGTGGAAAACCTGCTGATGATCGAAGAGGTGATCAAGACCGTTGCCCGTCGTCTGATGAAAGATCCCGAACAGGTGTTTGCCGAGGTAAAGGACAATGTGGTGAAGCTGTTCGAGAAGGAGCTGGAGTCGCAAGTGATCCTGCATGCCAAACATCAGGTGAGAAAGCGGCTCGAGACAACCGTCGATCGCAAGATTACTTCGGTGGAGCAGCTGACCGAACATGTCGAAAGCATCCAACAAAACATTCATGTGAAGGAAATCTACGATCATATCAAGGAAGAATTTACCCACTATGCCGAAGAGGGAGACTATAAAAACATTCTGCGTGTCTATAATCAGAAGGGAATGTTACCTCAGAGCCGCCTTTGTAGCATCTGTGGCATCAGTAACAAAGAGAGCTATTTAAACCTCATTCTTTCAATCCTCAAAGAAAACAAAGAGGATGCCGAGGCTATTCGTAGAGCCATCAAAGAATCATTAGGAACCTAAAAAAACGGGACAAATAGTAAGAAAAGTCCGCAAAAAGTTGTTCTTTTGTGCTCATTTTTTAGTCGTCATTAATTAAGTTAACAAAGAGTATGCGTACACCAACACTTCAATATCTCTATTTGCAGAAGCCGGTCACCATGATTGTGATCATCTGCATCCTGTCTGTGTTGCCATGGATTGGAGTGGGAGATTTTTCCACCAAAGGTGAACCTCGTGAAGCAGCTGTGGCTGTGTCTATGCTGGAAACTGGCAACTGGGTATTACCTCAGGTTTATGCCGATGAGTTTGCCTATAAACCACCAATGACCCACTGGATGATTGCGGCCTTTTCCTATCCGCAAGGATATGTATCGGAGTTTACTTCACGTCTGCCATCGACTTTGGCTTTTGTCATCTTGGTAGGATTTACTTTGATCTTCTTTGGCCGACGTATCGTGAAGTTTCAAGAGCCGTTTATTGCGGTCTTGTTAATGATCACCTGTTTCGAATTACATCGGGCGGCCATGACAACCCGTGTGGATATGTTACTGACTACCTTTATGGTGTTGGGGTTGTATCAGCTCTATCGATGGGAGGAACATCTTGAGCTGAAGGGACTTCCGCCGTTTATCCCGCTATTGTTGGGATGTGCCACTCTGACAAAGGGGCCGGTAGGCATCTTACTCCCGCTATTTATCTTCGGTTCTTATTTGGTGATGTTGGGTAAATATAAATCACTCACCATCTTCAAAGCACTGCTTTATGCCGGTGTCTCTTCGTTATTCCTGCCTGCTTTGTGGTATATCGCGGCCTGGAAACAGGGAGGCAAAGAGTTTTTGAATGTGGTGCTGGCCGAGAATTTCGGTCGCTTCTTCAATCTGCCAACTCCGGAAATCCACTACAATCTGGGGCATGAGAATGGAATATGGTATAACTTCACCTCTCTGGCTGCCGGATTCATTCCTTGGACACTATTTGCCTTCTTTACCCTATTTGGCATGAAGTGGCACAAGCCCGAAAAGTCGCTGAAAGAGTTGGTAAAAGAGGGTTGGCAAAAGGTGCGTTCGATGGAGAAGGTGAAGTTGTTTAGCTTGGTTGCCATCGTCTGCACACTCGTCTTTTATTCGATTCCGTCGAGCAAGCGCAGTGTCTATCTGATGCCGGCTTACCCCTTTATCGCACTGTTTTTGAGTCAATATATCATCTATATAACGGAATACCGCACGAAGGTAACCCGTGTGTTTGCGGCGGTGTTGGCACTACTGATCACGGCCGTTTTGGTTGTTTCCCTGTTGGTAGGTATGGGCATGCTCGACTTGCCGGCGTTGGTGGCACAATTTACCGACCGAGCCTCTACTCTGAGCCAGATGGAGTTGATCTCGAACACACTGATCGAGGCGAAATGTGTGACTGTCTGCATCTTGATATTGGTGGCCATCTCGTTGGGAATCGTGTTCTATCAGATGTCTAAAAAGATCAACATTAAAATATTGTATGCAACTATTGTGCTCACCTTCTGTGTGAATCAGCTAATTGATGGCGTGATTATGCGTAGTATTCGCGAGGGCGGATCGGCCCGCACTTTTGCCGAACGCATTCAGAAAGAGTTCCCGTTGACGAAAGACAATATGTATGTGATGAATAATCTGAAGGTGTATAGAAACCTATATGGACTCAACTTCTATATGGGAAATAATTTCCATAACTTCGAGCTGGATAAGCCAACCGAGGGTTATTTCTTTTGTGCCGAGAGTTATGCCGACGAGGTACAGCAATTCTATGGTGACCGTTATAGCTTTGAGCTATTGGCCAAGAGCGATCGTCCCGATGGAGAGTTGAAAGAGCATCTTCTTTTGTTCCATTTTCAAGCAAAAAAGTAAGGGCGGAGAATTTTGATTAATTAATGCAATAGTTATTATCAATGAATGAAATGAAAAAGACAGCTCTGTTCGACTTTGACGGAGTCATTGCCGATACAGAGCCTATCTATAGTGAGTTTTGGGGCAACGCAGCCCAACGTTATCGGTTGGAATATGAAGATTTTCCCCATCTGATAAAGGGGACAACGATGCCGTTTATTCTAAAGACCTATTTTGCCAATCATACACAAACCGAGATTGACCGGTTGTGTCGGGAATTACAGGAGTTTGAGATTCACATGCCCTTTCCGCTGATTGCCGGTTCGCTGGATTTTATCCGTATGCTGAAGGCTCATGGCGTACAAGTGGGATTGGTGACCAGCTCGGATAATTCAAAGATGGCCAATGCTTTCCGCGCTTTGCCCATTCAGGAACTGTTCGATACCATTGTGACGGCCGACCGCATTACGCAGGGAAAGCCCGATCCGATGTGCTATCTGTTAGGAGCGGCCGACCTGAAAACCGATCCGGCCGATTGCCTGGTCTTTGAAGACTCTTTTAATGGAATTAAGGCGGCAGATGCTGCCGGTATGCGCGTGATAGGAGTGAGCAGCACCAATCCGGTCGAAGCTCTGAAAGACTTGGTGTTTGATGTGATACCCGACTTTATGGGATTGGATATGCAGCGATTCAAACAATGGTAAACAGATGAAGCTGCTTATGCACTTTTGTGCTCACCTTCTCTTGGAATTTCCAGTTCGGCTGCAAGTATAACGATGGTAGGAAGATACTCAATAATCAGGATAAGGAGAATCGGGAGTTGTTAAGGCAGGAAGATAGTAAGTAACTGTTCAAAATTAATTTTACAAATATGAATAATTCACGAATAAGTTCGTACCCACAGACGCCAAGG
>CAKVBA010000078.1 GCA_934725305.1 uncultured Parabacteroides sp. | reverse complement strand
TCTTGTCGGATTCGAACCAACGACCCCGAGATTACAAATCACGTGCTCTGGCCAACTGAGCTAAAGAGGCAAGTGGGTAAGCTAACTACATCGCGCCGCTACAACCAAGTACCCTTGCTGCGGTCAAGCCCTGGGGGATTCCGAGGGAGCATGCCGTATAGGACTTACCCAGGTGCAAAAGTAGATATTATTTCTTACATTGCAAGTGGTTTATGCTATTTAATTTAAATTTTGTCTCTAATAGATTGATAATCTATTTGTTTTGTCAGTGTTAAAATGTGTATATGATTCCGATCGTCGTGTTTATAGCGTAAAATAGATGCAGATTAGCAATAAAATGTTTTTTTGAATGTCGGTTGGAATAAAATTAATCTCTTACCTTTGCAGACAAATTACTTAATCAAAAACACGACAACAATGGGTGGTTTTTTCGGAACTATTTCAAAGTCGGCTTGTGTAGCCGATTTGTTCTATGGTACAGACTACAATTCCCATATGGGAACTCGTAGGGGCGGTTTAGCTACTTACGATGCAGAAGAGGGTTTTGTACGATCTATTCACAATCTTGAAAATGCATATTTCCGTTCGAAGTTTGAATCGGCTCTTCCTAAGTTTAAAGGGAATGCGGGTATTGGTATTATCAGCGACACTGATGCGCAGCCGATTGTGTTCAACTCTCATCTTGGCAAGTTCGCTATAGTAACGGTTGCCAGAATCAACAATATTACTGAACTGGAAAAGGAGCTGCTTGATGCAAACATGCACTTTTCAGAATTGAGTTCGGGAAAGACCAACCAGTCAGAGTTGATTGCTCTGTTGATTACACAGGGTAAAGACTTTGTTGAAGGTATCGAGAATGTATATAATAAGATTAAGGGATCATGCTCAATGTTGTTGTTGACCGAAGACGGCATCATTGTGGCTCGCGACAAATGGGGACGTACGCCCATCGTGATCGGCAAGAAAGAGGGAGCTTATGCGGCTACCAGCGAATCGAGCAGTTTGCCTAATTTAGATTATGAAGTAGAACGGTTTGTAGGTCCGGGCGAAATCTTGCGCTTGCGGGCTGATGGAATAGAACAGATGCGTGAGCCCAATGAAGGTATGCAGATCTGTTCTTTTTTATGGGTCTATTATGGCTTTCCCAACTCATGCTATGAAGGAAAGAATGTTGAAGAGGTCCGTTTCCAGAGTGGTTATAAGATGGGACAGAAAGACGACTCCGTAGTGGATTGTGCTTGTGGTATTCCCGATTCAGGTGTTGGTATGGCACTCGGTTATGCCGAAGGAAAAGGTATTCCTTATCATAGAGCGATCACTAAATATACACCGACATGGCCTCGTAGCTTTACTCCGGCCAATCAAGAGATGCGTTCATTGGTGGCTAAGATGAAGCTGATTCCTAACCGCGCCATGTTGCAGGGAAAGAGCATCCTGTTTTGCGACGACTCTATTGTACGTGGTACACAGCTTCGCGACAACGTGAAGATTCTGTATGATTATGGAGCTAAAGAGGTGCACATGCGTATTGCCTGTCCTCCGTTGATTTATGGCTGTCCGTTCTTGGGCTTCACTTCGCAGAAGAGCCCGTTGGAGCTGATCACACGCCGTATCATCAAGGAGCTTGAGGGCGACGAGAATGCAAAATTAGATAAGTATGCAACTACAGATTCGCCTGAATATAAGAAGATGGTGAACTTGATTGCCGAGCGTTTTGGATTAAGCTCACTCAAGTTTAACACATTGGAAACATTGATTGAGGCTATTGGCTTGCCAAAATGTAAGGTTTGTACACACTGTTTTGATGGAAGTAGCCACTTTTAACTGATAAGTTGCCCGTTGTACGGTCGATTGTAAGCAAAATGTTTCACTATTTTTTTGCCATGTAATGCAGTTTGCCTACTTTTATGGCTGTAAAAAATTGGTACGACTAAAAACAGATTGCGTTATGACTTTATTGGATAGATTCTTGAAATATGTCACTTTCGACACTCAGTCAAGTGAGACAACAGGGACAACTCCCAGTACACCGGGTCAGCTTGTTTTTGCTGAAGCATTGAAGAAAGAGTTGAAAGCAATGGGATTGGAAGAGATCTCGTTGGACGAGAAGAGTTATCTGATGGCTACATTACCGGCTAATACAGATGAAAAACTTCCGACCGTTGGTTTCATTGCTCACCTGGATACAAGTCCAGATATGTCGGGCAAGGATGTTCAGCCCCGTATCGTTGCCTATAAGGGTGGCGACATTGTGCTGAATGAAGAGGAAAACATTGTGCTGTCAACAGCTATGTTCCCTGAATTGGCCGATTATGAAGGACAAGATATCATTGTTACGAATGGTAAAACATTGCTGGGCGCTGATGATAAGGCCGGTGTGGCTGCTATAATCTCTGCTGTTCAGTATTTGCAGGAACATCCTGAAGTGAAGCATGGTAAGATTCGTCTTGGCTTTACTCCGGATGAGGAGATTGGCGCAGGTGCAGACCATTTTGATGTAGCTAAGTTCGGTTGCGACTATGCCTACACCATTGATGGTGGTGAAGTGGGAGAGTTGGAGTATGAAAACTTCAATGCTGCTACAGCCAAGGTGTCATTCAAGGGCTTGAATGTACATCCGGGATATGCCAAGGATAAAATGCTGAATGCCTCTTTGCTGGCCGTTGAGTTTGCCGGCTGGTTGCCTGCAGCACAGCGCCCCGAGCATACAGTCGGTTATGAAGGTTTCTTCCATCTGATTGGTATGACCGGATCGATTGAAGAGGCTTCATTGACATACATCATCCGCGACCACGACCGCAAACTGTTTGAAGATAGAAAGCAGCTCTTACAGTCGTTTGTTGACCAGATGAATCGTCTGCATCCTAACAGCACAACATTGGCTGTTCGTGATCAGTATTATAATATGCGCGAAGTGGTGGAACCGAAGAAATACATTGTTGATCTGGCTTATAAGGCTATGGAATCAGTCGGTGTTGTTCCTGAAGTGAAGCCGATTCGTGGTGGTACGGATGGCGCACGCTTGTCATTTATGGGCTTGCCTTGTCCAAATATCTTTGCCGGTGGATTGAATTTCCATGGACGTTATGAATTCCTTCCGGTTCCCTCTTTGGAAAAGAGTATGCAAACAATTATAAAAATCGCTGAGTTATCAGCACAAAAATCTTAAAGAACAAATAACATGAAGACAACTCCGTTTACCGATCTGCACATTGCACTGGGTGCTAAGATGCATGAATTTGCTGGTTTTAACATGCCTATCGAATATTCAGGCATTATCGAAGAACACATGACTGTCGTGAATGGCGTCGGTGTATTTGATGTTTCTCACATGGGTGAATTTTGGGTAAAAGGTCCGAACGCTTTGGCTTTCTTGCAGAGTGTGACCTCAAATGACGCTTCTGTTTTGGAAGTGGGCAAAGCTCAATATACATGTTTCCCGAACGATAAAGGTGGTATCGTTGATGACCTGTTGGTTTATCGTTACGAAGATCAGAAATATCTGTTGGTTGTTAATGCTGGTAACATTGCTAAGGACTGGGAATGGTGCGTTAGTCACAATACAGTAGGTGCTGAATTGGAAAATGCTTCTGACAACACAGCTCAGTTGGCAGTTCAGGGTCCGAAAGCTCAGGAAGTATTGCAGCGCTTGACATCAGTTGATTTGGCTTCTATCCCTTATTATTCATTCGTTACTGGCGAATTCGCCGGATGTAAAGACGTTATCATCTCTAACACTGGTTACACTGGTGCTGGTGGTTTCGAACTTTATTTCTACCCGAAGGATGCTATGACAATCTGGAATGCTTTGTTCGAAGCTGGTAAACCTGAAGGTATCAAGCCTATCGGTTTGGGTGCTCGCGACACATTGCGTCTGGAAATGGGCTTCTGTCTGTATGGTAACGATTTGGATGACACAACTTCTCCTATCGAAGCAGGTTTGGGTTGGATCACTAAGTTTGTTGAAGGCAAGAACTTCACTAACCGTGCAGAATTGGAACGTCAGAAGAAAGAGGGCGTAACTCGTAAATTGTGTGCTTTCGAATTGCAGGATAAGGGTATTCCTCGTCATGGTTATGAAATCGCTGACATGGAAGGCAACGTTATCGGTGTAGTTACTTCTGGTACAATGGCTCCGGCTCTGAAGAAGGGTATCGGTATGGGTTATGTAAAACCTGCATTTGCTAAGGCTGGTACAGAAATCGCTATTAAGGTTCGTAACAAGAGCTTGAAGGCATTGGTAGTAAAAGCTCCTTTCCGTAAATAATAGGGAGATTTAAATTATTGGGGACACGGACTTATTCAGCTGCTTAGCGGGGCTGAAGAGTCCGTGTTTCTTGTTTTTATAGGGCGCACCTTTTGAGGCTGCATAGCCTGTTTAGTATAAACCCAAATCGGTCATTAGATTACGATTCTTGTTGGTGCTTGTTTTGAGTAGATTGTAATGGCTCTGCGTTGAAGGCCTATTTATCAACCATAAAAATACAATAAGCCGACAGGCAGACAAGAGGCTGCTAATCCGGTCAAAAAGGAGTAAGCTATTTCCGAAAATTGGGTGCCTACTCCTTTCCGACGGAGTAGTTATTCCGTCCGAACGGAGTGCCTATCCATTTTCAAAAAAGTGCCTACTCGTTTTCAAAAAAGAGCCTACCTTTTTTTAAAACTATATAAACAATTGAAAGAGAGTCTATAACCTTTTTTTTAGGGTGTTTGGGCCGAGATTGATTCGTCTGTCAAGTCCGGTGAAGTTGCCCGTCGTTTCTGCCGGATCCGTTACCTCTTTTAGTAAATAATGATCCGGATAAAAATACAATAACTATCTCTCGGTGCATATTTCTTGACTTCGTCACTTTTCTGTGCTATCACATAGCGCATATTGTAAATCAGCTAATTATGTCAAATGATTGGGTGGTTTTGGGTGGCGCAAGTGAAAAATATGTACCTTTGTAGCATGTATGTGCGCAAGAAACATAACAAATCCGGAACCACCAGCATAGTCGTAGTCAGCAAAGCCAGTGGCAAGTACAAGGAAATAAAATCTTTTGGAGCGTCCTCTTCTGAAGAAGAGATATCTTTATTGTATGAAAAGGCTAAAGCTTGGATTCATTCATTCGCAGGGCAGCAAGAACTGGACTTTGATGACCGTTGTAGCAAGGAACTTGAAGAGACGACACGTGTAGTGGAGAATATGGACTCTGTCCTGATAAACGGTACTCGATTGCTATTAAATCAAGTTTATGACAGCATAGGTTTCGATAGAATACCGGATGAGATCCTCCGCTATCTTGTCATTGCCAGGGTGTCACAACCCAGGAGCAAACATGCTACCGTAGACTATCTGAAATCGTACTACGACGAGGACATAGACCTCAACCGTATCTACCGCTATATGGACAAGCTTTACAACACACAGATGGAATTGGCACAGCAAATCAGTGTGGAGCATACGCGTAAGATATTCGGTGGTAAAATTGGACTAATGTTCTATGATGTAACGACACTGTACTTTGAAACATCCCAAACTGACGTGCTACGCGAACCCGGGTTCTCGAAGGACGGCAAGACGGCAGAGTCACAGGTCGTGCTCGGTCTGTTGGTTTCCGAGGGAGGCTATCCTCTGTCATATTCCTTGTTTAACGGCAGCCAGTATGAAGGTTTCACTATGATACCGATGATAGATGACTTCAAACAACGTTTCACGCTTGGAGCCGATTTCGTTGTCGTGGCAGATTCCGGTCTGATGAACAAGAACAATGTGGCACTATTGCAAGAAGCCGGCTACAAGTATATACTCGGAGCACGTATAAAGAGTGAGAGCGCAAACGTCAAGCAATGGATTCTTTTATAGGAAAAGAAAGATAAAACCAGTTATGAGCATAAACGACAGAACGGAGAGCGTCTGATTATCAGTTATTCGGAGAAACGGGCAAAGAAAGAAGCTTACAATCGCGATCGTGGCATTGCACGACTGAGAAAAGCCTACAAGAGAGGGCTCATCACGAAGCAGCAGGTCAATAAGCGAGGATACAACAAGTTTCTTGACCCAACTTCAACGCTGCAAAGAAAAAAACAGTATTTTTTCACGTGAAGTTTATCCTAAATCCTTGATATTTAAATC
>CAKVBA010000077.1 GCA_934725305.1 uncultured Parabacteroides sp. | reverse complement strand
ATCATAAGTCTTATTTTTGGGTACAAAGATACTGGACGAAGAGATTGCAGAAAATACGTACTTTACCGGAGGCTTACCATCGTATAACCTTGGGCAGACAATCTCAATACATCTTTCTCTGTCTCGCTCAAGGTTATACCCTCTTTCTTTTCCCACTGGTGTCTATCTGTGGAATACTCATAGTAACTGCTGTCTCTGTGCTTTTGCATGATGATATGGCCGGGCACATAGGTATCGGCCAATGACACGGTGCAGAGGGCAAGCCAAATCTTTCCGTCGTCGGAAAGAAGAATCGGGGTAAGCTGATGGTGAATCAATCGGCTCTGTTTGCCGTTGGTAAGATGAATGTCATACGAGATGGTATAGTCCAGACGGTCGTCCACAGGCAATTCGTTGAAAAGGTCGAATCCCTTCTTGTTCACTTCGAGCAGTATCTGCAGGTCATCTTCCGGAACATGGTCGATATACATCTGATAACCGGCCTTCATCAGTTGCTCGGGTTCTAATCCGCAGAGATAAGCGAGATTATCCGATGCATAGATAAAGTCCTGATGAAAATAGTCGATGATATAGACGCACTGGTAAGTGCTGCGGGCAAAAGCCTTTGCCGCTTTCACCAATAGCTCTATCTTGGCGTAATCTTCCTTGCTGATAGGATTCACCTCGCTGGAATGGAGGGAGAAACCGTCTTTTCCTTTATTCATAAGCCATTCTGAATATTACCCTTTCAATCTGTTCTCCGATTCATCAAGCTATCGGGACTTGTTTTTATATACGCTTTGCCTACGAAAATACATCATTTTCTGCGATTATGGTTATGCCACATTATATAAATACAGAAAAGAACCGTAAAAAGTTAATATAACGATTCCTCTATTGAGATGAAACTCTTATAATAGCTCTTTTTAGCTGTTCGCAGATTTTAGCGTAAATTTAAACCTAAATCAGTCATTCGAACGAAAAAAGTAAAACAGCTGAGTATTTTTATTCTTTCCAATTCTTGTCAGCACTTCTTTTGGCATCTTGCTTCCGCCTGCGTTTCGACATAGCCCACTATGCCTTTAACTCAGCCATTGCAATCTGCTCAAAACAAGTACCAACAAGAATTGTAATCTAATGACCGAATTGGGTTAAAAGAGAATCCTACTCAATGTTCTTACGGATCTTAGTCAGATAACCCTTCATGGCATCAGAATCCTTGTTCTTGATGATCTCTTGCAATATGCTCAATTCTTCCTGAATGCGATCGATCTGTTTAGGTGTACGCGGATTGAAAAGGATTTCTGTCAATAGATAATCATCTTCCGACAAAAGGCCACGGGCAATCTTCATGTGACGTTTGAAGGTTGTACCCGGAGCATCCTGATGCTTCATAGTGGCAGCAAACACCATGGTTGAAGCAAACGGAATCCCCAGTGAATAGGCCACCACCTTATCATGCTCTTCGAAGGTGTATTCGCAGATATGCAGATGCAATGTACTATACATATCTTTGAAGAATACTTTACCCAGATGATCGCCTTCCGAGATGATGATCGTGTTTTCTCTGTCAAGCTGGCCTAAGTTGGCAAAGGTCGGACCAAACATCGGATGCGTTGAAACGTAGGGAAAGCCACATGTCTCATAAAACTCTTTCAGCTGCGTCTTCACAGAAGCAATATCGGAAATGATGCAATAGGGTTGCAAATAGGGAATCACCTTCTTGAAGGCATCAATCGTGTGACTCAAAGTCACACAATTGATTACCAGTTCGGGCGCAAATTCGGCTATCTCTTCTTCATGTTGCAGCCGCAATGCATTGTAAATAAATCGCATTCGCTGGGGATCTTTCTCCAATACCGCTACTTCATGGTCGAAGCTCAGCAGATCGGTAAAGAAAGAGCCCATTTTTCCGGCACCTAAAATCAGTATCTTCATAATCTCTTATTGTTCATTCATGACGATCATTTGCTGACGAACCGATTCTTCGTGAATGTTCCGCAAGATCTTTTTGATAAATTCAGTACTTAACTCCATCTGTTCTCCCAGGTTTGATCGCTTTTCAAGGATCTCGCTATAGCGTGGAGACTGCAAAATAGGCATGTTATGTTCCTTCTTGTAGATACCAATCTCACGTGAGATGCGCATACGTTTAGACAACAGTTCCAGCATCTGTTCATCGATGGCATCAATCTCCCGGCGCATAGCCGACAGGTTTTCTGTCGTCTGATTGCTTTCACGGATGACCAGCAGATTCAATACATAATCCAATACTTCCGGAGTAATCTGCTGAGAAGCATCACTCCATGCTTCGTCGGGGTTGCAGTGTGATTCAATCATCAGACCATCGAGACTCAAATCCATGGCCTGTTGGCAGAGCGGAGCAATCAGTTCACGCTTGCCACCGATATGGCTGGGATCGCAGAAGATAGGCAGATCAGGCATGCGGCGACGCAGTTCAATGGGAATGTGCCATAAGGGTAAGTTGCGGTAGATCTTCTTGTCGTAGGAGCTGAATCCGCGGTGGATAGCACCCAGACGATGCAGGCCTGCACCATAAAGACGCTGGAAAGCTCCGATCCACAATTCCAAGTCCGGATTCACCGGGTTTTTAATCAATACAGGAATATCCACACCTTTCAGCGCATCGGCAATCTCCTGCACAGCAAAGGGATTGACCGTGGTGCGTGCACCAATCCAAAGGATATCCACGCCTGCCTTTAAGGCTTCGAACACATGGTCTTTGGTCGCTACCTCGGTTGTAATCAGCATTCCTGTTTCCTGCTTAACGCGTTTGAGCCAGGGAAGAGCCTTTACGCCATTACCCTCAAAACCGCCTGGTTTAGTACGCGGTTTCCATACGCCTGCACGAAATATCTTGATGCCTTTATCTGCTAATCCGCAGGCGGTTTCCATCACTTGTTTTTCTGTCTCGGCACTACAAGGGCCGGCGATAACAATAGGGCGTTTGGGATCAACGCCGGGTAATGCTAGTGGTTCTATTTTCATTTCCATATCTAACCTATATATTAATTGATTGTTTTTATTCGTTTTAATGCCTCTTCTAAAGTCTCATTCTTGCAACAAAGCGAGAGGCGGATGTAGCGTTCGCCTTTGCTTCCGAAGATAAATCCCGGAGTGATAAAGACATGCGCTTCATACAATGCTTTGTTGGCAATAGCTTCGCCATTCTTGGCTGAGTCGGGAACGCGTCCCCAAAGGAACATTCCCACCTGCTTCGGATCATAGGTGCATTTTAATGCTTCCATAATCTGTCCGGCCAGGTCTCGGCGACTGCGATACACCGTGTTCATGTGGTCATACCACTCTTTGGTCGTCTTCAACGCTTCGATTGCAGCCTTCTGCATAGGGCGGAACTGACCGGAGTCAATGTTGCTCTTCACCTTCAAGATCCATTGGACAAACTGCGCATTAGATGCCAGCATTCCCATTCTCCATCCCGGCATATTATGCGCTTTACTCATGGAATTCAGCTCAATACAGATCTCTTTGGCTCCCGGAACGTTCAAGATACTCATCGGATGATCGTTCAGGATGAAGCTATAGGGATTGTCGTTACAGATAATGATGTTGTGACGGCGACCGAAGTTAATAAGTTTCTCGTAAAGTTCCATGGTTGCATTGGCTCCTGTCGGCATATTGGGATAATTGGTCCACATCAGCTTAACGCCGCTCAGATCCATCTGTTCCAAGGCCTCGAAGTCGGGTTGCCATCCGGATTCCTCTTTTAGCTCATAGTAGTTCAGCCTGGCACCCAATAGTTTACTTACAGAACTGTAAGTAGGATAGCCCGGATTCGGAACCAACACACCATCACCCGGATTTAGGAAAGCCATCGAGATGTGAAGGATTCCCTCTTTCGATCCAATCAGAGGCTGAATCTCTGTCTTCGGATCCAGATCCACATTATACCAGGTCTTATACCATTGAGCAAACCCTTCGCGCAGAGGCTGAATGCCAATATAAGGTTGATAGCCATGTGCGTCTGTTTGGGCTGCATCTTTGCATAATGCCTGAATAGCCGATTCTGAAGGAGGAAGATCGGGACTTCCAATGCCCAAGCTTATCACGTTCATCCCGGCTGCATTCATTTCAGCCACCTCTTTCAACTTCTTCGAGAAATAGTATTCCTGTACGCTGCTTACCCGGTCGGCGGGTGAGATCTTACATACTTTGTCTTCCTTCTTCATATTCACCAAGTATTTTTAAGTCTTTTGTTAATGGTCTGATAGCATCTAGTGCCTGTTTATATCGCAGATAATCGATGAATGTCAGATTGACGTAGAACAAATATTCCCATTCGCGTCCGATGATGGGCAGAGACTGTATCTTTGTCAGATTCATGTCGTAGAAAGAGAGTATAGATAGAATTTTAGCAAGACTTCCTATTGTGTGAGGCAAGGAAAAAACGAGTGATGCTTTATTCTTTTCGACACTGCGCAGCATTTCGTTGGCAATCCATTTGTCGGCAATAGCCAAGAAGCGGGTGAAGTTGTGTTTGTTGGATTCAATACCTTCTGCCAAAACCTCCATGTGGTAGATCTCGGCGGCCAGCTTGCCACAAATGGCAGCATGACCCTTCAATTGATTGTCGGCAATCCAATGAGCACTTCCCGCAGTATCTCCCTTTTCAACCACTTTGACATGAGGCAATGTATCAAGAAAATCCATACATTGCATCAAGGCAATTGGGTGAGAGTTGATTTCGGTGATGTCGTGGATGCTACTTCCCGGTAGAGCCACTAAAGCATGAGAGATGCGCAGTTTGTATTCGCCAACAATAGACAGACCGCTTTCTCTGATCAGCTCGTGATTCTGCAGTAGGCTTCCGGCTATTGTGTTTTCAATGGCCATCAGTCCAACGATAGACGGATCTTTCTTAATGGTGCCGATCACTTCTCTAAAAGTGTTGCATGGAATGGTCTCAACTTCTTCTCCTTCGAAATAGTTGCGGGCAGCGATGTCGTGATACGATCCCGCAATACCTTGAATTGCTACTCTTTTTTTCATCCTCTTCTTTCTCCTCCTTTTTTAGTGATGTTGAATGGTGTTTTTATAAATAAAAAAAGTCCCGCCGTATAAAACAGCAGGACTTCATATTTATTAATATATACATTCAAACATCAATGCTTTACATACAAACTCCTGCCTTTACCTTGCTAAAGTAAAAGTAATAGAAGTAATATGTAAAGATAAATTGTCTCATTTGTTCTGTTTGTCTTTTTTTAAACACACCGCAAATGTAACCAATTTTTGGAAAAAACAAGGATTTCGTGATATTATTTTTTACAGTGTCTGAAATAGCGATATCCTTTATGCTGATTTTGAAAGAGATATAAGTGTGGGGTTAAAAGAAGGTATCAGAAAAAGGTATCAGAAATTTGATGCCCTGTTGTCCGGCATAATTGAGATTCTCTATTATTGCTGTCCGATAAAAGCGATTGAATATAAACCCAAATCGGTCATTAGAACGAAAAAAGTAAAACAACTGACTATTTTTATTCTTTCCAACTCTTGTCAGCACTTCTTTCGGCATCTTGCTTCCGCCTGCATTTCGACATAGCCCGCTATGCCTTCAACGTAGAGCCATTGCAATCTGTTCAAAACAAGTACCAACAAGAATTGTAATCTAATGACCGAATTGGGATAAAAGAATATCGCTCGGCCATTGTATATTCAATGCTCGAGTCTTATTTTGCTATTCCAAGCCCCATCAAAAAACAGACAATTGACAATCTTCTTTCTGACTCACGTCCAAAAGAGATTCCCAATCCTTTTCCGGATGATTGAAAAGACTATAGAAATCCACATATGATGTTTTCATTGGTTGTCTCAACATACTGCTATAGCCATCGGAGAGATAGTTATTGTATTTTTATTCGTATTGTTATTTACTAAAAGTGGCAACGGATCCGGCAGAAAAGACGGGCAACTTCGCCGGACTTGACAGACGATTCTGTCTCGGCCCAAACACCCTTTAAAAAGGGGTTATAGACTATCTATCAATAGTCTATAGAGTTTTTGGAAAAAGGGTATAGACTTTTTTGAAAATGGGTAGGCACTCCGTTCGGGCGGAATAACTAGGGATAGTCATTTAATTCCTTCAATCTGAGTTAACCGGCAGACGTTCCCGTATTTTCCCGATTAAACTCATCGT
>CAKVBA010000076.1 GCA_934725305.1 uncultured Parabacteroides sp. | reverse complement strand
CGTAGCAGATAAGAAGTTCTTTCTATTCCGCATTGCTATGCTATATGCGTATCCCCACTAGATTTCTACTGAGCCACCATCCTTCGCTCTCCTCATAAATAATATGTATCTTTGTCGGGTAAAAGAAAAGCAGAAAGAATGAACCAGACAGAAGGAAGAGAATTGCAGATAACAGCCGATGGGAGTCATACACTATTTGTTCCAGCGTTGGATGAACACTATCATTCCGTGAATGGTGCTGTGCAGGAATCTCTTCATGTATTTATAGAGGCAGGACTACATCATGTGGATAAACCCAAAGTGCGTATTATGGAAATTGGTTTCGGAACCGGATTGAACGCTTTCCTGACACTCAAAGATCAATGGATGAAGCAGCGTCCGGCGGAGATAGAGTATAACTCCATAGAACTTTATCCTTTGTCTGCCGAGATTGTAACAGCCTTAAACTATGGAGTGATGATATGGCCAGAGCGGAAAGAGCTGTTTCAGGCACTCCATTCGGCCGAATGGAATAAGCAGACAGCCATTACCGACCATTTTATGCTGCATAAGATTGAGGGTGATAGCAATCAGCATGAACTGCCGCATGAGATAGATTTGGTTTACTTTGATGCTTTTGGTCCGGATAAACAGCCCGAGATGTGGAATCAGACCATCTTTAACCGTCTATACGCACAGATGAGCCATGGAGCCGTTTTGTCAACTTACTGCGCCAAAGGTGCCGTTCGTCGTATGATGAAAGAGGCCGGGTTCTCTGTTGAAAGAATACCCGGCCCTCCAGGGAAGCGTGAAATGCTTCGCGCTATTAAATTATAAAAGTGCTTCAATCTTAGATACGAATGTCGCCTTAGGAGCTGCGCCTACCTGTTTGTCAACTACCTTACCATCTTTGAAGAAGATAACAGTAGGAATGTTACGAATACCGAACTGACCTACAACATCGTTGTTGTTGTCAACGTCCATCTTACCGATTACTACGCGGCCTTCGTATTCTGTAGCCAATTCATCGATGATCGGGGCTACCATGCGGCAAGGTCCACACCATTCTGCCCAGAAATCAAGAACCATGGGCTTACCAGAGTTTACCAACTCTTCAAAATTTGCATCTGTTACTTGTAGTGCCATAATAACTTATCTTACTAAATTGTTTATACTCTTTTTTAACACAATTCGGTCATTAGATTTTAAGAATAAAAATATCCAATCATTCTACTTTTCGGTTTAATGACCGTTTTGGGTTTACTGTTGTTTATCGGGTCAAAAATAGTAAATCTTTCAGCTTTAAGCAATATTACCCATTAATTTTGAAGTCGATATTTTCATTCTCTTGAAGGAAATCGACTAATGCCTGTGTCACGTTCAGGCGGATATTTTGTGAGAACAGATTCAGGGAAACATTATGCTCTCCATCTACCACTTTGAAATATAACAAACTCTGGCCCGGATTGTTTTTGATCAAGACCGAAAGCTCATTGATCGTTGGCTCGTCCAGGTCATGAATAGGCACGGTAATGCTGATATTTTCAATCAGCTTGTCCTTTTCGTCTTGCAGCAGGCGGATTGAAACAATGCGGAATTCGGTTTTTGCAGGGTTCCAGCTGCTGGGTTCAACGCGAGCCGTTATCAGCAGATACATTCCCTGTTTGCCATATTTGCTATAATCAATATAATTCTGTCCGAACAGCGGAATCTCGCCACTGCCGGTGAAGTCCTCTATTTTGATGAAGCCATAAGGCTTGCCATTCTTGCTCATGCCTTCGCGATAGTCGGTAACTATGCCGCCCAGCAGAATCTCGCGTCCTTGTAGGCTTTCGCGGTCATTCAATTCGGCCATACCTGTGTTGCAGACATATGTCAATATGATGCGGTAGGCATCTAATGGATGAGCCGACAGATAGATGCCAACTAACTCCTTCTCTTTGTTTAACCGCTCCAGGTCGCTCCATCGTTCGCATTGCGGAATATCCGGTCGGGCAATGGTGGCAAAGTTGTCATCTCCAAATAGGGAGTTGGCAGCAGTGCTTTTATCCATTTGATATTTGTTGCCATAGCGTACCAGTGTTTCTATGAAGATTTCTCCTTTGTTGTTGTCGGCAAAGAACTGTTCTCGCTGGATGCCTAAGTTGTCAAAGGCTCCCGCCAACGCCAGTGATTCGATATTCTTCTTGTTGCAGGCAGTCAGATTCACACGTTCCACAAAGTCGAAGATGTTGAGGAACGGTCCCTCTTTGCGCGTCTCAATGATGTTTAGCACAGCCGCTTCGCCCACGCCCTTAACGGCACCTAAACCAAAGCGGATGTTCTTCTGCTTATCCACACCGAACTTCAGGAACGATTCGTTGACATCCGGGCCCAACACCTGGATGTTCATCGCCTTACATTCGTCCATAAACTTGGTGATATCCACAATGTTTGACAAACTTCGGCTCAATACGGCAGCCATGTATTCCGAAGGATAGTTCGCCTTTAGATAGGCCGTCTGATAGGCCACCCATGAGTAGCAGGTGGCATGACTCTTGTTGAAAGCGTATGAAGCAAACTTCTCCCAGTCGGCCCAGATCTTATTTAAAGTCTCCTCTTTATAGCCGTTGACCTGTCCACCGGCCAGGAATTTAGACTTCAGCTGATTCATCTTTTCGATCAGCTTCTTACCCATAGCTTTACGCAAAGCGTCACTCTCACCACGGGTGAAGTTGGCCAGCAAGCGAGACAGAAGCATGACCTGCTCCTGATAGACTGTAATGCCATAGGTGTCCTTTAAATAACGCTCCATGACCGGAATGTCATATTTTATCTCCTCTTTTCCCTGTTTGCGGGCAATAAAAGAGGGAATATAGTCCATCGGTCCCGGACGATATAGGGCATTCATGGCAATCAAGTCTTCAAACTTAGAGGGTTGCAACTCCTTCAGATACTTCTGCATACCAGCCGACTCAAATTGGAATGTGCCGGTGGTCTTTCCGTCGCAATAGAGCTTGTAGGTGGCAGGATCCTCTAAACTGATATGATCTATATCAAGCGATTGACCGGTTGTATGCTTGATGTTTTCAATCGCCTCCTTGATGATAGACAGCGTCTTTAGTCCCAAGAAGTCCATCTTGATCAGACCGGTCTCTTCAATGACAGATCCTTCATACTGAGTAACCAGCATCTCTTCGCCCGTATCCTTGTCTTTTGCCGTGCTGACGGGCACAACGTCAGAGATGTCGTAGCGTCCGATGATGACACCACACGCATGAACACCCGTATTACGCACGTTACCTTCCAGCATCTGGGCATATTTCAAGGTGTCGCGGGCCAAAGGATCACTACCTGTTGCCGCCTCTTTCAGTTCAGGCACATAATTAATAGCATCCTTCAGCTTAAATTTCTTCATGTCCGGAATTTTATCCGGTACCAACTTGGTCAGGCGGTTCGATTCGGGCAGAGGCAGCTTCTGTACACGGGCTACATCCTTGATGGCCGATTTGGTGGCCATCGTACCATAGGTGATGATGTGAGCCACACGTTCGGCTCCATATTTATCAGTCACCCAACGCAACACGTCGCCACGGCCATCATCATCGAAGTCCGTATCAATATCCGGAAGAGAGATACGGTCCGGATTCAGGAAACGCTCAAACAGCAGGTCATATTTGATCGGGTCGATTCGAGTGATTCCCAGGCAATAGGCAACGGCCGATCCCGCAGCCGATCCACGGCCCGGTCCGACAGATACACCCAGTTCTTCACGTGCAGCTTTGATAAAGTCCTGCACAATCAAGAAGTAGCCGGGGAAACCCATTGTCTTCATGATATGCAGCTCAAAGTTCAGACGTTCTTTCACTTCGTCGCTCAATTCTTCGCCATAGCAGATGTGGGCACCGTCGTAGGTCAGCTTGCGCAGATAGTCTGCTTCCAGTTTGATGCGGTACAGTTTGTCGTAGCCGCCCAGCTTCTTGATCTTGCTCTTGGCATCCTCTTCGCTCAAGACAACCTGTCCGTTCTCGTCGCGAGTGAATTCGTCAAACAAATCCTGCTCCGTGAACTTCTGTCGATACAGCTCTTCGGTACCGAACTCTTCAGGGATGGCAAAGGTCGGCATGATCGGACCGTTATCAATGGAATAAAACTCTATCTTATCGGCAATTTCAAGCGTGTTGCTCAGAGCCTCCGGAATGTCGCTGAAGATCGCATTCATCTCGGCCGTTGTTTTCATCCACTCCTGTTTGGTGTAGCGCATACGGTTGGGATCGTCTAGATCTTTGCCCGTACTCAGACAGATCAGCCGGTCGTGAGCTTCTGCATCATCGGCATTGACAAAGTGAACGTCGTTGCTGGCAATCAGCTTTACGTTATGTTTGCGGGCAAACTTGATTAACTCTTTGTTTACCTCTTCTTGCTTGGGATAAGTGGTACAATCGGCATTGGGGTCGTGCGTCTCGTGGCGTTGCATTTCCAGGTAGAAATCCTCGCCAAACAGATTCTTGAACCACAGCACCGATTCTTCAGCCTTGTCGAGACGTCCGTTCATGATATGCTGAGGAATCTCTCCACCTAAACAGGCTGAACAGATAATCAGATCTTCATGATATTTCTCGAGCAGTTCCTTGTCGATACGCGGGCGGCCATAGAAACCCTCGGTCCATGATAGAGAGACCATCTTGATCAGGTTTTTATAGCCATTCAGGTTTTTCGCCAAGACAATCAAGTGCCATCCACTGCGGTCGTCTTGCGTAGATAATTTGCTGTGGCGTCCGTTATGTGCACAATAACATTCACATCCAATGATAGGCTTGAAGATTGACGCTTGGGCTTCGGCAATTTGCTTCTGTAAAGATTCTACCTGCTCTTTCTCTTCGTCGGTCAGGCTCTCTTTGGCCAGTAGCGGCTTCAGCTCTTTCTCTGCATCCTTGATGATACCTTTGGGCTTTCCGTTCTTTTTATTGACTTTGTTGAAAAACTCTTTGATACCGAACATCACGCCGTGGTCGGTTACGGCAATGGCGCGCATGCCGTCTTTGGATGCTTTGTCAATCAACGCATCAATAGAGGCTTGTCCGTCAAGCAGAGAGTATTGGGTATGTACGTGTAGGTGAATAAACGGTTCCATATATGAATGATTCGTCTTGTCAATTTGGGGAATAAAGGTACGCTTATATTTTGAAATTGTCTATCTTTGCTGCAGATAAAAAGACGCAAATGAAGAATTTTGTAAGAAAGTGTATCCTGCTTATCGGACTGTCTCTCTTGTTGGTAGTGCCTGCTACGGCAAAGATTACTTGGGGCGTGCGGGCCGGTGGAGCTTATTCTGCCCTAATCCAGAAGGTAAATGATGCCTATGAATCAGGTGCTCGTTTTGGCTTTAGTCTGGCAACATTGACCGACATTCCTTTGAAGGGACGCTGGTCACTTCGTCCCGAGGTTGCTTTTGTCAATCAGGGTGGTAATTATTATTCGGCTCCCGGGATGGCAGTGATGTCTCTTTATAATAAATGTTGGTATTACTCGTTGCAGATTCCCGTGAACATGGCCTACACCATTCCGGTTTCTGATATTGATATGACTATCTATGCCGGACCGGTGTTTGACTGGTCTCTTTTTGGCAAGATGGATAGTCGTGATAACAATCCCGATTTGCATTTTGGTGTGACCGAAGAGAAGGATTTGAAGCCGTGTGATCTGGGCGTTAGTGTGGGGCTTGCTGTCGAATACAACCGTTTCTTTTTCTCTGTCGGAGGAGTGCTCGGCACTATAGACCGCAGGGCCGTAAAAAGAGACGGGGAAACTTCTGTATTTCAAAACAACGTAACTTTCTCTTTGGGCTATTTCTTCCGATAAGTCCATCCTTTGACCGCTATTGCGTACATGTTGTTTGTGATTGATCTTTGGGGTTCGCATTGTTTTGCGGGCTTTTCTATTTTTGTGCCTTAATATATTAATGTACGTGAGGCGTTTTAGTTATACCTGATACCATTCTATTTGCTAATTCTGACGCTCCTTATAAAAGTTGTAGAGTGTCATAATTGCAAACCACTTCGTTGTTATCGGAATTCGGCCTTGGTCATTAATCCTTGGTGTCTTGTGCTTTTACGAATTACCACATTGGGTTAAACCCAATTCAGTCAGCAGATTACGACTCTTGTTGGTGCTTGTTTTGAATAGATTGCAGTGGCTGCGTTGAAAGTTTGTTTATTATCTATAAAAATACAATAAGTCAATAGACAGACAAGAGACTACTAATCCGGTCAAAAAGGAGAAAGCTATTTCCGAAAATTGGGTGAGGGTGTATCAAATTGAGAAATATTTGATTTGCCCTCTTTTTTATCTTGTCAGGAGTGGAAAATTTTCAAGCAGC
>CAKVBA010000075.1 GCA_934725305.1 uncultured Parabacteroides sp. | reverse complement strand
GGCGAATCTGAACGAATCGTACCGAACCGGGACTAATTGTTTCTATTGCGAAATACGTGGTTCACCGGAGGCTTACGCTTATTCATTGCATAAGGATTACTGGAGTTGCTATATCTACGTTGGCAATATATATGATTTATAATAATATAAGGATATGGCAATTTGATTCTACCTTGTTCCTATTTATAGGCATTCTATTGATTGTTTTTTCTCTTTGGACTCCTGTTAGATTCTATATTCCGAAAGTCGTGATAGCTAAAAATATAGCAAAAATTGCAAAGCAAGAATCTTCCTCTGATGATTCTCGAAAATGCTTGATATCAGAGATTGTAGTAGGAATTTTAATAGGCATTATTCTGATGATAATAGAACAAAATATAGACCTTACTTTTATCAAATAGTATTTATATAGGGTTATATTCATGCAATCTTTCTATCCAGTTTAATCTTGCACTCAGATTCCGTGTGCGACATTTTGCGCTCAATGGTGGATATTTCCGAATCACGGAGGATATGAGCAAATACTCTTTTTATAAATGTGGCAGTCTGTAGGCGTGGTTTACCGAATGCCTTGCCGATGTTCCAGCCAAAGTGCATGATGTCAATGGTTTTTAATTGAGCATCAACCTTTATCTGTTCAACTTTGGGTAGAGAATCAGAGAAATAGTATTCCGTAATATATCCACATAGGCGATTGAGGTCAGTTTCGCTAAGATAGAGAACCAAGTTCTGTTTCGTATATGTGAGAACCTTATCTAACTTTTCTTGTGATGCTCGCTCTTTCTCTGCCATAGCGTTGGCTCGGAACACCTCATATTCTGTTGGCTGATTGGATTCGATAGATATATTATTGATGCTAGAAGGTGTGGCGTCTTCTTTTGGAAGTTCAGCCACGTCTTCGTCAAGTTCAGGACATGAAAGAATAGAAACTTCTTCTGTGTCAGATGTAGTTTCGATTTCAATTTCGGGATCCGGTTTAGAAATGACGGGGTCTGAATTTATAGTACTTTCGGCAAGTTCCGAGTGTACTATTGAAGTTTCAACCACCACAGCCTTATTGCGGTAACACTCAAATCTCATAAAGCACTTCTCTATTGTTGGTGAAAGGAGTTGTCTGAATACCATTTGCAGATTGAGATAGATTGCACCCATGACAATGGAGCATACCACAAAAATGAGGTAGCTGCTGAACTCATCCCAACCATAGTGTAGTACGGTCTGACGGGCTAAAACACCAATGATAGCGATTGTCCCGAAAACAATCAGATTCAAAGTAATATGTTCTATTTTTTTCTGCTTCATAATAATATATGCTAATCGTTTGTGTGCAAATATATATCATTAGCAAGATGTATAAATACATTTCCCTGAAAGTGGCAGCATTTGTCACCAAAAGGTAGCATTATTCTAGGTCAACTGTGCCAAAATAGAAAAGAAAAGTCCAACGTAGAATAAAACCAAGTTGGACTTTTAGCAAAGGTATTAGCAATTATATATGTTAGCTGCGCTTATAGGAATAAAGAGAGATATGCCCTTTTGTTTGGAAGCAACTTTACTGATAAGCCATTTTCTG
Organism: uncultured Parabacteroides sp.; assembly: GCA_934725305.1. GTDB lineage: Bacteria > Bacteroidota > Bacteroidia > Bacteroidales > Tannerellaceae > Parabacteroides. Next base: position 5,608 of record CAKVBA010000075.1, on the reverse strand, counting down.
AATGAAGCAGAATGTCCAGTGTCTATTTGATAGGATAGGGCTATAATCATGTTGAGATTATACACATCGGCACTATTCCCATTTTCCAACTTTATACATTGGCAGATGTCATACTTTTTTAAAACATTGGCTTTCAATATTGCTTTTAAACGGGAATTGATTGATCCAACTGTTGTATAGAACAAGTCGGCAATCTCCCAAACGGTCATCCATACTTCTCCATCAGAAATATGGATGCCATGTCCGTTGTTTGTTATGATTCCTCGTTTCATAGCTGTAATTTATTTCAGTGAAATCTTATTGGCTGTCTCTCGTTTCTTTACATTGACCAAATCTGCGTAGATTTGAGTAGTGGAAACGTTCTTGTGGGTTAGCATCTTTGAGACAGTGTAAATATCTGTGCCTAAGGATATTTGGATAACTGCGTAGGAGTGACGAAATCCGTGGAAGGTTATCGGCTTCGTTATTCCTGCCTTTTTGAGCCAGTTCTTCAGCGGATAGTTAATCATGCTCCGTTTCAAGCCCTTGAATACTTTGCCTGTGCCGGGCGTACCACATAGTTCGTAGGCTTCGTAACTGATGGGGAGTATCGCTTCCGTTTGGGTTTTCTGAGTTCTGATACGCAAGCAATAGCCTTGGTCGGGAGCAATGGCAAAATCTTCCCATTGAAGATTGAGAATATCGCTGATGCGTAAACCTGTCATACAAGCGAATAGAGAAGCTGCTTTCAGAACGGGGATGTCGCAAGGAGTGGCGGCAAGTTGCTTCACTTCGTCCAGTGTCAGGTATTCTTTCTTCACATCTTGTGGTTCAATCTTGTCAAGGTAGTCATTGATGTTTTCTCGAAGCCATTTGTCCCGATAGGCAATCTTCAACAATCCTCTGAAAGTGGAGTAGTAGCCGGATGCCGAATTGAGGGATATAGGGCGGTTGCTGTGTTTAAGTTGCTTGGCGTTCAACAGGTACTCTCTGAACTTCTTACACAAGTTCACATTTACCTCGCCAAAGGTACATTGCCCTTTGACGAAGTTGTAGAAATGCTGATAGACAAACAACCATTTCTGGTCTTTACTTCGGCACATCTTTTTGAAGTAGGCGAGGAAGTCGGCTTTCTGCTTGGTCTTATCCAAGAAACCGAACTCTTCATTGATGAGCGATTGCACTCTGATACAACGGATAGCTTCTGCCTTGTTCAGCATATCATTGTTGAACTCCCGTTCCATTTCGTTTTTGGGGTGGGCATAGATGTAGATGCCGAGATATTCCCGACGGCTCATCTGCATGGTCTCAGGGTTACGGACTGCCGGATAATAATCCAGATACAAGGAGATGCGATTGTTCCGAATCGCTCTCTGACGAACTGTTACTTTTGTACACGTGTGTGTCATACTGTTTAATATTTAGAGTTTTACATTTGTTTGGTGCAAAGGAATGAGGTGATTCAATGGTGGCAACATTCACCGATAAATAACTTATTCTATCTTTGGAGCTTCAAGCAATTTATCCAGTTCGGGTTTAGAGATAAGTGTGTATTTGCCCTTCTTGACCTTTGGGATATTATGATATTTCGCATAATGATAGAGTTGGTCACGGGTAAGATTGAATTTCTCCATTGCTTCGGCTACCGTATAATATTGCGGTTCTTCGGGTGCTGCCACACCTTTGGCTATATCGACATGCTTCTTGGAATAGTACACCATGATACCCTCTTTCTTCTTTGGGATGGCGTTCTTGGAAACAAATGTGTAGATAGCGGATAAGGTCATGCCGAATTTTTTCTGTATTTCTTGTGTGCTATACCATTCTGTAATGTCGGGATCCGGGGCTTTCTTAGCGAAGTAAGCATCCACGTGCTTCTTGCTCCAGTAGGTCTTGCCACGATTGAAAGTCCGGGGAATGTTGTTTTTCTTGGCTACCAAGAATATCCATGATTCGTTTACATGATACTTTTCCTTGACTTCGGCTGTGGTGTAGAAGTCGGTGATAGGGGTTTTCTCTTTTGTTGGAGTATGGAACTCTGTTGGATTATTGAATAACTCATCAATATCCTCTTTCTTCAAAAGGTATTTGAAGCCCAATCGAGTAACCTTTAATTCACCTCGTTTAATGTATCCGTAAACGGTAGGTCGGGTTACTCCGAGATAGATTGCAGTCTCGGTAATTGTGAGAAATGGCTTGTCTTTGATTCTTTCAATAGGCTTTTCATCAATCTTCTTCTCCACGAATTGATTGTTTGCTTTGATTGCTTCGTCACGCTTCTTCTTTTTATAAAGAGCGTTGGCGCATTGTTTGGAACAACATGCTGTTGTTGTTGTTTGGGCGATAAACTCTTTACCGCACCAAGCGCAAATTCGCTTAATTTTCAGGTTACTGCTCATTTCAATTCATCTTTATTTCTCCGTTATTACTGTAAATTCCCGTAAAACCGTGTAAAATGGCGTATAGTTTCTCTACTACCTTTCCACTGAATTTTTGGTCTTTGACAAGCGAGCAACAAATACGGTACAAAAATGAGCTGAAAAAGCCCTATAAACGATAACCATCGCTTATAAGGCTAAAAAGAAAGGCGCTCAAAATGAACGCCTTAATAATCATTGGTGATATATGCTAATCGTTGGTAATCACTACCTACTTGCCGACACAAAACCGTTCAAAGATATTGCCAAGCACCTGATCGGTTGTGACCTCACCGATGATGTCAGAGAGATGGAAGAGACACTCACGCAAATCTTGAGAGACAAAGTCGCCTGAGAGATTGGCGGCAAGGCCATCCTGAACACGGTGGATTGAATCTAAAGCACGGGTGAGCGCTTCGTAGTGGCGGACATTTGTGACGATGATGTCGTTTTGAGACAGCGAAGGCAACTGGGCCACTTCGATAAGCATCTCTTGCAACTCGTTGATCTGAGAACGTTGTTTGGCTGAAATGGTGATGGTGCGCACCTGCTGTGGCAGCTGATCGGGCAGAATAGGAGTGGCTCCGTTGGCCAGATCGGCTTTGTTGAAGACCAAAATTAATTGTTTGTCTTGACAGCGGGGCAGAATCTTATCCGAGAGCTGGCGGATCTGCTGTGATGCCTCGGAAAGATCGATCATCCAAAGGACGATATCCGCTTGGTCGAGCTTTTGGAAGGTGCGCTCGATACCGATACTTTCGATGGCATCATGAGTCTCGCGGATACCGGCCGTGTCGATAAACCGGAAGGTGATTCCCTTTATGTTGAGAGTGTCTTCTATCACATCGCGTGTGGTGCCGTGGATGTCACTGACAATCGCCTTCTCTTCGTTGAGCAGGGCATTCAGCAACGTGGATTTGCCGGCATTGGTCTCTCCGATGATGGCTACCGGAATACCGTTTTTGATGGCATTTCCCCATTTGAAGGAGCCAACCAGATGAGAAATGACCGATTCGATTTGCGCTGCCAGTTGGTTCAGCTCACTGCGGTCGGCAAACTCCAGCTCTTCGTGGTCGCTGAAGTCGAGCTCCAGCTCCATCAGTGAGGTGATGTGAAGCAGTTGGTCGCGCAGCTTCTTCAGCTCCTGGCTGAAACCGCCTCGCATCTGATTCAGGGCCAGACGATGTTGTCCGGCTGATGTTGAGGCAATCAGGTCGGCTACTGCTTCGGCCTGACTCAAGTCCATCTTGCCATTCATAAATGCACGTTGGGTATATTCGCCCGGATGAGCTGAGCGGCAACCCTCTTCGATGAGCAGTTGCAACAGCCGTTGTTGGATGTAGGTAGAACCGTGGCAGGTGATTTCAACCGTATCTTCGCCGATGAAGGAGTGAGGTCCGCGAAAGAGCGAAACCATCACTTCGTCGATCAGTTCGTTGCCACGGCGGATGCTGCCATAGTGCATAGTGTAGCCTTTCTGTGAGGATAAGCTCTTGCCCTCGCGACACGGAGCGAACAGTTTGTCACAGATAGCTATGGCCTCGGGGCCGGAAACGCGTATGACAGCAATGCCACCACAGCCGGGAGCTGTGGATACGGCACATATCGTATCTTGATGAATCATTTTTTATACAGTTATTAATTCGTATGATTGAGTGCCGATACCAATCTTTTCGGCATGTTCCAATCCGGCTTGCCAGTTGGTTTCCGGGTGCATGATGTGGAACTTGTCACATCCTTCGAGATGTTCGTGATGAGGATGTTCCGACAGACGATTGCCGGTCTCGAGGATAGGCGCTTGGGTCACCAAGTCGGCACAAGCACGATCTAATGCAACCGGGTCGAACGAAGCTGCAATGCCCAAGTCGGGAACAATGGCCGCATCGTTGTGATTCCAACAGTCACATTCGGGAGACACATTCATGATAAAGCTGATGTGGAAATGGGGTTTGTCCAGCAATACTGCCTTTGTATATTCGGCAATCTTGCAGTTGAGACGTTCCGAAGTGTCGTCTTCGCCCATGATTGCGCCACTATATTGGCAGAGAGCCACACACTGTCCGCAGCCGACACATTTCGTGTAGTCGATCTCCGCTTTGCGCTCTTCATTCAGATGGATAGCTTGGTGGCGGCAATGCTTTACACAGATGTTGCAACCCTTGCAGCGATTGGTATCGATACGAGGCTGAGAGGCCGAATGCAGTTCCAGCTTGCCTGCTACGCTGGCACAGCCCATTCCCAAGTTCTTGAGAGCTCCACCAAAACCGGTCTGCTCATGACCTTTGAAGTGGTTCATGGTGATGATGATGTCAGCATCCGCAATGGCTGCACCAATTTTGGGAGCCTTGCAATATTCACCATCGATTTCGATTTCTCGGCATTCGGTTCCCTTCAGGCCGTCGGCAATGATTACATCACACTGAGCCGAGATTGGGTTAAAACCATTCTCCATGGCACTCTGTAGATGGTCAACCGCGTTAGAGCGGCGTCCGGAATAGAGTGTGTTACAATCGGTCAAGAACGGTTTGGCACCAAGGCTACGCAACAGATTGGCCAGACGTGCCGCATAGTTGGGGCGGATATAAGCCAAGTTGCCAGGTTCGCCAAAGTGAATCTTAATGGCTACGAATTGTTTCTGAAAGTCGATGTCGGTAATACCTGCACGTTTGACTAAACGTTCCATCTTGTCCAGCAGATTACTGGTCGGCGTTGTGCGCAGGTTGGTGAAATAAACTTTTGATGTTGTCATCTTGTTTGTTTTTTGATCGTTGCACAAAGGTATAAAAATGCATGGTTTTAATGCAGCCAATGTTTCTCTTTTTTATGCTGGCGCCACGGCTCTTTCATTTAAGAGAGTGTTGTTTACTCAAAATATAGTTGTTTTATAGCGAATGTTTCCTTGGGTTGTGAGGGTGATTTTTACTCCTGCAGTTATAATTCATGAGGCAATTCCCTAAAAAATACAATAAGCCCATGGGGATTCGGGAATCCATTAACCTTGTCAAAACGGAGTAGTCTATTTCCGGAAATTGAGTGCCTATTCCTTTCCAACGGAGTACCTACCCAATCTGAACGGAGTGCCTACCCAATTTCAAAAAAGTCCCTACCCTTTTTCGGGAAAGTCTATAGACTAATCTCCTGACTTCGTCACTCAAAAAACATGTATTTTACAACTATTTGACAAACAATATTTTGTATCTTTGCGTCACCTA
>CAKVBA010000074.1 GCA_934725305.1 uncultured Parabacteroides sp. | reverse complement strand
GCCTCTTGTCGGATTCGAACCAACGACCCCGAGATTACAAATCACGTGCTCTGGCCAACTGAGCTAAAGAGGCAATCGTCAAAAGAAACCGTTTCGTCACGATACCGGGGCGAAACGGCTGCAAATTTAGACATTATTTCTTATATACCAAATTATTTTGCTGCTTTTTTATTTGGCTCTCGCTTTTTCCTTAAACTTCAACAATTGCTTTTCCAAAGCTTCTACACATTCATCGACAGACTCTTCAAATGTATCACATACTTTTTCAGCAAAGCAATCTCCGTTCTTGATATTAAGCAGAATTCCTGCTTGCTTATTCTTAGCAGATTCAGGTTTTACTACCTTCAAAGTCACCTCTGCCAATAGAATGCCATCATAAAACTGATCCAACTTAGAAACTTTCTTCTGAATGAATGCTTCCAATTGGCTTGTAGCATCAAAATGAATAGCCTGAATTCTAATTTCCATAATAACCTCCTTCTTTTTTCGCTCTAGGATGAGCATGATACACTTTTTTCAATTCCTCAAAGGTTGTATGTGTGTAAATACTGGTAGAAGCCAAACTACTGTGTCCCAATAATTCTTTCACAGCATTCAATTCCGCACCATTATTCAGCATACTTGTTGCAAACGAATGTCTCAACACATGCGGGCTGCACTTTGCCAATGTTGGTATTTCAGATAGCTTTTTCTTCACTATCCCATAAACCATTCCTACCGAAATAGGCCTTCCGTCCTTGCGGACAAAAAAGGATCGACTCTCTGTACCCACCTCACGGTCTCGAATCTCAGCATACGCCAACATTAAGTTTTTTAATCCTTCTGCAAATGGAATCAACCGCTGCTTGTTACGCTTTCCTGTTACTCGGATCTGCATCGCCTCAAAATCTACATCCTGATTCTGGACACCCACCAATTCCGAACAACGCATACCAGTATCATAAAACATCTCAAGTATCAACCGATTCCTTACACCTTCAAAATCCTCACAAAATCCATCTTTAACCAATAGAAGATCCATTTCCTTCTCTTTTACGAAACAAGGCAATGGTTTCTTCATTTTCGGACCGTTTATCAACAACAACGGATTCACAGAGATTTTTCTCTGCTTCATGAGAAACTTAAAAAAAGACTTCAAAGAACTTAACTTACGATTCACTGATACGGGAGAATAACGTTTATCCATCAAATGGATAATCCAATTTCTCACTATATCCGCATCAATCATCGCTAGGTCGAATGTACCGTTCTGTTTCTCGCCTACAAAAGATAAGAATTGCTCCAAATCTTTCGAATAGGCTTCTACTGTACACTGGGAATAATTTCTCTCATACAATAGATAGTTCAAAAAAGAATCAACCAATACATTCACGCTGCATCAATTTTTATGCAACGAATATAGAAAATAGAATTCAAAGAAACAAGCACTTTGGCATATTTTTATTCTTCGATCTGCTGCAACTGCTGTACGTAGATTGCACGCATTGTCTGTTTTCTTTTTGTCACAGACGGTTTTTCGAATGCCTGACGGTTTCTCAACTCTTTTACTACGCCTGTTTTTTCAAACTTTCTTTTGAACTTCTTAAGCGCTTTTTCAATGTTTTCGCCTTCTTTTAATGGAACTACGATCATAATTTTATTAGTTATATTGTTTAATTACTATATCCACAAATTGGGCAGCAAAATTACAGATTGTTTCCTTATTACCAAAACTTTCGGGCAATAATTCTGTTTTTATCTCCGTTTTTTACCGCATCTGAAGTTTTGAGCCTGATTTATCTGTCTGAAACGGAGGATAAACTACGCTTTTTTCGGTAATAATCGCCGTTATCAACTCATGAGGAGTAACGTCAAATGCCGGATTATACACCTTCACATTCTCGGGCGCCATACGGTGTGAATACCACATGGTTGTCACCTCTTCGGCCGGACGCTCTTCAATCACAATCGAACGGCCATCCGGGCACTGTAAATCGATAGTGGAAGTCGGGCCCAACACGTAGAACGGTATTCCATAATGATGAGCCAGCACGGCAACTCCGGATGTACCGATTTTATTGGCCGTATCTCCATTGGCTGCCACACGGTCGCATCCGACCACTACGGCCTGGATCCAACCTTTCTGCATAACACTCGAGGCCATATTATCACAAATCAAGGTCACATCGACTCCCGCCTTCTGTAATTCATACGAAGTCAAGCGTGCACCCTGTAACAATGGACGTGTTTCATCGGCAAACACTTTGAATTGATAGCCACGCTCTTGACCTAGATAGATCGGAGCCAATGCCGTTCCATATTCCGAAACAGCCAGATGACCTGCATTACAATGCGTCAGAATGCCCATTCCCGGCTTCAGTAGTTGCAGACAGTTCTCTCCTATCTTTCGGCAAGCTGCGGCATCTTCTTCACGAATACAGTCGGCCTCTCTTCTTAGTGCTCTCTTAATCTCAGCAACGCCACTTTGCTGATGGGCCTGCACAACCTGATCCATCCGATCCAAAGCAAACTTCAAATTCACAGCCGTCGGGCGTGAAGTCAACAGATAGTCTTTACACTGCTTGAAGGATGTATAAAAGGATTCATAGGTATCCGCATCAAAGCGCAAACTACACACATAGATACCATACGCCGCTGTTATACCAATTGCTGGTGCACCACGCACTTTCAGCTTAAAAATAGCATCCCATATATCTTCCTTTTCCTCCAGCTCTATATATTGCTCACGCTCGGGCAGCAATGTCTGATCCAAAATAACCATGGCATCACCTGCTTCGTTCAATCCTACTGTCTTTAAATTAGCCAGCCCCTGTATCATATTCTTTCAATTAAATCATATTATAAGACGATCGAAGGTATTCTCTCTCTGCGCCTGTTTTCAACTCATCCAACCAATCAAATAGGGTAACTACTCCGTGAAAAATGGGTAGGCACTCCGTTGAAATTGGGTAACTACTCCGTTCGGATTGGGTAGGGCCTGAGTTGGAAATGGGTAGACACCCATTTTGAAAGGAATAGTTACTCCGTTTTACCCACTTTCAGTCCTCACCAAGAGGCAAAATACACATCTACGGCAAAGATAGAAGTTTAGATCCAAAAAACGAGACGAAGGTTTGCCGAATCTTTTATTTTTATCTAAGTTTGCATACAATAATCAATTATATATGTACTGGCTACATACATCTGTCAATCTATTCAGAATCACACCCTTTTTAGGAGGGTGGCTAAGTGACCGGCTATTGGGAGATCCCGAGAATTGGTTTCATCCGATTGTCTATTTTGGTAAAGCAATAGCTTGGTGTGAACATAAATTCAACAATGGTGACCAAAGAATACAAAAAGGAGCCTTAACGGCATTATCCCTGATCATCGGTGTCTATTTTCTAACACTCGGGCTTCTTTGGGTAGCCGGACTCATCCATCCTATTTTAGAAGCTATACTGATTGCCATTGGTGTCTTTTACTGCCTGGCAGGGAAAACGCTTTCACGCGAGGTTAAAATGGTCTTCATGGCGTTGGAAGAGAGTATTGAAAAGGGGCGTAAACAGGTGGGGCGTATCGTGGGACGCGACACGTCTCAGCTCTCGGCACAAGAGATTCGTACTGCAGCCTTAGAGACTTTGGCAGAAAATCTGAGTGATGGCGTCATTGCACCTATGTTTTGGTTTGCCTTAGCAGGTCTTCCTGGTATGATGGCTTATAAGATGATCAATACGCTTGACTCTATGATCGGTTATAAGAATGAACGATATCTATATTTCGGCAGGGCTGCTGCTCTTATTGACGACATGGCTAATTACATTCCCGCGCGCATTACAGGTTACTTGATGCTATTCGCCTCTGGCAACTGGAGCAAAAGAGATTTTATCAGTCGCTATGGCCGGGCACATGCGAGTCCCAACTCTGGCTATCCCGAGGCAGCATTGGCCGCTATCCTGGATTGTCAATTCGGAGGCACTCACAGTTACTTCGGCGAACTGGTTGAAAAGCCTCATATCGGGACCAATGCTCGTCCACTCACCTTTAAAGATATGCAAATCGCTATCCATGTAAACAGCCAAACAGAATTGGCCATGGGTATCGTTGTCACAATTATTTTACTATTAACATAAAAAAGAAAGATGGAAATCCGATTAAACAAACTAATAAGTGAATCTGGTATCTGTTCACGACGCGAAGCGGACAAACTTATTGAGACAGGACGTGTCACAATCAATGGTTTGCAGCCTAAAATGGGACAAAAAGTTACAGAACAAGATATAGTTGAGGTGGATGGCGAACGTGTTCACATCACCAAACGTATGATCCAGGAAGCACAAGAGACTGAAAACCTGAAGAAGGCACAGGCTCCTAAGAGCAATAAACAGGCAGAGAATGCGACTCCACGTGAACGATACGGAAAATACAATAAATATGCTGCTGCCCGCAAAGCGGCCAAACGGGCAATGGAAGGAGATTTGGATGTCTCTGATATCAAGCATATACGCAAAGAGACAACATTGACTCAGCGCAAAAACACATTAGGACGTTCTGTCGTCGCTCAGCAAATGGCCTCTTCTCCTAAATCGGCGGCGCTACGCAAAACCAGTCGTAACAATCCGGCTAATAAACAGAAGAGATCTTTCAACAGAAACAATAAAACAGGAGTATAAATGGCATGAAACGGCATATTACTTTAGTCACCGGAGGACAGCGATCGGGAAAGAGTAGCTATGCACAAAATCTGGCTCTATCGCAAACACCCAATCCTGTGTATCTGGCTACTTCCCGTATATGGGACGAAGAGTTTCGTAAACGGGTTGAACGCCATCAGCGTAACAGAGGTCCGGAATGGACCAACATCGAAGAGGAGAAATTCTTAAGCAGACACAACCTTGAGGGACGCGTCATTGTCATCGACTGTGTCACGCTTTGGGGAACAAACTTTTTCTTCGACAATAACAGCGACGTTGAACTTTCACTCACGCAACTCAAAGAGGAGTTCCGCAAATTCACAGACCAGCAAGCCAGCTTCATCTTTGTCTCCAACGAGATTGGACTAGGTGGTGTAGCCACGGATGAAGTCCAGCGGAAGTTCACAGACTTGCAAGGTTGGCTAAACCAATACATCGCCCTGCAAGCCGATCAGGTTGTACTTATGGTTAGCGGCATCCCCGTAAAAGTAAAAGGATAACATAGATCGAAATAACACATACATTCAACATGAAAACATTTAACATACAGCAGCCGGACCAGACTATAGTCCCTGTTCTACAAGAAAAAATCAATAATCTTACAAAACCCAAAGGATCTTTGGGCATGTTGGAAGAGTTAGCCTTACAAATTGGACTGATTCAGCAGACTACAACACCGGAACTTCATCATCCGATCAATGTCATCTATGCATCCGACCATGGTATTGCAGACGAAAACATCAGCAAATCGCCCAAAGAGGTGACTCGACAAGTAATTCACAACTTCCTTAACGGAGGTGCGGGCATCTGTTTCTTGTCTCGCCAGCATGGCTTCGACCTGAAAATTATTGACGGAGGTGTCGATTTTGACTTCCCTAAAATTCCCCAGCTCATCGACAAAAAGATTCGCAAAAGCACTCGCAACTTCCTACACGAAGCTGCTATGACTCCCGAAGAGATGGATTTAGCCATCGAATATGGAGCAGAGATTGTAGAGGAGTGTTATAAGGAGGGGTGTAATATCATCAGCTTTGGCGAAATGGGTATCGGAAATACAGCTGCATCAAGTATGTGGATGACCTATCTGACCCAAATTCCTCTGATCGACTGTGTAGGAGCCGGAAGTGGACTCGACACCAAAGGAGTCGAACACAAATATAACGTCTTGAAACAATCCATGGAGAATTATAAAGGAAGCAATGATGTAAAAGAGATTATGCGATATTTCGGAGGCTACGAAATGGTGATGGCTGTAGGTGGTATGCTAAAGGCTGCCGAATTAAAGATGGTGATTCTGGTGGATGGATTTATCATGACCAACTGTGTGCTTGCTGCTTCACGCCTATATCCCGATATGCTTCCTTACTGTATCTTTGGTCACTGTGGCAACGAATCTGGTCACAAGCGCGTATTGGACGCAATGGGAGCCAAACCGATCCTACATTTGGGATTACGCTTAGGTGAAGGTTCTGGTGCTGTATGTGCCTATCCTATCGTTGACTCGGCTGTCAGAATGATCAATGAAATGCACACATTCCAACAGGCAGCAATCACTAAATACTTCTGATATGTATAAGATATTAGCAGCTTTGATATTCTTCACCCGGCTTCCCTTCTGGAAACTGGGTGAAGTTCCGGCTTCTTATTTCAAGAATATAGTCAGCCATTGGGCGCTCACCGGATGGCTAACCTCTGGACTCATGGTTTTTGTCTATTGTGTCACTCTCCTATTTCTACCGCCCAGTGTCGCCTTACTATTAGCGATTATGACACGTCTGTTGGTTACAGGTTGTCTGCACGAAGATGGATTAGCTGATTTCTTAGATGGATTTGGAGGTGGACGCTCACGCGAACATATCCTGACCATCATGAAAGATTCGCATATCGGCAGCTATGGCGTTATTGGACTTATCTTTTATTTTGCAACACTCTATACCACCCTATCGGAACTTCCCTTTGAGTTAGTCACTGCAGCACTGTTGGCTGGAGATCCCTTTTGCAAAGGTGTAGCCGGCATGATCATCAATCGTCTGCCTTATGCTCGCAAAGAGGAAGAGGCCAAGAACAAAACAGTCTATAGCCGTATGACAAGTACCGAATTGAGCATCTCTTGCATCTGCGGTCTATTACCTTTGGCCTGGCTGCCAAACTGCTATTATATGGTGGCAATGTTTCTCCCGATCATCACTTGGTATCTGCTTACCTCTTTCATGAAAAAGAGAATCAATGGATACACCGGAGACTGCTGTGGCGCAACCTTCCTTCTTTGTGAATTATCATTCTATTTAGGTATACTCATCATCAATCAGCAATTGGCATAAATGAAAATCTATTTAGTCAGACACACATCGGTGAATGTACCAGCCGGTTTTGCCTACGGACAGACTGATGTAGAAGTAAAATGTACCTTCCCGGAAGAGGCTCGACGAGTGAAAGAGCAAATAGAAGGGATAAAATTTGAACAAGTTTGGTGTAGTCCGCTTACCCGCTGCCGGAAACTAGCAACCTATTGTGGCTATCCCGAAGCAACAACCGACAAACGAATTATGGAGATTAACTTTGGAGAATGGGAGATGAAAAGCTGGGACGACATCAGTACCGATCCACGCTCGACCGCTTGGTTCGATGATTGGGTACATACATCCATTCCTCAAGGAGAATCTCTACAAGGCCAATACAATCGAGTAAAAGAGTTCCTCGACTCTCTCCGTAACACGGAATACGAGAAGGTCTGTCTCTTCACCCACGGAGGCGTCATAGCTTGTATGCGCGTCTATTTAGGTGAAATCAATCTGAAAGATGCCCTAAATAAGGTTCCGCCATACGGAACTGTCCTATCTTTTGAAATTTAGACAGACTCCATAAACTCTGTTCTAAAAGTTTCCGAAAGAGAGCTCAGAATAAACATACCATACACACAAAAAGGAGTCAACCCTTTCG
>CAKVBA010000073.1 GCA_934725305.1 uncultured Parabacteroides sp. | reverse complement strand
TAGGTGACGCAAAGATACAAAATATTGTTTGTCAAATAGTTGTAAAATACATGTTTTTTGAGTGACGAAGTCAGGAGGCGGATCTGCCTGCCAAATCCGGCGAATTCGCCCATCTCTTCAGATGAATTTGTTATCCGCTTTTAGCAAATATCAACACTATAAAAATACAATAACCTTTTGAAGGAAAACTTTTGTTCGTGGTGTTTGCCACGGATACCGTTACTATGTTGCACGAATAGCTACTTGGCAAATGTGCAACCGCACCATTTTGATCATTTGTCAAATTATTCTATGCTCCACCTTTTTTAGATCTACCATAAAAAACACGCTGACGAGACAGATAAAAATCAATCCCATCAGCGTGTCTATTTCTATCAACCCTGAAGAACGACAAAATTGGTCTGCGCCTACAAAGCTATTTCTTTCAATATACTATCCGTTGCTCCGGCATTACCTTTCACAAACTGTCCTGCACTATCTCCGGAAGCCTTCAAAAGCTCGGCATAGGTCAACAGCTCATCCATTTTAGCAACAAACTCCTCTTTCGATGCAACAGAGAATCCACCGCCTACCTTTATCAAATCACAAGCCTCTTTAAACTTATGATATTTCGGACCAAACAAAACGGGGATGCCATACACGGCCGCTTCAAGTGTGTTATGAATACCCACACCAAAACCGCCTCCGATATAAGCAATCTGTCCATAGCGATAGATTGATGATAGCAAGCCAAAACAATCGATAATCAGACAATCCTTATCTGCCACATCTTCGGCCTTGGCCTCAGACAGACGGACAAAAGGACGCTTCAATGACGACTCGATAGCCTCAAGATGTTCACGATGAATCTCATGCGGAGCAATTATCAACTTCATTTCAGGATGTTGATGGAAGTAAGGTAGCAAGATCTCTTCATCCAACGGCCAAGAACTACCGGCCACCAACACCTTTGGTGCCTGTTCTCCCTCTTTGGGTGTCACAAACCGTTCCACCATTTCAATGTCTCGCGCCTGTTTATAAATATCCAATACACGGTCGAATCGGGTGTCACCAGTGACGGTAACGGGATGAACTCCATATTCTGCCAACAGCTGTTTGGAACGCTCATCCTGAACAAACAGATGAGTGAAGCAATGCAACATGTTGCGATAAGGCTTACCAAACCACTGGAAAAAGAGCTGATCCGGACGGAAGATAGCCGAGATGATATAAGTCGGTATGCCTCGCTTCTTCAGCTCACTCAAATAATTCCCCCAAAACTCATACTTGATAAAGACAGCAATAGCTGGATTAGCCAGATTCAAGAACTTCTTCACACGAAACGGTGTGTCAAACGGGAGGTAACAGATCACATCTGCTCCTTGATAGTTCTTTCTCACCTCATAGCCTGAAGGCGAAAAGAAGGTCAACAACACCTTGTATTCCGGATAACTCGCTTTAATCTTCTCAATCAGCGGACGGCCCTGTTCAAACTCACCCAACGAGGCAGCATGAAACCAAATGTATTTGGCATTACGGTCTATCTTCTCCCGCAAGATGGAATTTGTCTCCCATTGCCCCATACGCATCTTACGCGCCTTACGGTGAAAAGGTGCTATCAAGGCAATAATAAAAGCATATAAATGAATGGCCAAGCTGTACATGATCAAGCCAGATTATTCTACTACTATTTGTCTATTATTTCAAAATATCAATCGCACGCTGGATACGACGAAGAGATTCCTCTTTACCCAAAGCTTCTGTAATATCAAAGATGTGCGGACCCTTACCTTCACCTACCAGTGCCAAACGGGTTGCATTCATGATATTACCCAAGTGATAGCCCTTGCTTTCAATCCAAGCCTTCACCTCTTCTTCTGTGCCCTCGATATCGAACGGTTCACGTGTACGCAAAACCTCCATCAGTTCGGTCAACTGAGCGGCTGAATCCTCTTTCCAACGTTTTTTACGAGTCTTTTCATCATATTCTGTAGGAGCAACAAAGAAGAATGAACAAACATCCCACAACTCCTTTACAAAATTGACACGACCCTTCATCATAGCCACTACCTTTTCTACATAAGCCGGTTCAGCTTTAACGCCGTGACTTTCCAGAATAGGCATGAACATCTCTGCAATCTCTGCATTTGAACGCTGCTGAATATACTGGTGATTGAACCATTTACCCTTTTCGTAGTCGAACTTAGCACCACTCTTGCTACAGTGTGTCAGATTGAAGAACTTGATCAATTCATCCATGCTCATCAATTCCTGATCGTTACCCGGATTCCAGCCCAACAATGCCAAGAAGTTAACAACGGCTTCGGGCAAATAACCGCTTTCACGATAACCTGAAGAGACATCGCCTGTCTTCGGGTCATGCCATTCCAAGGGGAATACAGGGAAACCCAAACGGTCGCCATCACGCTTGCTCAACTTACCATTACCTTCCGGCTTAAGCAACAATGATAAATGTGCAAAAGAAGGCATTGTGTCAGCCCATCCAAAGAAGCGATACAACAACACGTGCAAAGGTGAACTTGGCAACCACTCTTCACCACGGATTACGTGAGTCACCTCCATCAAATGGTCATCTACGATATTGGCCAAATGATAAGTGGGCAACTGGTCAACCGATTTATACAGCACCTTATCATCCAATACTGATGAGTTAATCACAACCTCACCACGGATCAGATCGTTTACATGAATATCTTCGTTCGGCTCAATCCTGGCACGCACCACATATTGATGGCCACTCTCAATCAACGCCTTGGTTTCTTCTGCTGAAAGAGTCAAAGAATTGCGCATCTGCAGACGAGTAGAAGCATCATACTGGAAATTGGCGATTTCTTTACGCTTTTCTTCCAATTCTGCGGGTGTATCAAATGCAATATAAGCATGACCAGATTCCAACAACTGATCTACATATTTCTTATAGATCTCGCGACGCTCGCTCTGACGGTAAGGACCATAGTTACCACCAAAGCCAACACCTTCGTCAAACTTAATACCCAACCATGTCAGTGCTTCGATGATATAATCTTCTGCACCGGGAACAAAACGCTGAGAGTCGGTATCTTCGATTCGAAGAATCAGATCACCTCCATTCTGCTTCGCAAACAAATAGTTATATAATGCCGTACGGACACCACCGATATGTAATGCTCCCGTAGGACTCGGGGCAAAACGGACTCTAACTTTTCTTTCACTCATAATCTTATCATTGTATAATAATGGGCAAAAGTAGCCTTTTTTTTTCTCACAATAAACTTTTTTATGTACATTTCGCCTTCTAATAAGAATGAGAAACTATGAAGATAAACAATTATAAAATTCACCCGGCTGTCTCTTTTATTGTTACAGCATTATTGATTGCCTATTTCTTCCCTCGTGAAGGAAAATTCAAATACCAGTTTTACGAAGGAAAACCTTGGCGATATGGTCTGCTTACAGCGTCTTATGACTTTCCTATTTATAAGACAGATGAGGAAATCAATGTTGAAAAAGACAGCATTCTTATGAATTTCGAGCCCTATTATCGTATCGACCCGGAGATACAGCACCAAGAGATAGAGAAGTTGCGCAATCAATACAACGAAACTCTCTACCTAAAGGTAAAACCTTCTTACATGCAGTATGTAGAGAAGACTCTGATTAATATCTACAATCAGGGCATCATCTCAACACAAGATTTGGAACAACTGGAAAAAGAGGGCTACAAGCGTATTAAGGTACGTGAAAACAATGTGGCCAAAACGGAATATGTATCCGATTTCTTCACCGTTAAATCGGCCTATGAGTTTATCATCAACAATTGCCCCGGACGATTCGACAAATCGTCTCTGCAATCATGTGATCTCAACAATTACCTGACCGAAAATATCATCTCTGATCCTCTCACAACTCAAAAGATCAAAAACGATATGCTCCAAAGTGTATCACTGGCCAATGGCATGGTGCAAGCGGGTGAACGTATTGTGGACAGAGGTGAAATCATCGACAATCACACCTACAATGTGTTGCGATCTCTAAAGATGGTGTACGAGACCAAAGCAGGAGGTAATCAACGACAAAGTCTGATTCTTGCCGGACAGTTCATTCTGGTTTTGGGCATCATGTTCTGCTTTTGGCTCTATCTGTGGTCTTTCCGCCCCAAGATATTCCATAATCGCAACAATGTGGTGTTCCTGGTTCTAAGTATTTTCGTCAGCTGTATATTGACCGAACTATGTGTCACTTACGGACTGTTCAGCATCTACATTATACCTTTTGCCATTATACCCATCGTTGTCCGAACCTTCTTTGACTCCCGTACAGCGCTCTTCACTCATTTGGTGATTATACTCATCTGTTCATTGATGGCTCCTTTCCCTCATGAGTTTCTGTTGCTGCAAATCATTGCCGGCATGGTAGTCACCTTTAGCTTGCGCGAACTGAGTGAACGCTCACAGCTGATTCGATGTGCCTTTTTCATCTTCATGGCCTATACAATCACCTATCTGAGTCTGACTCTCTATCAAGAGGCCGATTTGAAAAAGATCAACTGGGTGATGCTACTCTATTTTGGTATCAACTTCATCCTGCTGATGTTTACCTATGTACTGGTGTATATGCTGGAAAAGACATTCGGCTATGTATCAAGTATCACTTTGGTGGAGTTGTCAAACATCAATCAGCCGATTCTGAAGAAGCTGAGCGAAACTTGTCCGGGCACATTCCAACACTCACTGCAAGTCTCTATTCTTGCTTCGGAAGCGGCCACCAAGATTGGAGTCGATTCGCAGCTGGTACGTACCGGAGCACTCTATCACGACATTGGCAAGATGAGCAATCCGGTCTTCTTTACAGAGAATCAAACCAGTTTCAATCCGCACAATCAGCTGTCTTTTGATGAGAGTGCACAGATTATCATCAGCCATGTAACCGAAGGCATAAAGATGGCAGAAAAAATCGGCCTTCCCAATGCGGTCACAAACTTTATACGCACACACCACGGCACTGGGAAAGCCAAGTATTTCTATAATTCCTATAAGAATAAATATCCTGATGCAGAGATAGACGAAAAGCTATTCACCTATCCTGGACCTAATCCATTCTCAAAAGAGACGGCCGTGTTAATGATGGCAGACTCGGTAGAAGCAGCATCTCGTAGTCTGAAAGAACATACCGAGGAAAGTATCCGTCAGCTTGTCTGCAAGATCATCGACACACAAATTAGTGATGGTTTGCTAAACAACGCACCGTTGACCTTCAAAGATATTGCTACGATCAAAACGGTGTTTGTTGACAAGCTGAAGACGATGTTCCACACTCGTATCAGTTACCCTGATCTGAAGAAGAAGTAATTTCATCCAAAAGACTTTGGCAGGCATCTTCCAACAGATCAAGCACCAGCTCGAAACCTTCTGCCTCGCTGTAGTAGGGATCGGGCACATAGTCATACAGTTTGTTTCGGGAAAACTCCGTCATCTGATGCACTTTGGCTTCCGACTCCAAATCGGGAGCACGGTGTTTCAACTCATCGATATTGCGGTTGTCCATACCGATAATCAAATCAAAGTCATAGAAGTCAGACAGCGTGACCGGACGAGAAATGGAGTCTAACTGATATCCTCGGCGAATGGCATGAGTTCGCATACGAGGATCAGCGGCTTCTCCTTCATGATAATCAATCAATCCGGCTGAATCTATCAGTATCTGATGTTCCAATCCGGCATCTTTTACCAGCTTCTTCATCACCGCCTCAGCCGAAGGAGAACGACAGATGTTACCAAGGCAGACGAACAAAATCTTATAGTTCTGATGCCTATCAAATGCTTTACTTCTTATCATAATCGTGTTATTTATGCTCTTTTCGGGCACAAAAGTAGGGAAAAACAAATTGCCACTTAACATTCTCAAATGTTTTTATCAACCCGATAATGAAATCAAATAGCTTTTAAAGAAGGAGAAAACTTTTGTGGAGAAGATTATAAACTCTTGGAAAAACAAGTAGGCTCCTTATTAGAAATGGGTAATTACTTCACTTGGATAAAGTGATTGAGTCTGGATTTTCCGTATTCCGCATCCGGAACCTATACACTTAATCTCGTCAACCGGATGCTTTTACTTTTCCTATTCCACCAGCCAGCCAGCGATATTCCGGGTTTCGTTATCAAAGTTCACGCCTATCTTAAACAGTTTGCGTTTATCCGTAGCAAAAGGCAAGGCATACTGTTTCTCTTCAATCTGATGCAAAGCTTCCTCAGCTGTGCCATTCAGCTTGAACTCCATTACATAGATATAACGGTCGGTCTGCATCACCAAGTCGATGCGTCCACGGGATGTTCGATATTCCACATTTACATAGAAGCCGGCCAATTTGAATACGATGAACAATACATTCTGATAATGTACCTCCAAATTACGGATCAATTCATAAGGAGTATCCGCAAAGAAACTTTGCAATCGGCTCAGAAATGCAGCCACGTCTCCCTTTCGGATATCTTTAACAAAGTGCTGAATCTGAAAAGGAGTATTGACAGCATTCACAGAGGTATAATAAGGCAACAGGTAACGGGTAAAACCCTCTGCCACTTCCTGATTAGGGAAACCCAATGTATATATCTTAAACTCCGGATCATAGTCCTTGATCGTCAAATAACCGCTCTGATAGATAACAGGTATCGGGTTTTGAGAAACAGCATCAATACTGTTCAACACATCCGCATTCGTTTCTGTATGTGCCATATTATACAAATCATAATCGGAATGCTTCAACAACTCTACCAAATAAGAAGGTGTACCGGTCTCAAACCAATAGTCGCTCAACTGCCTGTATTTAAATGCATTTAAAAGACTGAACGGATTATACATACCGGGACTGTTTTCCATAAAGTGATAACCGTCATACCGATCCTTCAGCAAAGAACATGTATCTTCATAGGATAGATTCGACGAAGAAGCCAAGGCATGAATGTCCGCATCAAAATAGTGACGCAACTCCTCTTCCGATATTCCACAGAGGCTAACGTATGGCCTACGCATAGAGAGATCGTCCAAGTTATTCAGATCACTGAACACACTTACCTTACCAAACTTGGTCACACCCGTCAACAAGGCGAACTGAATGCTTCCATCCACCGTCTTCAATACTCCATAAAACGGTTTCAAGATAGAGCGGTATTCTTCTTGCAACTGCTCATTTCCGATGGCCTGCAATAAAGGTTTATCGTATTCATCCACCAAGACAACTACACGTCTTCCGGTCTTCAGATGAGCACGATTTATAATGCCAGCAAAACGCAATGCCAAACTTCTCTCGGAAGAATCCGATCCATACAAGGCTTCCCAAGCAATTAGATTTCTGTTCAATATATCTTCTAAATCCTGTACGGATTGATACTGTGAGATGTTCAAATCCAAATGCAATATCGGATACTCTAGCCAATCCTGTTCCAGCTGATCCATGGCTAAACCTTTGAACAAATCCTTCTTCCCCTGAAAATAGGCCTCTAATGTAGATATCAACAACGATTTGCCGAAACGGCGCGGACGACTCAGGAAGTAATAACACCCTGTCTTCACCATTTGATAAATTAGTGCGGTCTTATCAACATAGAGATATCCATCCTTACGGATCTTCTCGAAATTCTGTATGCCTATAGGATATTGTGTAGCCATAAACCTCTCTTTTATGTGTCAAAACAAAGATAACCTATTTTTCTACAACTAAGTTCCTTCCGTTTTACTTTTTTACCGGATTTGCAAGATTTATGCTCTATCCTTTTAGAAGAAAAAGACAACTCAACAAACAAGTTTGCAATTATGACACACCGCCGTGGATCCTAAAAACAAAAGGCAAAATTATCCTGACGTAAAATAAAAACATCTATATTTGAGCTTACATTCAAGTAATCAATACAGAAGCATGAAAATACTATTAGATCAATTCGAGCAACAAATAGATGAAACAATCCTAGAACGAGGATTAAGTTATTTCAAGAAAGGTCATGTTCTTGACATGGAAGAAACAGGTCGGGGACAATATGAATTTACGGTTGAAGGTTCTGACATTTATACAGTCCAATTGAAAATCAAAGGAAACACAGTTTCTCATTGTTCATGTGACTGTCCACACGACACCCTTATATGTAAACACATTGTAGCCTGCTTATTCTACCTACAAAAAGACCTATTTGCTGATATAACGACCACATCTTCCAAAAAGGAAAAGAAGAATAGGCCAGCCAAACCCAAAAAGATGTCAGAAGCCGAACAGGTAAAAGCTATTCTCAAAGTGTTATCTCATGAAGAATTAAAAGAGGTCTTTTACTCAGCTTGCAAGAAAGACAGTAAGTTGAAGCTTTCATTTATTGCCACACACCTACACCTACTAGAAGAAGAATCAAAAGATCTATATATCAAACAGCTAAAAATACTGATAAAAGGCTATACAGGAAAATATGGATTCATTGAGTATAGAGACTCCAAACAGCTATGTTCAAAAATCAATGAGTTTATAAAGAAGGCAAACACATACTGTGAGCAAAACCAATACAGTAAAGCCTTCTATATTGCCACTGCTATTTTAGATACGATATCTGAGACCTCCTATAACTTCGCCGACGATGATGGATATTTGGAAGAGATCATTAATGACACCTTCCAATTGTTGGAAAACTTAACCGACGCGGATTTAGGAACAGAGTTGCACCGCGAATTTTTCGATTATGTGCTTAACAGCTTTGATACTGAATTTCATAAAGAAGGTAACATGTGGTTGGATCTGTTAGAGTTGTCTGTCTTATTAACTCAATCACAAACAGAAAACAAAAAGGTGTTATCCCTTTTAGATTCAACTATGCAAAAAGTAAATAATTGGTATCTACCCACTCTTCAAGAATTAAAATCAAGTTTTATCTTGAAAACCGAAGGAAAAGAGGCGACTGATTTGTATATAACAAACCATCTATCCAACCCTAACTTCAGAAGAGACTTAATTAAAGAGGCCTTAGAGGCAAAAGATTACAACAAGGCTGAAACTTTAGCTCAAGAGGGTATTTTACAAGACTAAGACATTTTTTCGGGTCGTGTAAATGAATGGAAAAATTACTTATTGGAAATCTATCTGACAACTGGTAATACACAAAAGGCTATCCAGCTGGCCCACTATTTCCTTATAGAGACGAATGGATATTTCGAAAAATCTGAATATTATTAGAGTTTATATCGAATAATTGATTAAAGCGTTCTTTGACTTATCTTTGTGGTCTAAAAAGTTCAATTGATGTA
>CAKVBA010000072.1 GCA_934725305.1 uncultured Parabacteroides sp. | reverse complement strand
ATGTTTTCTGCATTCTTTCCTTCATGAGGTATGTTTCAATTACTATCGTTTAATTGTTAGGTTCAGCCCTTCGTGCAACGTTATCGACTGTTGCACTACTATGGCGTCTGCTGACTTCTCACGGCAAGCTTTACTCCACTTCTTTCGTAAAAACAACTATTTGAAGCGTCCGTGAGACCTCCTCGGATAAGGGCATTGTCTTTCCATCTTATACCCACTTCATTTACACCGACCGTTCCGAATAGCTATAGGGCTTTGGTTTGTGTAGCAACCTTACCCACGGTCATATGCCTTGTATGAAGTTTCTGTTCGTTAGGTCAGATGTTTGCCGCCAGCTTCTTTCAGATTTCACCTCACGATGAACACCCTTGCCTTTGGCTATGTAATTCCCGCTATTAGGGCTTACTCGGGACTTCCACCCGTTAGACAGTGCTCGTGCCGAGCATACTACAACAAAAAAGGCGACTACCGAAGTAATCGCCTTTTTGTGATTCCGGAGCGATTCGAACGCTCGACCCACGCCTTAGAAGGGCGTTGCTCTATCCAGCTGAGCTACGGAACCATCCTTAATTGCGGTGCAAAGATAGGCATAATTTTTATACTTGCAAACTTTTGGACTGTTTTTTTCATTAAAATGGATAACCAACAGCAAAATGCCAGGCAAAATTATCCGTAAAGTTGGGATGGAGAAAGGCCCAACGACGCGATCCACGCTCTTGTGGATTATAAGCCTTCAAACCTGTATCAAAACGAAGAAGGAAGAAATCGAAGTCCAGACGCAATCCCAGTCCATAAGAAAAGGCTATCTCTTTATAGAAACGAGAGAAGTCAAAGTTTCCATTCGGGAACTCGGGCCGCTGGCGAATCGTCCATATATTACCGGCATCCAAATAGGCAGCCATCTCAAACTTCCAAAAGAGCTTGGTGCGGTATTCGAGATTGACATCGAGACGAATGTCGCCCACCTGCATAGCAAACGACGTGTTATCTGTCACATACATACTACCCGGACCCAATTCGCGCACCGACCATCCACGCACACTATTTGCTCCTCCGGAGAAGTAGCGACGTTCAAAAGGCACCAAGTCGGCATTGCCATAAGGAACCGCCACGCCTCCACCAATATGGAAGGCCAATCGGTTGCGCCTATCCAACACCCATCCTTTACTGAAATCGACATCCACTTTGGCAAACTGGGCATACGGAATTCCGAAGAGCTCATACAGACCGTCCTGATTCTTGTTGGCTCCACTGATACGAGAGATTGCATTCAGCATATTTCCCGCCATTTCCAATGAGACGCGCAAAGAGTGTGTGTTACGTTGTCGGTTTTGTGGCGAATAATTGTTGAACATATAGGTATATCCAACGCCCAAGATGAACTGATTGGAATAGTTGTACAGCGCCATGACTTCAGGAAGTGAATCACGGAAGGCCGGATCGACATGAGGCAGATAGACATAATCGACATCGAACAGCTTGAAGATGTGGCGTGCTTGTGAATTGGTACGGCTCTGCCAGATATAACTCCAAGCACCGGAAAGGATCGAACGCTCATACTCCGGACGGCTCTGCCGATTATAGCTCACTTTTAACTCGGTAGAAGCCTGCATCATACGACGGAATTTATAGCTCAAGAAGGGGAACAAGAAACGAGGGAAACGGACAGAAGCCTCACTACCGAACTCCCAATAGCTACCTAATCCACTCGTTCCACGACCGGAAAGAGATTCATACGCGCCACGGATACGGGCAGAAAAGATCTCTGCGCCCTTGAACAGGTTGCGATGCTGATAGTTCAAACTGGAGGCAAAACCCAAGTCGCCTGCCGAGTTGGTTCCTTCCAGATCGACACCAAAACTTTGCAACTTGGCCGGCGACGTCAAGATGAAACAATTCAGCTTCATCGTATCATTCTCTTCCACTTCGGTAAAACGGATATTGACATTCTTCAAGGCACGCAATCGGGCAAAAGAGGAATAGGTGTGCTCTACAGCCCGCTCGTTATACAACTGTCCGGGAATCAGATAGGTGCTCTTTCGCAAAACGCCGGGACGAACCGACCGACCGCCTTTGCCGTAAAGAATGTCGATATCACGACTACGCACCGAATCGGTCAGCATAAAGCGCGATTCATCCTCTTCAGAGATGGCATTATAGTCGGTCACCACCTTTACACTCTTGATATAGTATTGATGATGACACGTGTCAACCACCGATCCGTCGGCCCTTAACTGACGGTAAGGCTTCAGCAACATATCCACATCTACCACATTCTGATTGAACGAGCTATCAGCCATATAGGCCAGATAATCTTTATGGAAAGCATAATAACCCTGACGACGAAGCAGATTGGTAATACGCTGACGCTCTTTATCCAAATCGTCACGGTCGAACAGTCCGCTCTCTTTCACCAAGGAGGTGTAACCTTCAGGAGTCGGCCGGAATGCCGACAAGATGGGATGACGTGGCGGCGGCGTCTGTCGAGCCAAGCTATCAATCTTCGGATCGTCTAACTGCATGGCATAGTTGCGTATCCGATAAGGTTCGTTTGCCGTGATGTTATAGGTAACGACAGCCTTCTTTCTCTTTGTTGTATCAATCGATGCCGTGACATCTGCATTGACATAGCCTTTGTTCACGCAGAAACGTTTCAATTCGGCAATAGACTGATCGACCAGAGTTGTATCCAATATCACCGGCGGTTCGCCCATCTTGCGCAACTGCCTGTTGAACCAGTTCTTCTCGCTCTTACCCGACCAGCCATAAATATACAACTGCCATTTCATCAGCCAGAACACCTTAAAGTTGGGCTGCTGATGCAAATAAGACTTCAAGTCGGCCGACTTGAAATTGTCATCATCTACCTTTATCTCAACCGCGTCGAGCAGATATTCACCTTCTCCCACATATTTAGTGGAGCTACAAGCTGCCAATGCCAAGACAAAACCGATTATATAGCAAATGTGTAGGATTCGTTTCATTATTCTCCCTTTTACAACACAAATGTAGTCTAAATTAAATTATTTCAGCTACATTTGTTTTTAAAAAGACCAAAGATGCTTAGTAAGAATAATGTTAAATATATACGCTCATTAGAACTAAAGAAGTTCCGCAATGAATATAACCTGTTTATAGCCGAAGGCAACAAACTGGTGGCCGATATGCTTCCGGCCTTTGAATGCGAACTGCTGGTGGCAAAACCCTGCTGGATGGCCACACAAGGAGACATTGTGGCCAAGGAACTGTTGGTGGCCGAAGAGGATGATATACGGAAAGCGAGTCTGCTGAAGAATCCACAAGATGTAATAGCTCTGTTCAAGCGTCCGCAATGGAATCTGCAAGAGGCCGATCCCGCACAGCAATTGGTCTTGGCCTTAGATGGCGTGCAGGATCCGGGCAATTTGGGTACGATTATCCGATTGGCTGATTGGTTTGGCATCCACGACATTGTCTGCAGTCCGGACACAGCCGATGTGTTCAACCCTAAAACCGTGCAGGCAACAATGGGCGCACTGAGCCATGTGAGAGTTCATTACACCGATTTGGAAGAGTATCTGAGAAAGCAGTCCGAGCGTGAGATTCCTATCTTCGGAACGTTTCTGGATGGAGAGAACATGTACGACAAGACATTGTCTGCCCACGGCATCATTGTTATGGGGAATGAGGGAAATGGCATTCGTCCGGCCATCCAAAACCTCGTTAATGAGAAGATATTTATTCCTAATTATCCGCTGGGAGAAGAGACTTCAGAGTCGCTGAATGTAGCCATTGCAACGGCTATTGTCTGTGCAGAGTTCAGAAGACGACAAAGCTTTGCGGTTTAACCCAATTCGGTCATTAGATTACAATTCTTGTTGATACTTGTTTTGAGCAGATTGCAATGGCTGCGTTGAAGGCATAGCGGGCTATGTCGAAACGCAGGCGGAAGCAAGATGCCGAAAGAAGTGCCGACAAGAGTTGGAAAGAATAAAAATATTCAGCTGTTTTACTTTTTTCGTTCTAATGACCGATTTGGGTTTAACAAATAGAGCACAACGGAATCACCCGATTCCACGCTGCTACACATTCCGGAACCGGCCAACCAAGCAAACAGTTCCCTTTGCGCTGATCCATCACTCTCTTTCCGATAGAGACGGATCGCCTGTTCCGGAAATTCTTCTGCTTCGGCCAAAGATATAGGAATTAACAATCCATCATAAAATTCGGTTCCGGCAATCTCTTCGCTCAAGGGGAAAATGCCGACAAGACGGTTCTGACTGTCCAGCTCAACATAGTGCATCCGATAGAGCTGACGAAACCAGATATAATGAGAAGCTACTCGACGCATCACGGGATTATGTCTTATCGGTCTGGGGCGACCATTTCTGTTGGCTTCTGTGCGTTTGATCCATAGTTATAACGAATCAATCGGACATGATCCATGTATATTTTATAGAAAGCATCCTTATCCGAACTATCCATACGGATAAAGCCATAAACACGGTTTACCTTTTTGGTTGGTATCGTCTTCAATTCCACCTCAACCGGTCCGTCACGAAGAATCTTTTCATTCACGACAATCGTTGTATCACCCTGATCGGCACAGATACGTATCTGAGGAGAAGAAGACAACTGTCGGTTAAGTCCCCAAGCATCCAATCCCAACACGAATATACTGCCTGACGAATAGGGCATATCGGGCTTGATATCAAAGTTGACTCCATTGTACAGCGCTTTGGAAGAGAAGATCTGTAAAGAGCGACGAGGCCATACATCCACCGAGTCGTTGGTCGAAACCGGAGCCGCATCGGCCTGCACATCACCTAACTCATTCGACTCCTTCTCCAGATCTTTCAACACACGTTCGCATACACTCACATAGATGTCGAGATTCTTGCCATACCAAATGAGAGAACTGTCATAAACAGCCTGCGTGATTCCATGTTTACGAAAAACAGATTCATACAATGCCATCTTTGCCGCATCATCTTGATAGGTGTTGTAATCGAGACTTATCATAGACTCGGCAATCAACATATCTTTCATGACTGCTTGCATCTCCTTTTCCTGAAGCAGATGATCGGGCACTTTGCTGCAAGCCATCAGAATCAAGCCAAAGAGCAGCACAACAACACTGTATGAAAACCTTTTATTTCGCATGTTCATCTTTAGAAAGGCTGGCCGACAACGTATGACGATAAAACAGCAACAGCAGGAACACTCCTACACAAATGGCTGAATCGGCCAAGTTAAAAATAGGACGGAAAAAGATAAACTCATTACCTCCCCAAATAGGAAGCCATGCCGGAAGTTCTGTCTGAATCAATGGGAAATAAAACATATCCACCACTTTACCATGCAACCAGGTTGCATAGCCGCCTCCTTCAGGCATGAAGGTCGCTATCTGTCCAAAGCTATGGTCAAATATGACACCATAAAAGACAGAGTCGATGATATTACCGACAGCTCCGGCAAATACCATAGCGACACAAGCGATAAAGCCGAACTTATAATTGTCCTTTATCAACTTATATAAATAGTAGCCGATAAATCCTACCGCTACAATACGGAAAACCGATAAGAACAGCTTTCCAATCACCTCAATACCAAACGCCATACCCGGGTTTTCCGTGAAGTAAATGTGAAACCAGGGTGCAATCTCGAAGCTCTCATGCAGCTGCATGTGAGTCTTGATCCATATCTTCAACGTTTGGTCAAGAAGAAGGAGCAGTATTATAAGAAACACTGCTCCCCAACCTTTAGAATATTTCATCTATTTTCTTCCTCCTTGTCCTTGTTTTGCTTCAATACTCAAAGTTGCATGAGGCACCGCACGCAGTCTCTCTTTCGGAATCAATTTACCCGTTTCACGGCAAATACCATACGTTTTGTTCTCGATACGAACTAACGCTGCCTGTAAATTCTGGATAAACTTCATCTGGCGCTGAGCTAAACGGCCTGCTTCTTCTTTGGATAATGTAGCAGCTCCCTCTTCAAGGACCTTAAATGTAGGCGACGTATCTGCTATATCATTTCCGTCAGAGTTGGTCACTCCCGACCTCAGCAGCTCATAATCCCTTTTGGCAACTTCCAGTTTCTCTAATATAATTCCGCGAAACTCCTCGAGTTCTGCATCTGAATATCTTGTTTTTTCTGCCATGGTTCTTTTAATTTTAGGTTCAACAATATTTTCATGATCGAAGAATGCGCATACAAAGATAACATAATAATTGATTCATCCTCTTTGCATGCACAGTTCTTCGCTAAATAGTTTCATTCACATTACAGAGCCTTTTCCACTTTGACAGAGAGCTTGAATTCTTCGAAATCCAACTCTACGGCATCACTGATGGCATGTTCTGCAATCTCAAGAGAAGCAGCCAACACCTGATTTGCAATGTATGACTTGTAATCCTGGATAGCTGCATCCATCTGCTCACAAGACAACACGGTTATATTTACCTTGTCGGTAATATCAAATCCGCTGCTCTTACGCAAGTTCTGGATACGGTTCACCAATTCACGAGCCAAACCTTCTTTGCGCAAGTCTTCAGTGATTGTGATATCCAATGCAACCGTCAAGCGACCTTCATTGGCTACCAACCAGCCCGGAATATCTTCAGAGATGATTTCAACATCGGCACGTTCAATCACAGCTTCTTGGCCATCAACTGTCAATGTATAAGTTCCTGCCTTTTCAAATGCGTTGATCTCTTCCTGGCTCATTGACTGAATAGCTACAGCCAACTTCTTCATGATCTTGCCATAACGCGGGCCCAGTTTCTTGAAGTCCGGTTTGATCTTCTTCACCAAGATGCCTGCGGCATTGTCAACGAACTTCAGCTCTTTCACGTTCACTTCGTTCAAGATTAAGTCCTTAACAGCCTCGATGCTTTCCTGCTGATGGAAATCAATTACAGGAACCATCAATGTATGAAGCGGCTGACGCACCTTTACGTTCACTTTACGACGCAAAGCCAACACCATTGAAGAGATGTCCTGAGCAATCTGCATACGCTCTTCCAAATTCTTATCGATCAATGATTCGTCGCAAACCGGGAAGTTGGCCAAGTGAACAGAATCAACATTGTCGCGTCCGGTAACGGCAATCAAGTCCAGATACAACTGATCGGCATAGAACGGAGCAATCGGAGCCATCAGCTTGGCAACCGTTTCCAAGCAAGTGTATAATGTCTGATATGCAGACAACTTGTCTGTAGTCAGGCCGCCACCCCAGAAACGACGACGGTTCAAACGAACATACCAGTTACTCAAGTTATCGTTAACAAAATCAGAGATAGCACGTCCGGCACGAGTCGGTTCGTATGCCTCCAAGAAACTATCTACATCCTTCACCAAAGAGTTCAGCAAAGAAAGAATCCAACGGTCAATTTCAGGACGCTGGCTCCACTCTACATCGGCCTCGGCATAGCTGAAGTTATCAACATTGGCATACAATGCGAAGAATGAATAGGTATTATATAATGTACCGAAGAATTTACGACGAACCTCTTCAATACCATCTACGTCGAACTTGATGTTGTCCCAAGGAGAAGCATTCGTAATCATATACCAACGCAATGGATCGGAACCATACTTTTCAATAGTAGCAAATGGATCGACAGCATTACCCAAACGCTTAGACATCTTGTTGCCATTCTTATCCAATACCAAACCGTTAGAAACGACAGCCTTGTAAGCTACGCTATCAAAGATCATCGATCCCAAAGCATGCAATGTAAAGAACCAGCCACGAGTCTGGTCAACACCTTCAGCAATGAAGTCTGCCGGATAGATTGAACGGTTGTCGAATGCCTCTTTGTTCTCGAACGGATAGTGAATCTGAGCATAAGGCATAGCTCCAGAATCGAACCATACATCAATCAAGTCGGTCTCACGCTTCATCGGTTTGCCGCTTGCAGACACCAAGATGATATCATCCACATACGGACGATGCAAATCAATCTTAGCATAGTTGTCTTTTGTATAGACGCCCGGCTCAAATCCCATCTCTCTGTATGGATTGTTTTCCATCAGACCAGCCTTCACAGACTTTTCGATTTCAGCGAACAACTCTTCTACTGAACCGATACAGATCTCTTCTGCTCCATCTTCAGTACGCCAGATAGGCAGCGGAGTTCCCCAATAACGGCTACGACTCAAGTTCCAGTCCTGAAGGTTTTCCAACCATTTACCGAAACGGCCTGTACCTGTGCTCTGCGGTTTCCAGTTGATTGTATTATTCAATTCAATCATGCGCTCACGACAGGCAGTTGTACGGATAAACCAACTATCCAACGGATAATACAACACCGGTTTGTCGGTACGCCAGCAGTGAGGATAGTTATGTACATGCTTTTCGATACGGAACACACGGTTCTGTATCTTCAACATCATACAAATTTCAATATCTAACGTTTCATCTTTGTCTGTCTTAGTTGCATCGTAGGCATTCTTTACAAACTTGCCCTGCCAAGGATCATAATCAGCAGCGTTCATCTTTGTCTGAACGAATTCGGGATCCAAGTCTTCCAACAGATAGAACTTACCTGTCATATCAACCATCGGACGCTGATTGCCATCTTTATCAATCATCATCAACGGAGGAACACCGGCAGCCTTTGCCACACGGTCGTCATCCGCACCAAATGTCGGAGCAATATGTACGATACCTGTACCATCTTCTGTTGTTACGAAGTCTCCTGTAATCACACGGAAAGCGCCTTCACCCGGATTAACCCATGGAATCAACTGCTCGTAGTGCAAACCTGCCAACTCAGAGCCTTTCCACTCTGCAACGACACGATACGGAACCAACTTATCACCCGGTTTGTAGTCTTCCATAGGAAGTTCGGCAGCCTTCGGATTGAAGTACGCATCCAAACGATCCTTACCAACAACCACAGTGATAGGCATGCCGGTGTAAGGATTGTAGGTCTGAACAGCCAAATAAGAGATATTCGGGCCCACACACAAAGCTGTATTTGAAGGCAATGTCCACGGAGTTGTTGTCCATGCCAAGAAGAATGGTTCACCAAACTGAGTCATCTCGGGCTTCGGATCCAAGATGCGGAACTGAGCCGTACAAGTTGTATCCTTCACATCACGATAGCAACCCGGCTGGTTCAACTCGTGTGTACTCAAACCAGTACCGGCAGCAGGAGAATAGGGCTGAATTGTATAACCTTTATACAAGAAACCTTTCTTATACAAATCCTTCAATAAATACCACAATGTTTCGATGTAACGGTTGTCGTATGTGATATAAGGATCATCCATGTCCACCCAATAACCCATCTTCTGAGTCAGGTCTTCCCATTCCTTGGTAAACTTCATCACATCACGACGACATGCAGCATTGTACTCTGCAACAGAAATCTTTTTGCCAATATCTTCTTTTGTAATACCTAAAGACTTTTCAACTCCCAATTCAACAGGCAAGCCGTGTGTGTCCCAACCCGCTTTACGCTTTACCTGAAAACCTTTCATGGTTTTGTAGCGGCAGAAAATATCCTTAATCGAACGAGCAATTACGTGGTGAATACCAGGCATACCGTTAGCTGAAGGAGGACCTTCATAAAAGACGAACGAAGGATGTCCTTCACGTGTTTCCAAACTCTTATGGAAGATATCTCCATCTTTCCATTTCTTCAACACCTCTTTATTTACGTTCGATAAATCAAACTTAGAATATTCGGCAAATTTCTTACTCATAATTTATGATATAATATTTATTCTATCTCCTGAAAAATCGCCGCAAAGTTAGTCATTATCTGTGGAAAAACCGCACTAATTTATATAAATAATGCAAGCTGCACCTTAAGCAGTTACAAAGAAATATGGCAGGTATAAAAAAAGAGGACAACATCACTGCTATCCTCCTTCATCATTCTTATGGGTGAAAGATGGGACTCGAACCCACGACCCTTGGAACCACAATCCAATGCTCTAACCAACTGAGCTACATTCAC
>CAKVBA010000071.1 GCA_934725305.1 uncultured Parabacteroides sp. | reverse complement strand
GCATTCATTATGTTGTTCCTGTTAGGTAATGTTATTATCAAGACTGAAGATATAACATGGCTGATATTCTTATTAGTATATGGTGTGGATGGTTGTTTGACAATCATACATCGTATTATGTTGCATGAGGATTTAGGTGAGGCACATAGAAAGCATGTTTACCAGATTATGGCAAATGAGTTGAAGATTGGACATGTAAAAGTAACGTTATTGTATATGGTAATGCAGTTGGCTGTATCGTTGGGATTTGTATATCTATGTCCTAATACGGTTGTGGCGCATTGGTGCTATATGATTATCTCTATTGTGGTGCTCGCTGTAGCATATATTGTTTTTAAAAGGAAATATTATCATTTACACGAGGAGTATCTTGCTTCTCTCAAAAACTAATCATTATGGAACATATAGACAAAAAGCTGATATCTGAGTTGTTTGAGCAAGCCGAGGTTAATCCTCGTTTGCGTCAGAGCTATGACCTGCGCACATCTACTAATGATCATTCACAGCGAATGCTGAATGCTCTGTTGCCAGGTACAGTTGTTCCTATTCATAGACACCCCAAGAGTACGGAGAACGTTTTTCTCTTGTGGGGTAAGCTTGTGGAGATTTTTTATGATGAAAAGGGAAAGGAGATAGAGCGTATCCTTCTTGATCCAACAACAGGTAATTATGGTTGTGTTGTTCCACAAGGCGTATGGCACACAGTGGAAGTGATTGAGCCGAGCGTGATATTTGAAGCTAAGGATGGTAAGTATGGTGAGGATGGTAGTGAAACGTTGGAACAATTATAGAGGCAAGTAAGGAGGTGCGACATAATTGCACCCAAGGAGCTGCCATTGGGCCTTTTGCCTGTTGAAGGCATATACTTCGATTGGATTTATTCTCAATGTCTTACATTCTGCTCATTCTGACGCGCCTTACAAATGTGTATCAAAAATAGTTGTTTTTTGACAGTTTCTACATGAATAGTTGAAAGCAATTGGAAGGTGTGGAAGATGTACATTTCGGTGTTGATAGAATGGTAGATATGTATTTTCAGCATGTGATGACCTTCCTACCAGAGAGCACATAAACGATGATGGTGTTTGAGTTCAAGAAGAAAGGTGTTATAATATATGCCATCAGCATAGAACGTGTTGAACATATTGCCGAATATTACAGTGAGCATGGAATTGAGGCGATAAACATAAAAAACACCGCTCTATGAGCGTTGTATTCGTCAGGAAAAGTGTAGTGATTTTCCGGAAATTCCTGGGCTCAGCCTCAATTTACTTGAAGAGCGATAACAAAAAATCCTGAAAACCAAAACGGTCTTCAGGATTTTAATAGAGCGGAAGACGGGGCTCAAACCCGCGACCCTCAGCTTGGAAGGCTAATGCTCTATCAACTGAGCTACTTCCGCAAAATTGGGCTCTCTTAAGAAGGAGTGGGTAGTGATGGATTCGAACCACCGAAGGCGAAAGCCAGCTGAGTTACAGTCAGCCCCATTTGGCCACTCTGGAAACTACCCCTCTATCTCTCAATTGCGTTGCAAAGGTATGTATTAATTTTGTAACTTGCAAGAAAAGTCGGCCATTTTTATAGCAGTAATTGCAGCTTCGTCACCTTTGTTGCCGTATTTACCTCCTGCACGATCTTCGGATTGTTGCATGTTGTCAGTCGTTAACAGGCCGAAAATGAAAGGAATGTCGTACATCAAATTCAGTTCGGTGATGCCTTGGGTTACACCTGAACATACATAGTCGAAATGCGGAGTGTCGCCTCTGACCACGCATCCAAGTGCAATAACAGCATCCACTTCTTTGCTTTCGGCCAGCTTTTTGGCACCAAAAGTAAGTTCGAAACTGCCGGGAACACGTTTTACATAGATGTTTTCTGGTTTTACACCATGTCTTTCCAACGTGTTACATGCACCTTCCAATAGTTTTTCAGTGATGTTTTTGTTCCATTCAGAAACGACGATGCCGAAAGCCATTTCTGAGGCATCCGGAACACTATTGAAGTCGTAGTCTGATAAGTTCTGATAAGCTGTTGCCATAGTAATATAATTATAAAAAAAGGATGTCTCGCGTGTTCACAAGGCATCCTTTGTATGGTTATACTTCTGTTGATACGTTTTATTTAGCCAAAACAGTAGCGCGAGTGATATATTTGTCGATATCAGCAGCTTCTACTGATTGGAAATATTTTTCTTTGATAGTTGTGTAAGCCTTGACAGCATCTTTATATTGTTTCAGGCTTTCATAAGCAAGACCGGCTTTCTTCAGGTAGATTGGGCTTAATACTTCATTGTCGGCAGCGCTTGCAGCTTTTTCGAAGTAGCTGACGCCCTCTTTTACATTACCCATATTTACATAGCAGTCGCCGATCAGGCAGGTCATTGACGGAGAAACCATGTCGTCGCTGCAGCTGAAGTCTTTCAGGTAGCTGATCGCTTTTTCTGTTTCGCCCAAGTTGAAATAGCAGATACCGGCGTAAGCCTTGGCTAAGTTGCCCGCGTCTGTGCTTCCATATTGATCGATGATCGCTTTGAATCCGATGTAATCAGCACCATTGCCGTTCAATGCCAATGCAAAAGAATCTCTTGCAAAGTACTGTTCTCCTTTGAACATAGCAGCTGCTGCTTTTTTCTCTTGCGGAATCAAGTAACCGTGTTTAAATCCAAGAACAGCGCCAACAACAAGGGTAATAGCAATAATACTGTAAATAATTTTCTTAGAATTGTTTTCAATGAAGAGTTCTGATTTGGATACGAATTCTTCCATTTCTACTTCTGCGTTGGTGTCCTTCTCTTTAGTAGCCATAATGTGTTATCGTTATTTTATTAATTTTTTTCGTTAATACTTTGCCTTATGCAATTCAAAATGCAAAAGTAGTTTTTTTTGCTGAGATAATCTATACTTCGAACTATATTTTTTATTTTTGTGCGATTAATACTGCATAAATGATACTAAAGAGGCTTTCTGTTCTGAATTATAAAAACGTTTTGCAAGCTGAGGTGCTTTTTTCTCCGAAGATGAATTGCTTTTTCGGTAATAATGGAATGGGCAAAACCAACTTGTTGGATGCAATCTATTATTTGTCTTTTTGCAAGAGTCACCTGAATACGCTGGATGGTCAGATTATTCATAATGAGCAAGATTTGTGTGTTGTTCAAGGTAATTATGATTATGAGGGCCGGGATGAGGAGATCTTTTGTGCGATCCGTCGCAAGCAGCGTAAGCAGTTCAAGCGTAACAAGAAGGAATATGAAAGACTCTCTGAGCATATCGGTCTGTTGCCTTTGGTGATGATCTCGCCTGCTGATGCCGAATTGATACAGGGTGGCAGTGATGAGCGTCGTCGTTTTCTCGATCTGATCATTTCGCAGCAAGACAAGTCTTATCTGCAGGCGTTGATTCATTATAACAAGCTATTGGCTCAGCGGAATGTGATGCTGAAGGAGCAGAGTCGTGACGAGGCGCTTTTTGAGATCTTGGAGGTGCAGTTAGAGATGTATGGCCGTCTGGTCTATGAAAAGCGTAAGGCGTTGGTCGATGATCTGATGCCGATATTTGACCGTTATTATCAGGTTATTTGCGGAGATGCGGAAAAGGTGGAGCTTCGCTATATTTCTCAGCTGGAAGAGAATGATCTGGCGGCTAAGTTGGCGGCCAACCGTGAGCGCGACCGCATCTTGGGATATACATCGTCGGGTGTGCACAAAGATGATCTGGAGATGACGTTGAATGGTTATCTGATTCGTCGCGTGGGTTCGCAGGGACAAAACAAGACCTATCTGATTGCCTTGAAGCTGGCTCAGTTTGCCTTTCTTAACCAGCGGGGACAAACCACGCCTATCTTGCTGCTGGATGATATCTTTGACAAGTTGGATGCTGTGCGGGTGGAACAGATTATTAAGCTGGTGAGCGGTGATGCTTTTGGGCAGATCTTCATTACCGATACCAATCGTAAATATCTCGATGAGATCTTGGCTGCTATGGAGTCTAACTATGCGCTGTTCTGTGTGGAGCAGGGCGAAATACAGCCCATGGAGGAGTAGGTTATGAAGCGGAGAAATACTCAGAAGCTGGGCGAAGTGTTGCGTGATTTCTTTGAAGACAACACCGATCTGTATGAGAAGATACTTGAGATACGGGTGCAGCGAGGATGGAAAGAGCTGTTGGGGCCGATGGTGATGCAATATACCCGTAATATATATGTTCGCGATAGAGTGATGTATGTTTCCCTCACCTCGTCGGTGCTGCGGAGTGAGTTGGTGTTGTGTAGCGACAGATTATTGAAAAACTTAAACGAATATGCCGGTTCTTCTATTCTTGATAAACTGGTCATCCGATAATAATATTAAAGATCTACGAACTATGATGAATGTGGAAAAGCTCATGTGGATTGGCAGTAGTGCGCTGCTGGTCTCTTGTGGAGGCACCGTCTCCGAACAGCAGTCTGAAAAGCCGAATATCATCTTTATCATGTGTGATGATATGGGTTATGGCGATCTGGGTTGTTATGGACAGCCTTATATCCAGACTCCTCATATCGACAATATGGCTCGTGAAGGTATGCGCTTCACGCAGGCTTATGCCGGTAGTCCGGTCAGTGCTCCGTCGCGAGCCTCTTTTATGACAGGTCAGCACTCAGGTCATTGTGAAGTGCGTGGCAACAAGGAGTATTGGACACAAGCACCGATGGTCGACTATGGTGTGAATAAAGACTATACCGTTGTGGGACAGCATCCTTATGATCCGGATCATGTGATTTTGCCTGAGATATTGAAGGAGCAGGGTTATACAACCGGCATGTTTGGCAAATGGGCCGGAGGTTACGAGGGTTCTTGTTCTACTCCTGATAAACGTGGCATCGATGAGTATTATGGATATATTTGTCAATTCCAGGCTCATCTCTATTATCCGAATTTCCTGAACAGATACAGTAAATCGTTGGGCGATACAGCGGTGGTGCGTGTGGTGATGGGAGAGAATATCAAGTATCCGATGTATGGGCCGGACTATAGCAAGCGTCCGCAGTATTCGGCTGACATGATTCATGAAAAGGCGTTGGAATGGATTGATAAGCAGGATGGAAAGCAGCCCTTCTTGGGTCTGTTCACTTATACATTGCCGCATGCAGAATTGGTGCAGCCGGAGGATTCGATCTTGCAGGCTTATAAGGAGCAGTTTGCCGACGACAAGAGTTTTGCCGGTAACGAAGGTTCTCGTTATAATGCCATCACTCATACGCATGCTCAGTTTGCCGGAATGATTACCCGCTTGGATCACTATGTGGGCGAAGTGTTGGCCAAGCTGAAAGAGAAGGGGTTGGACGAGAATACGATAGTGGTGTTTACCAGTGATAACGGACCTCATGAAGAGGGCGGTGCCGATCCGGTCTTTTTTGGCCGTGATGGAAAGTTACAAGGATTGAAGCGTCAGTGTTACGAAGGAGGAATTCGTGTGCCATTCATTGTGCGTTGGCCGGGAAAGGTGAAGGCCGGAGTAACCAACGATCATATCTGTGCTTTCTATGATATGATGCCAACCTTCTGTGAGCTGGCCGGAGTGAAGGATTTTTCAACCCGTTATGCAAATCCTAAGAAGGAGGTGGATTATTTCGATGGTATTTCTATCGTGCCAACGTTGTTGGGACAAGAGGGACAACAGGAGCATCCGTTCCTTTATTGGGAATTTAACGAGACTGATCAGATTGCTGTGCGTATGGGCGACTGGAAGATGGTGGTAAAGAAGGGTGAACCTTATTTGTATAACTTAGCTACTGATTTGCATGAAGATGTGGATGTGGCTGATCAGCATCCCGACATCGTTAGACAGATGCTTGAGGTGATTCGTACGCAGCATACGCCGAATCCTCATTTCCATGTCACACTGCCTACCTTTGATGAGGCATAGAGTTGCAGCTGAATAGGGAGATACCTTTAGGAGATGTCTCTATAGAAAAGTTGTTGGTCTGTTTTAAAGTGTTTTACCATGATGAATTGTCGAGTTGTTTGGGTCGTTGTATTTACCTGCATGGCCGGTCTGTTGCCCTGCTATGGGCAAGACACCCTGCGTATCCATCCGGAGGTGATGAAAGCGATTCAGGAGGGAACTTTCTTGAATTTTACACCTCATCGACAAGCGCCGGTCGGTGTACATTCACCTCTCTCCATCACGAAAGATTTCTCTGAGTATATACAGTTGGAGGATACCTTTCAGAGGATCAATCCCCAGTCATTGCCGCCCAGCGTGTTTATGTTGCAGCAGATAGCGCGGAAGGAGTCAGAGTTGAAGGTGAATTATGAGGCTTTTCGCGTTGCTCCCTCGGCGGAGATAGGTCCGGCAACTGGTTGTTGCTTTTCGATGGACGATGTTTTGCAGTTTGTTTTCTGGAAGAGTGCACGAGCTAAACGGCACAACCGAAAGCATGCAAATGCCTGGAAGTATTACAATAGTTATTTCGGCTATTAAGATAGAA
This sequence comes from uncultured Parabacteroides sp., assembly GCA_934725305.1. Lineage (GTDB taxonomy): Bacteria > Bacteroidota > Bacteroidia > Bacteroidales > Tannerellaceae > Parabacteroides. The sequence goes on along the minus strand of CAKVBA010000071.1, from coordinate 3,799 downwards.
AAGCCAAAGAGGCTGTTTTAAAAGCGCTTTAAAAGGTAGAGCGTAACTTAAACAGCCTCTTTGTTTTGATTTATTCTTTTAGACCAATCCTTTTTCCGTCACGATATAATCCATCTTGATATCGAAAGGTTCGGTTGGAATCTCTGGAACCATCTGGAATTCGTAACAGAGACCAATCTTTGGCGAGGTTACCGACGACAACAAGCGATCGTAGAAACCACGTCCACGTCCCATGCGGTTGTGGTTGCGGTCAAAGGCAACACCCGGAACAATCATCAGATCGATGGCTTCAGGTTTGACCTCTGTGCCATCTGCTTTGGGCTCCAAGATGCCGAACGCTCCTGTTTGCACCGACTCCGGACCGTCATATTGAAACATTCGCAAATCGTCGCCATCGACCAGCGGAAGCAGAAGTCTCTTCTTTTGATACCATTTATCAATGAAAGCAGCTGTCTGTACTTCGCCCGGAAGCGCATGATAGAGTGCTATGCAAGAGGCTTTTTGGAACAGTTTGCACTGCTCCAAGTGACTCATGATGGCATCAGAGAGTTTACACAATGTACTCTTCGAATATTTTTTCTTTTGCAAGGCCATATCTTTTCGTAGGGCTTGCTTGCGTTCGTAAATCTCCATTGTTAGTCTGTTTTTTTTCAATATCCAATATAGATTTTCCCTCTTGTAATACTTTGACTGCCTTTTTCAGTGTGATGTCATCTTCCAGGAAGATGGGATAGAAGCCGGCTTCGTCAAAGAAGTTTCTTACAATGTAGGCCTGTAGCTGGTTCTCGATTAGCTGACCTGAAATATAGATCAGGCGCGGACGTTTGCGTATGCCTTGTGTAGCTGCAAAGTTGGTGAAGTCATAGAGCAACGGCTGCTTCTTCAGATAGTCGTACAGCTCTTCCCATGTCTTAAAGGCAGAGAGTGTGTCTCTGTTCTTGTCGGAATATTCAAGGGCATACAGATAGAGCACTCCACTGTTGATGACATGTGAATAGTAGGAAGTTACGCCACTTGTGTCACGCGGAATGAAGATATCGGGCATGATGCCGCCACCGCCATAAACCGTACGTCCCATCAAGGTTTGATATTTTAAAGAATCGTCCATCTTTATGCTGTCTGCCGAGTCGAATTCGCCATGCAGATAGCGGTTGTAGAGATCCTGATCGTAGGCTTCGTTGTTACCCATCTCATAGTTCTTCTGGATACAACGTCCTGAAGGTGTGTAATAGCGGGCAATGGTCAGTCTCATGGCTGAGCCGTCATTCAGCGGAATCTGCTGCTGAACCTGTCCTTTGCCATAAGTGCGTCGGCCAATGATGAGACCACGGTCGTTGTCCTGGATTGCGCCTGCAAAGATTTCACTGGCAGAGGCCGATATTTCGTCGGTCAAGATAATGATCGGATCTTCCTGGCAAGTGCCGGTTCCGTTGGCATAGACATCCGAACGGGGGAACGATTTGCCTTCGGTATAGACAATCAGGTTGCCTTTCGGCATGAACTCATTGACCATGTGGATAGCAGCTTCCATATATCCGCCGGTATTATTGCGCAGGTCGATAATGAAAGATTTGCAACCGGCTTGCTTTAGATGGGCAATGGCGGTGATAAATTCGTTATAGGTGTTGCGGGCAAACTTGCTCACTTTGATATAGCCGATACCTTTGTCCACCTCGAATGCCACATCTACTGAGTGAACAGGAACATCGCCACGGGTCACATCAAAATAGATCAGCTCTTGAGAGTTGCCACGTTTGACTCCCAGTTTTACGATACTGTCTTTGGCACCGCGCAGCGTTTTCATAATCTCGTTTTGGTCGGCCTTTACGCCGGCAAACACAGAGTCGTTGATGGTGACAATACGGTCAAAAGGAATCAGACCCGCCTTTTCTGCCGGTCCGCCACTGATAACATTGATCACCAGGATGGTATCGGTCTGCATATTGAATGAGACGCCGATGCCGCTAAACGAACCCTCGAGTTCTTCATTGATACGGGCTGCATCTTTGGCTGATATATAGACGGAATGAGGATCCAGTTCACTGAATATTTTAGGAATGGCTTCTTCTATCAAGTCGGATATATTGACCGTATCAACATATTGTTCGTCGATCATGTCCAGGATGGCATCAATTTTATTGCCACTTGAGAACATGCGGTATTTCCCTTGACTCAGTGTGCGATAATGGTTCCCGATAAAAATTCCTAGCGCAATGCTGGATGCTATGATAACAGGGAGCCAGACCGCCAGTTTTCTGTTTTTATCCATATTATATATTACTGATTATTTAGTTCTATAAAATCTACTGTAATGCCAGCTCGTTTCAACAGGTCGCAGCCATCTTCGAAGCGGTATTTCTCGGAATAGACCACTCGCCGGATGCCCGACTGAATGATCAACTTGGAACATTCAATGCAGGGAGCAGAGGTGACATAGATGGTTGCTCCTTTGCTGCTGTTGGAAGAGGCGGCCACTTTAGTAATGGCATTGGCTTCAGCGTGAAGTACGTAGGGCTTCGTTACGTTGTTCTCGTCTTCACAAATATTCTCAAAACCGGATGGTGTACCATTGTATCCATCAGATATGATCATCTGGTCTTTAACGATAAGCGCTCCCACCTGACGCCGTTTGCAATAGGAATTTTCGGCCCAAACAGCTGCCATACGTAGGTAACGTTTGTCCAGTTCATATTGCTTGTCTTTTGTTTCACACATCACTTTTTCGTTTTGTATATGTTTCTATATAAGAGTGAACAAAGGTACATATATTTAAGATAATTATTCTCTTTTGGGAGCTTTTTTGTTGGGCAATATCGCATGAAAAGGAGTCGGCGTGTTTTCGAAAAAAGGACGTACTCTTTAGGGAGAAAGGTCGGCTGCTTTTTAATGGCGTTTGAACGGCATTTAAACAGTATTCAAACGGTGTTAAAAAAAGGAGGTTTAGACTCATTGGGAGTGAAGATCTATTTAGATGTATATGTGTTTATGAAAAATACAATAAGTCAACAGGCCGACAGGCGCTTGTTGATCCCATCAAAACGGAGTAGGCACTTTGCGGAAATTGGGTAGTTATCCATTTCCAACGGAGAGCCTACCCAATCTGAACGGAGTGCCTACCCATTTTCAAAAAAGTCTATAGACTTTTTCCGAATAGTCTATACCCTTTTTCCGAAAAGTCTATAGACCCTTGAAAAATAGCTAAAACCCTCATTTAAAAGGGTGTTTAGAGAGAGGCGGATTCGCCTATCGATTCCGTCGGAATCATCCACCGTTTCCGACAAACCGATCTCATCCCTTTAGCAAAACGAACCTGCTTAAATTACAATAACTATTCGCTTCGGGTGTTGCAATTTTTAGTACTAAGTTTGCAGATGAAAGCGGCGAACTGAAGAGGGTAAAAGTATTATCCCAATATAATAATGTATCATATACAACCAATGACAGCGCTTCCGAACTTTTGCCCCTGTAGGGCGTAACCTCTTATTTATCAAATACCCAGGGCGCTGCCCTGGGCTACGAAAACCATTGGGCTTTCAGCCCGTCGTTACATCAAACAATCAACAAGAACCATCCAATGTTCTAACCATACATTCATTGAAAATGCCCGGTGTCATCAAAACAATCAGTAACCTTCTTTAATGTTAATGCTTCAAAACAGGCAGAATACCTAAAAACACATAGGGCGGTATGTCAAAAGCGGGCTGAAAGCCCAATGGTCTCCATAGGAGGGTGTATCAAAATTCTGATATACCCTCTTTTTCATATCTATCCGTAGAGAAAGTATAAAATGAAACAAAGC
>CAKVBA010000070.1 GCA_934725305.1 uncultured Parabacteroides sp. | reverse complement strand
AATGAACCATATTAGTACTGATATATATAAATAATTTAGATCACTTACTTATATAAATAATTTAGATCACTTACTTATTATTATAAATCACAACCATTATCAAAAAGCGGTGTGTCAGAAGAGATAAAACAGCTCAAAGCTATTTACCATTTTGACACACCTTTTATCTATATCTTGTTAGAAGCTATATCCAACACGGACACCCAGAAAAGCCTGGTCTAAATCCTTGATGATATTATACTTGAACTCAAGTCCGACGGAAAGATTATTGGTAGCATACACTTCTCCGCCTAAACCAACATTCGCTCCGAAACGAGTTGCATCAGCCGGACCGCAATCCCAAAATGACAAGCTCAAGCCTCCTAAAGGGTAGAAACCAAACATCTCATCAATCTTCACTACATAGTGAACATCCATATCCAACATCCATGCACTCAAACCTTTGTGCTTCGTTAAATAGGTCAGGCCCGGATTCAGGCGAACCTCATCTGTGATACAATAGCGGTAGTCGATACCCAACGTTGTGTTCTTGGAATCAAATCCATAACCCAACTTGAAACCGACAGCTTGTGAACCTTGTCCGGTCTGAGCCGAAGCAACGCCTAAACCACTTGCAATCACCAGCAGCAAAACCATCCATACTCTTTTCATACATCTAAACGTTTAAATTCAACTTCTATATTGAGTACAACATTATTTCACCTGCAAACGTTCACCGGCAGAACGAACAATGCTGCGATAATATTCTTCGTCGTAGCCCGGAGATGTCGGGTAAGAAGACAAACCATACGGGTTTCTCTTGAACTGACCGTTTTCTTCGCGTTTCACATTACCATCGATATACTTCACAATCAGATATTCACCCAACTTCTTCCAACGGGCAGTTGCGTCATCTGCCGTAGTTGTGCTGAACCAAGTCAGGAACTTAGCGGCTTCAGCCGGATCTTTTTCATATAGTTTCATGGCAGCAGCATCAATAGCCGGCAACTTGTCCTGGTAGCCGTTTTCAAGCTCCTGCTGTACCTTGCGAATGTCCTGAATCATGTAGCTATATTTGTGATAAGCCATGTTTGCCACCCAGTTATGAATCCAGAAGGCAGAAGTCCAAGAGAAGGTCATCATGTCACCATTGCCCACACGGTAGCATTCGGGTGAATCCAGTGTAGAGCAATAGATAGGATTGAAGACTGTCATGTCTGCATCGTCAACGGCAAACCAAAGAATACCGCCAACCGTATCAGGCAGCCAATTGCGCAGCTGAGGAACGATTACGAAACCCGTCTGCTGAGTCGCAATAGCACGTTCGTTTGTATATTTCTTACCATCCACTTTGAATGTCATCGGACGCCAACGATAAGGCACCTTGTACGGACCGGCACCGGCATCTTTCGTCATATCCAAGTCTGTTCCTTCGTAATGGTCACGCATACAGTTCTGTACATCCTGAACAGAAAGTTTGCGATCGGGCTTGATATACAAAGGCATCGGTTCCTTGCTGGGATCGCCCTTGATTAGGTCGGTATATTTATCCATGCTCTTGTCATACTTACGGAAGAACGACCATACACGGGCTTCGCAACCACGCAAACCACCGAAGTCGTACGGACAATAGGCCTTCTGGAAGCTGAAGTCCTTGTCTTTTCCCTTGAAGTAACCCTTTTCACGCGCAAAAGAGACTACATCCGGAGAATACATACAGTTTTCCTTATCATCGAAAGGAATCTGCTGGATACGAGCCTGATTGGCATGTGCCGAGATACAATCATCCGGAATACGGATTGCCACCCATATTGCGCCCTTGTTTCCTGTGCCCTTACCGATCATCTCCATGATCCATACTTCGTTTTTATCTGCAATAGAGAAAGACTCGCCTGTGCTGTAGTAACCATATTCGGCCACCAGATCAGTCATCACCTTAATGGCTTCACGAGCCGTCTTGGCACGCTGCAAAGTCACATAAATCAAGCTACCATAGTCCATGATGCCATTCTTGTCGTGCAACTCAGAACGTCCGCCCCAAGTACTTTCTGTAATAGCCAGCTGATGTTCGTTCATATTGCCCACAACCGAATAGGTATGAGCCACCTGCGGAATCTGTCCCAACGGTTTGCCGGAATCCCACTCTTTAATATCCAACATTGCGCCCTGAGGCCAATCGGCTGCCGGCCAGCGATAGAGCTCGCCATACAAAGCATGAGAGTCAGCAGCATAACTGATCATCACAGAGCCGTCAATAGAAGCCTTCTTACCTACCAACAAACCGGTACAAGCCATCGCTTCGAAACCGGAAAGAACAGCCGCACAAAGGGCTGTAAGTAACCATCTCTTTTTCATAATCATATAAGTTTAAACAAATAACAGCATATAGGTTGCGGCTCCACAGCAATAGCCGGCCAGGGCCAACAGAGAAAACCGCTTTGTATAATACATAAAATCAATCTTTTCCAATCCCATCACCGTTACTCCGGTTGCCGATCCGATGATAAGGACGCTACCTCCTGTTACGGCACAATAGGCCAGGAATGTCCAGAATCCACCATCTGCAACGAAGAATTGAGCGTAGGCCGACAGATTGGCGGTCTGTTCCTGTATCGGATACATTCCCATGGTTGCCGCAACCAAGGCCACATTATCAACGCAAGAAGACAATGCACCGATGATAAAGCTGATGAGATAGGGCTCATGGACATGCTTATCCAGGAAATTTGACATTATTCCCAATTGTCCGGATGTCTCCAACGCTCCGACAGACATCAAGATGCCTAAGAAGAAAAAGATCGTAGCCAAATCTATATTCGGCAATAGCTGGGAAATACGTAACTTCTGAGATTCGCTCATTTGCAGACGGCAATACATCAAATCGGTATAAACCCATAATATCACAAGCCCCAGCAATACGCCCATGAAAGGAGGCAGGTTGGTCAGCATCTGGAAAACAGGCACCAGTGCCAACGATAACACACCAATCACAAATATGACACGGCGAGACTGAGCCGGAATCTCAGGATATTCATCTTCCCGATCCTCTTCGCTCATCACCCTCAGCGTAGCGCCCTCTCTGAAGAGCCAGAAATGGGCAATCACCAAAGGAACCAGCAGGTTGATTAGAGCCGGAATAAACAGATGCGATATCTGATGCAGAGCCGATACATTTCCGCCTACCCACAATAGAATGGTAGTGACATCTCCGATAGGCGACCAAGATCCACCGGCATTGGCGGCAATAATCACCATACAGGCATACTTCATCCGGTCGGTACGGTCGGGCACCAGTTTACGCAATACGGCCATCATCACTATGGCCGCGGCCAAGTTATCCAGCAAAGCCGAGAAGAAGAATGCCGCCAAACTAATATACCATAACAGACGGCGTTTCTCCGAGGTACGTATATATCCGGTAACAGCCCTGAATCCACCATGCTTATCGACAATATCGACTATCAGCATGGAACACATCACGAAAAACAGTGTCTCAGATACATTTCCCAAGTGATAGACAATCCATCGGTTGGTAATAAATTGAACAAATTGCTCATGCAAGGGCAGCGAAGCTATCTCCGGATTATGGGTCAAAAAGTCTTTAAAGATCGGACTGTCATGCACAACAAATATCTCATAGGCATCAAACATCAGAATCATCCACAACGAGATGGCCATAAACAGAGCTATGGCCGCTTTGTTAATCTTTATCTTGTCTTCAAGCGCAATCGCCAAAACACCACCGACAAAGATGATAGACATTAACATAAACATAAGCTATATATTTTTATAGATTTATCGATCCTGTTTAAAAACTCCTTTTGCTTATGGCTACACCGAAACCGTTATTTGACCATGCTGTAGAGATAACGGATCTCTTCAGCCCAGATCGATTCGTCCGGCGTCTCCAAAATCAAAGGAATCTCATCAAAGCGCGGATCGTTCATAATCAGTTCAAATGTAGTCAGCCCCATCACACCCTTGCCGATGCTGTCGTGACGGTCCACACGTGTGCCCAGATCTTTCTTTGAGTCATTAAGGTGCATACCTTTCAGATAAGAGAATCCGATTGTCTCATCAAACAGGCGGAAAGTCTCGTCAAAAGCCTCTTTACTTTTGATGTCATAGCCCGAGGCCAGCGTATGTGCCGTGTCCAGACAAACACCCACACGCGAACGATCTTCCACGCGATCAATAATGTAGGCAATCTGTTCAAAGGTGTGTCCCAAATTGGATCCCTGTCCGGCGGTATTCTCAATCACGGCAGTTACACCCGAAGTCTGATCCAATGTCTGGTTGATCGATTCGGCAATGCGTGCCAGACACTCTTCCGTGGTCAATGCCTTCAAGTGACTACCCGGATGAAAGTTCAGACGGTCGAGCCCTAATTGTTCGCAACGACGCATCTCGTCTAAAAAGGCAGCCCTTGACTTTTCCAATCCCTCCGTTTCGGGATGTCCCAGATTTATCAGATAACTATCGTGAGGCAAGATTTGTTTGGGTTGGTAACCATACTTCTCGCAACGTTCTTTAAAGAGAGCTATGCTCTTATCAGACAAAGGAGCCGAACGCCATTGCCGCTGATTACGAGTAAACAGGGCAAATGCTTTCGCACCGATTGCATGTGCATTTTCCGGGGCATTCTCTACACCTCCGGAGGCACTTACATGTGCACCAATGTATTTCATATATCTGTTTTAAATGAATGTTTCTAACATATCAGATAACAAATATAACAAGATCTATCGAAAAATAAAGTTTACATGCAAAAAAAGAAAAGTCTGTCGAAAGTTAAGGAGAGCTGAAACAGAGTGCAGGCGAGTAGGAGCAACTTGGTTAAAAACAAAAAGACCATCTCAAATACTCATTGAGACAGTCTTTTCCAAATAATGTGCAATATAAAAATGTAAAATTACCCTTCAATTTCAGGTTGCAGAAAATCAACAAAGCACAGAGCAGCCAAAGCTGTTCCATAGCGCTTTTCAATAGTAATACCTTCAGTGATAAAGTTTAATTCACCTAAGTAATATTTTCCATAAGTTTTCTGGTGCAAGTCATTGATTACTCGAATCAAACGAGACTCAAGCTCTTCAATACGATAACGACCGCTTACTTCACATACCAGACCTCCTACCTTCTCGTCGAAGTTTTCGTCTTTGTACATCCAAGCGTAAACCACACCAGCAGATACAAACTCATCCTGGTATCCGTGAGACACCGCCATGATGGTTTTCATTTCAGAACCAAATGGAGGAAGATCAATTTCATCCATAGTTACCAGATGTGCTGTTGCTGGAATAACAGACGAATAGGTCATAATGTTAAAGTCTGATATACCGGCATCATAAAGAGCCATGTGATAAGAACCTGCATGTTTTTCCAAATCAGATTCTCCACTACCCTTTGTAATAAAAAAGGTGTTTGGAATCAAATTCCCAACTTTCTTTACCATCTACGAAATATGTTTTACTAATTAATAATTGTATTGAGCACGCAAAAATAAGAACTTTTTATGACATTCATAGATTTATGCTCTTTAAAATTGTGTTTTTCTCATCATTTTTAGTTCAGTCACACTCTTCTATGCCCATTCTTTTATCGCTTTTCGTAGAACCTTTCTATAAATCAGACTGTTTCTACTATAGAAGAACACATGACAGCAATCTATAAACGAAGATACTTTCATCACACCTGATTCATTGCTGTTGACTATAAACAATCCAATAATATAAAAAGAAGGAGAAAAGAATATGAATTTAGAATTAATTCTATTACCCTATGCAGCTAACGCTCTGGAACCGGTAATAAGTGAACAGACAATAGCGTTTCATCATGGCAAGCACTTGCAAGCCTATGTCAATAATTTAAATAAGCTGAAGGCCGGCACACCTTATGAGAATGCTTCTCTTGAAGAGATTGTGGCAAAAGCAGAGGGCGCCTTGTTCAATAATGCTGGTCAGGTATTGAATCACAACCTCTATTTTACTCAGTTCTCGCCTAACGGTGGTGGTAAGCCTTCTGGCAAACTGGCGGAAGCAATCAACCGTACATGGGGCTCGTTTGAGAATTTCCAAACAGAGTTCAATAAAGCAAGCACCGGGTTGTTTGGTTCGGGATGGGTATGGCTGGCTTCCGACAAAGAGGGCGCACTCTTTATCACCCAAGAACCCAATGGCAGTAATCCTGCTGCTCGAGGGTTGAAATCTTTATTAGGATTTGATGTATGGGAACATGCCTATTATCTCGATTATCAGAACCGCCGTCCCGACCATCTGGGCAGGCTTTGGGATATTATCGACTGGAAGGTGGTTGCCGAGAGATACTAATATAATCCCAAATCGCTCATTAGAACGAAAATAGTAAAGCTGCTGAATATTTTTATTCTTTCCAACTCTTGTCAGTACTTTTTTCGGCATCTTGCTTCCACCAACGGATGATAAACAGGGCGTTTTCATCGGTTGTCTCGACGTACTGCCTATAGCCATCGGAGAGATAGTTATTGTATTTTTATTCGGATTATTATTTACTAAAAGCGGTGACGGATCTGGCAGAAACGATGGGTAACTTCGCCGGGATAGACCGACAAATCTGCCATGGTCCAAACACCCTGAAAAAAGGGGTTGTAGCCTATCTTTCAATAGTCTATAGAGTTTTTGAAAAAAGGTATAGACTCTTTCAGAAAAGGGTAGGGACTTTTTTGAAAATGGGTAGGCACTCCGTTCGGACGGAATAACTACTCCGTCCGGACGGAGTAGTTACCCAATTTCCGGAAATAGACTACTCCGTTTTGACCGGATTGGTAGTCTCTTGCCCGCCTGTTAGCTTATTGTATTTTTTATGGTTGACAAATGTGCCTTCAACGCCCAGCCATTGCAATCTGCTCAAAACAACCACCAACAAGAATCGTAATCTAATGACACTGAGATACACGACAAGCGACTTTACGTTTGCATCGTAAATCACATCGTTAGACTTCCGTCTTGGTGCTGTACGGATACGTTCGCCACAATTCTTGCACACCATCACATAATGGCGTATCTCCTTGATTACCGGCTTTAATTCAGGAATTGAGATTACTTGCGTTACATAGTCAAGCACTCGCTCTGCATCTGTAAGAGACTCGCCACAATTAGTACAGTAACTAGGAGCATCATCCATTATCTCGTCTGGCGTGTAAGAGCAGTTTAATTTATGTCCGTCATGCCCTTCCTGACCGCCAGGCTTCTTTCCGCTTGGCTTGCGGAGAGTCTTCGTCCTTCGGACTATTTCGTCTTTCATATTCTCCTTGCTCGGTGGAGTGCTGCTGTTGCCGGAATTCTTCTTGGGATTCTCGTATTTAGACAGACGTTCTGTCAACTTGGCGATTGTTTCGTCCTTCTTGCGTATTTGACGATTCAGAGCCTCTATGTTACGGTTCAGCTTTGCAATCTCAGCATATTGCAGATTGATGGTTTCACTCATCAACCGCATCTCTGCCGTCATGTCTTGCAGCACTTTTAATATGTCCGTAACTTGCTCTTTCATAAACATAAAGACATGAAAATTATCTCAAATATACAAGAAATAAAGACACTTTATCTTGTCTTTTTATAAGTCTTTTGCAGAATATTTCGATGGTGGATTAAAAGTGCATTGCGACCGCTGAATAGTTACCAAAATAAAGTTTATGAATTATTAACGAGTTCCGTTGACTATCTTATGCTGTGGGGGTGCTGAGTAGTTACGTTAGATTTAGTGCTGGATAGCGTTGCCTGGATTCTTTACCGGATTCTCAGTAAAGGTGTCATTGTTGTCAGAGTCATAACTTACAGATTCTTCTGCAGAGGAATTCTGAGAGATAGAACAAACGCCACCTTTGACGTTGTTAAGTTCGGAAGCGTTCAGCTTCTCAATGTCAGCGATGCTGACCAGTTTTTGTTTTGTCATAATTTTTAAATTTTATTTGTGAAACTATATTCGATTCCGTTCTTTGAATGAAATCGACTTACTATTGGTTCTAATCTTATTATTGCCCCACTTATACGTGATACTTATACGCAGATATCTGGAATCATAGTAATTATTGTAGTATTGGGTGTTGGTTACAGACACTTTCTTGCGTTTTACAAAATCCTGCTTGAATATGTCATTGGCATATATATTCACAATCAGATTGTTGTTCAGAAATGAGCCCTTTAAACCGGTGCTGAAATTTGCGTAACTGCTGTCGTAAGTTATTCCCACATGATACGGGAAGTTATGAGAGTAGTTCAAAAACAGTTGAAAACGACGCTCTTTATCGAAAGATATGGTATTGTTGATACGGAAATCGAAGGAATTGCCGTTTTGAGCAAGATATCCATCAGCCTTTATTTCAGATTCATTATAGACATAATTCCCGGTAAGGAACATATTCCACCAGTTGAACATACGAAGATTATATGACAGGTTTACTCCAAACTGACGGTTGTTATATATATTCTCGTATGTGCTGTATGTGGTGTTGTCATCATTCACATACATCATCTGTCCGTAGGCATTATCTTCTCGCTGGTAATAGACGGTTGCAGACAGATTGTTTCTGAAAATATAGTTCAATTCCACATTGTCTGCATACGACGGTTTCAGTAGAGGATTGCCTTCGTCAATATTATTTGGATTGGTGTACCATTTGAAAGGGTTGATTGCCCGGAAATAGGGTCTGTTGATTCGTCGTGCATAATTGATATTAAACATATTTGACGGATTCATATTGTACGATAGATAGACGGTCGGGAATAATTTGCCGTAATCTGTTCTCACATCCTCCACATCGCTATGAGGGGTCACTCCCTTTACAAATGTATGTTCGTAACGTAGTCCCGCTTGGACAGAAAAGTGGCTATTGAGACTGCGTTTGGCACTGATATATCCGGCTACCGTTCTCTCGTTATAGTCAAACTCATTACACCGTCCGGGATCGGCAACATAATCACTCCCAATAAGATTGTAGTATCTCATATCAGATATATTGCAAATGTCACTGTATTTTACACCGGTCTCGATATTAAGCCAAGGGAATGGCAACTCAAGATTTGCTTCACCGGTCCATATTTGGTATGCTATATCGTTTGGCTCACGGACAACAGCCTGTGCACCGTTGGAGTGGTTCAATGTGGTAAAATTCACATCCTTGTCAGGAGAGTGGTGCATATAGTTTATGACGGAACCTAATTTTTTACCCAATGTATCAAGTTTAAGGTCGTAATAGGCATTTAGGGTATGTACCCTTGTGATGCCTTTTTGAAGCGACTGTGTTGTAAGCAGTGAGTCAAGTGCATTATCGCTCATATAGCTGTATCTGTTGTCCGTGTCTATATTATCCCTGCCATAGCTGAAATCATAAACAGCCCCGATTGTCGATGCTGACGACAGCTGTTGCTCAAAAGCGATATTGGCACCATAATTATTGTATGTGTCTATTCTTTGGGTATTGCTTGTCTGATTTTTTTGCTGTTGTGCGATTATGTAGTTTTCATCAACAGCTCCTTTATCATGATTTTGACGTAATTTTACTTGTAGAAAAGTTCGGGAAGAACGATAGTTCACCGTAGCGTTCACGTTTTCACCGGCAAAAGAACGCTGTGTATACGATGCTCCGACGGTGCCGTTCAGCCCTTCATCGGGATTACGTTTCGTAATAATGTTTATCATTCCCCCGTTACCACCTGCATCATATCTGCTTGGTGGTGTGGTGATAACCTCTATGCTTGCTACATCATCCGACTGGAGTGTTTTCAAATATTGCATCAGATCATTCCCACTCAGATAAGACAACTTTCCATTCAGCATTATTTTGACACCGCTTTTCCCGATTATATTTATGGAATTTTCCGTGGCTTTGACCAATGGGGTCTGCTTCAATAAATCAAGAGCGTTACTTCCTTGCGACAGTGGGGTTGCTTCCACATCGAACACAAGCCTGTCCACATCACGCTTGATGACCGGCCGAGACCCGACAACGACAACTTCTCCCAACATAGAGGCATTCGGCTGTAACTGAATCGTTCCTATACTGTCTGTAGTTATCTCCAAATATTGGGGAGCATAACCTATATAGGATACGTTCAGATACTTCGCATCATGATGACGGGATATGCTAAAGGAGCCGGCATCGTCAGTAATAGTACCTGCAATGTAGGTAGAATCTGCTTTTAGAAGCACAATATTGGCAAATGATAATATTTGTTGCTTCTCGTCAACAACATTACCTGTGATGTTTTGTGCACATATTTTTAATGTACAAAAACAGATAATCGTTACTAATATGGTTCTTAAATTCATTACCTTTTTCATACTCATTTTCAATTGTTTTTTCGTTCTTAAACTGCTGCAAAATTACTGCTAATAAAGTTTTCAACCAAGGGTAAAAGTTTTACGTAAAACTTTTTTATTTCGCTGACATACAGTATTTTACAAATATGTGGGGTGATGGAAAGTTTTACAAGGCCCTTCAAAATTTTACATAGTCTCCCGAAATGGGTATTATTCCTTATGATTGCCCGACATTCATATTAGACATTATATAGATTAATTTGTTATATGACTCATTTTGTGACTGATTCTGAAGTTGTGTAATCCACAAGCAATAA
>CAKVBA010000069.1 GCA_934725305.1 uncultured Parabacteroides sp. | reverse complement strand
TCATAAGTCTTATTTTTGGGTACAAAGATACTGGACGAAGAGATTGCAGAAAATACGTACTTTACCGGAGGCTTACTCCTCAAAAACTCTATAGACTATTGAAAGAGAGCCTATAACCTCTTTTTTCAGGGTGTTTAGGTCAAGACAGATTCGTTTGTCAAGTCCGGCGAAATTGCCCGTCGTTTCTGTCGGATCCGCTACCGTTTTTAGCAAATAATAATCCGAATAAAAACACAATAACTATCTCTCTGATGGCTATAGGCAGTATGTCGAGACAACCTTTACCACGGATTATTACACTTCTAATGACGGATTTGGGATAAAGCAATTTGCCGGAAGACGGATCCGTTTCGTGGCTGAAACGGAGTATCGAGTCCATCCCAATGGCATTGATATATCTAAAAAGGGCTGCATCAAAAACGCTTCTTTTGACACAGCCCCTTTGGGAATTCTAATACTTTTCGCCAAATAACTATTAATGACGCATGGCCATAAGAGTTACTTTATATTATGTAACAGATGACCCATACGTTCTTTTTTCGTCTTCATATAGAACTCGTTGAATGGGTTCGGTTCAATCTCGATAGGAACATTTTCCACTACAGACAATCCATAAGCCTCCAATCCTACACGTTTCACGGGATTGTTGCTCAGCAGACGCATCTTAGAGATACCTAAATGACGCAAGATTTGTGCACCCACACCATAGTCGCGTTCGTCTGCCTGATGGCCTAAGCAGATGTTGGCATCCACAGTGTCCATGCCCTTTTCTTGCAGCTTATACGCTTTCATCTTTTCCATTAAGCCGATGCCTCTGCCTTCTTGGTTCAGATAGATAACAGCACCTTTGCCCTCTTCTTCGATCATCTCCAGAGCCTTGTGGAGTTGTCCGCCACAATCGCAACGCATGGATCCGAAGATATCGCCGGTTGCGCATGAAGAGTGAACACGTACCAAAACAGGTTCGTCACCGCTCACTTCACCCTTGATGATGGCGATATGTTCCAATCCGTTGCTTTTCTGACGGAATGGGATCAGACGGAAATGTCCGTAGCGAGTTGGCATATCCACTTCGACACCCATTTCAACGATTGACTCTTTCTTCAGGCGGTAGGCAATCAAATCGGCAATAGAGATCAGTTTGATATTAAATTCGTCGGCCATCTTCTTTAGTTCAGGCAGACGAGCCATGGTTCCATCTTCGTTCATGATTTCCATCAAAGCAGCGGCGGGATAGAGTCCGGCCAAACGGGCCAAGTCGATACTTGCTTCGGTATGTCCGGCACGGCGTAATACACCTTTCTCTTGTGCATACAACGGATTGATATGTCCCGGGCGGCCGAATGTTTCAGGTTTTGAATTAGGGTCGGCCAGGGCTAAGATGGTAGCAGCGCGGTCTGCCGCAGATACGCCAGTAGAGCAACCCTCTAACTTATCAACAGTTACGGTGAACGGAGTACCTAACATAGAGGTGTTGTCAGTCACTTGATGAGGCAGTTCCAGCTCTTCACATCTCGAAATAGGGATGGGGGCACACAGCACTCCACGAGCATGAATCAACATGAAGTTGATCTTTTCAGGAGTGACTTTCTCTGCAGCAATAATTAAATCGCCTTCGTTTTCACGGTCTTCATCATCCACCACGATGACAAATTTACCTTCACGGAAGTCTTCAAGAGCTTCCTCAATGGTGTTTAATTTGATCTCGCTCATATTTATTTTAATTTCTGATAGTTCTTTTGGGCAAATGTAATCATTTTTCCATCATCTCTACAAGTTCGTTGCTTGTTTTGTAGACCATCTGAATATCATGTCGTAATAATTTACGTTGATAAGTTGCAATCAGATAGATGGGCACTCCCAAGGGGAAAAACAAACCTATGATTAGTCCCGTTGTACCATTGAGACGCGCAGGCATCTGTCGGTAGCTGTTGATAATCGGATAGTCCATCAGCTTGTTGAGAATCAGATTCTGGTCAGAGTTGGCCAATTCCTCAATGATGCTTTCAGTTTCGGAAGCAATCTGCTCTGCTATACGATCCTTGCCGCCCTGTTTCCAGAAGGAGAGATAGTTGGTCCATCTGTGGTGGTTGGCAATATATTGCTGAGCGTCGGAAGCCAGCTGTTTCAAGCGGGGAAGCAGTTCCTCGTAGTTGGGTGCATAGATGATGACCTCTTTTTTCTCGATCTTGCGTCCCGGACGTTTGCCCACCAGATTCTTTAATGCATTCAGATAGGTATCTGCATTTAGAATCACGGAGTCGTTCACGGCTTTATAGGTCAGGAAGATGCCCAGCGGAGTTAGCACGGCAGAACTTAACCACATGCCTTGCCAAGCCGGCCAAACGCCGTCGCGAGCCATCTTGAATCCTATATTATCAATAATATAATAGAAGATGAACAGGATCACGGAGATAACTACGGGCATTCCCAATCCTCCTTTACGAATGATGGCACCTAATGGAGCGCCGATAAAGAAGAACACCAGGCAGGCAAAAGAGAGTGTAAACTTCTTGTGCCATTCGGTGAGGTGACGGCGCACTTTGTAGGAGGCATCACCAATGTTGGCCGCACGAAAATAGAAGTCTGTACGGATATTTTCGGCCATATTTTTGGCCCTGTTCAGATAGGCGATTTGCGTGTTGGGCGTTTGTGCCTGATAGAGACTGTCGAAGTTGAGGATGATAGTCGGCTGGGCAACTTCGCTTTGGCTCAAAGTTTCTGACTGTTTTTCCGGGATAGGCATGCCTTGAGCCCGCTCTTCATGAAAAGATCTTCGATAAGAGGTGCTGTAGATATTTTGAGCATTGATCGCCTTGATGCTATCCACGCGCAATCCCATTGAGTCGATAGATTTCTGCAGAGCCGTCAGATTCTTGCCCATAAACTGGTTTTGCATAAACGACTCGTCTGTCATGTTGAAGTTGGCATCAAATTCAATCAGGATATCTTTGCTCTTGAATGATTCGCGGCGATAGGGAACAGCTGTCTTTTGATTGTTTGCTTGGCTTTTCAGGTTCTCGAACGATTCGCCATTAAAGAGCGACAAGACCAAGAACAGCTTGTCGGCCGAAGTCTTCAGTCTTCCGGAGTCGGCAACAATCACACGGGCTTTGTTGAAGCCTTCGGAATAGTCATAGATCATCAGATCTTTGAGCAACCCTGTCTGATTGTTCTTTTTCTTTACATATACATTGAAGCCTGTAATCTCTTTATAGAACACACCTTCAGGAATATCCAGTTCGGGAGACTTTTGTCTCATGGAGTAGAGAAGTGTATAAAGCTTGACCTGCACCACGGGCATGGCATAGTTCTGAAAGTAGAAGGCACCGATACTGATAAAGACAAGTGTGACAATGAGTGGGCGCATGATGTGAAGAAGCGATATGCCGGCCGATTTCATCGCCAGCAATTCCAGCCGCTCACCCAGATTTCCAAAGGTCATCAAGGAGGCCAATAGAATAGCCAAGGGAAGAGCCATGGGCACCAAGAAGAGGGCCGCATAGAAAAACATTTCTGACAATACTGCAATTCCTAATCCTTTGCCGACCATATCATCGATATAGCGCCAAAGAAATTGCATAAGCACAATAAACAGACAGATGCCAAATGTCATGAGAAACAATGGCAGGAACGTCTGCAGCATAAAGGTGTATAATCGTTTTATTCTCAACATTGCCTATTTCGTTGGATTGGCAAAAGTAGTGTAAAAAACGATAATATCCTTATGGAATAGATGGAAACTACTTAAATCCCTAATGTACGTTTCAGTTCTTCAACCTGTGTGTCCCATAAATCAATGGAATCTCGTTTTTCATCCGGTTCTGCAAAGTCAGTTATCTCAAGGGCCGTTGCTCCCGTCAGTTCGATTGTATGGATGATAAATTCAAAGTAGCAGTTTTCGTCTTCTTCATCTTTCCAACGGTATCGCACATGCTCTTCGGGTTTCCAGATGATGACGTCGGCCTCTTGCTCTTCTTTGTCCCAGATGAATGTATATTGGTTGTCATTTATAATAACAGCATCAGCAAACCAGGCGGACAAGCCTGGTGGAGTGGTGATATGATTCCATAAACTTCGTCGGGAAACATTGTCGAAGATATATTCAATGTGGAATTTTTCTTGTTTCTTCATCGTGTCTTGTGCTTTTCTTTGTTGTACGTATATAATATGCCCACAAAATAGAGAAAATATTTGAGATTAGCTATAGAATTAACCATGAAACTTTGATGACAATGCTGTGTCGAGATAAAAAATGAAGGAATCGGAGCTTCTTTTTTCTTCTCGGCAGGAGAAATTTTGAAGCGTTTTCTCCTACGAATGCTTGTAGAGAGAAGAAATGGGAAAAATATTTTCACATAGATAATGCTGAGAATGAGTTGAATGAGAAAAATAATTAAATTTTTTCGTCAAAACAGTTGCATGATTCGGAAAGAACTCATATCTTTGCACCGTCAATAAGAAAAACGATGGCGAGATAGCTCAGCTGGTTAGAGCGCATGATTCATAATCATGAGGTCCCCGGTTCAATCCCGGGTCTCGCTACAAGATAAGCCTTGTAATCATTTGATTATGGGGCTTGTTTATTTTATTGGGTAGCCAAAGGGTATGTACGTATATATTTCTTTTGTAATAGCCCTTTCTCCGGGCTTATTCATATCCTCCTGTTTGTTGTCAAATAAGCTGACGTGTCTGTCGTTTTTAAGAGGCTCGTACCTTCGCTTTTGGAAAAGGTCGGCATCTTTTTGGAAAAAGGGCGCACCTTTTTTGAAAAAAGGTCGGCATCTTTTTCAAATGACATTCGAAAGTCATTCGAACACTGTTCGAATAGCATTCAAAAAAGAGGGTAGAGACTTTTGAGAGAAAGTCTATAGACTCTTGAGTGTATGTTAACGTTTTTAGTTGACTACTAAATGTCTTATCAATAAAGTAAGTTGACTCGGTTAAAACTTAGTAGGGACTTTTGAGAGAAAGTCTATAGACTCTTGAAGAAAAGTCTAGGGACTTGTTTGTATAGAGGTCAAAAAAATATCGCTCAGTTTTTTATTCCTGAACGATATTTTTCCCTGACTTCGTCTCTCAAAAAAATACGCATTTTACATATTTATCTTCCATCAATCGTTGAAGAATTACGACTTCCGTTTGGGTAGCAATGTCTTTGCGCTCAACACGACTCCCGTCAAGCAAACGATGCCACATCCGATACCCAGTAACCACAAGCAGCTTTTCCAAAGTAGCGGATGTGCCCTCAGCCAGTCAATATCCAAATAATGGATGCCGTTGAACAGCCATTTACGTATTTTCTTGTTCTTGGTCAGATAACGTACATAACCGTTTTCCGGATTAGCGTAGTAAACCGTTCTGTCAGCATCATCCACCTCTATTTTATAGACTGGCAAAGGTAAGTCTAGTCGGCGTACATAATAATTATCGTATTCATTCATGATGGAGATGTTTATCTTGACATCTTTGCCATGCACGTTCTTTACACCATCAATCAAGGTTTGTTCAGGTATTCGCAAAAGCTTCACTTCTTCAGAAGAAGCGTCGATTAAGCGTTCTGTACTTCCTTCCACAATCCGATAAGCCGGAATGTTTCCATAGTGTGTCCATTCTACCTCTTTTAGGTTCGGATATGCTTTCTTTAACGTGCGATAATCAAGCAGATAGGTATCTAAAGACGGATTCTTGCGTCCCCAAAAAGTGGATGAACTAAAGAAATAATTTCTCTCCATCGGAGCTATCCATTGAGGCACACGTTGCATAGTGAATATACCGCTGGTAGCCCAACCGATAAGGAAAATACCGAATATCATGCCGAACAAGAAATGCTCGCGATACCAGTGCTTTTTATAGGGGTTTTGCCATATATGTTTCTGTCTGTATCTTTTTATAAACAGATAAATACCGAGTAACCAACCGGACAAGGCAGCAATCAGGCAAATGGAGCTGACCGTTGTAATACATTTCTTCCAAGTTGGTATATCATTGCGGACAGACGTGATATAGAACTTGTGAGGAATGGCTCCTACCCATGCCCAAAAACGATCGCTTCGGGTAGTTAACTGTTGTGGTTCGCCCGTACATCCTGAAATGAACAATTCGTGTTTTTCCTTATCGTCGAAATAGAACTTGTATATTGGCATCAACTTGTCATACTTCGAGTACATTACCCACTGTTCACGTTCGTGTATGGTGTCGACCCGCATCACCGGTGCCTTAATCCAACGTTTTGCTACATCTTGTACAGTTGCAAATGTGATTGGCTTTACTGCTTCGAGAGTGTCTGCATTAAGCAGATAAACACTATCCTTTGTTGTGGCTGTTACCAATGTCTGTCCTTGAAATTGTTTCAAGGACAAACGGTTGATAACGCCATCCACTCTTTCTTGAATGGCTTGTACAGATGGTAAAGAAGAAGGTAGTTCTTCTTTCATTTCATTAGTAAGCTTCTCCGGTAAGCGAGGGTAAGAATGGTAAAGCAATACTAATCCTGTTATGAACCACATCAAGAAAAACAAAGAAATGGCCGTACCTGTTATCTTATGTAATTTGAATAAAATTTCAACTGCCTTCTTCATATCGCTGATTATTATTTGTCTTTAGGTTTTACCATCGGGACAAGACGTCTGAAAGAATAACCCTCTTGTATAGAAAGACCTTTGCTCGTTGTTCCGGTTTTTATATCATAGATATAGATTCCTGGAGATTCTGTTTTCGGATTTGTTGCTAAATAAATTTTACCGTCTCTTACAACCGCGAACTGAGCGAAAGTGCCTAAACTGTAAGGAAGCGGCTTGCCTTCATATGTCAGTTCGGTCTCCTGATCAGTCTTCAAGTCAAGAATCGTGAAATAACAGTTGTAGTTGTTTCCCCATCCTGCTGCATTTGTATGTGTTGGATCCTGGATATAGAGGATTGCTTTGTTATTGCCCATATAAGTGGAGGTGATAATCTTGCCAGACTCGTAGTTGTGTCCCATATAGTTGGGATCAAACTGGAACTCTCCTTTGTTGATTCTCAGTAAGCTTCCTACTTGTTCAGTATAGCTTTCTGCATCTTTTCTTTCTGTATTACATGCTACGTAAAGATTTCCGTTGTCGTCCCAGAAAGTCTTGTCCTGCAGAAGCTCACCATATGCAGTACCAGCCATGGTGTGAACTCTGTTTTCTTCCACATCGCATTTCACGCTCATATCGCTAGCCTTGATGAAAATCACGTTGAAGTTATTGCTCCAGAATTTAGACTTCTTTTGAGTCATGTAAATGATGTATCCATCCGATTCTCTATATTTTGCAATACCTGATGTGCTGAAATAGAATCCATTTTCAGCATCAATTTCAACACCTTCCAGCTGACCTTCTGCAATGATGGACATGTTAGTTGTGTTAAGTTTGGTCCAAAGGATACCAGGAGCGCTCTTGTTTCCATTGTAAGCCATGATACAAAGAGTGGTTTCATCTAACCAGCAGTGTGTATAGCGATATCTTTTGAATGTGTTGTTCTGGAAGGGACGTTCCGCGATGATCTCAAGCTTACCGTCATAGATGCTGTATTTGCCGAAACGGTCTCCAGAGATAGGAATTTCATAATAATAACCATCTTTGAAGATGATTTCCTCGTCCAACTTTGCCGTAATATCGGCACCAGATTTTTTGTAGTCGATTACCATTGTCGGGTCGGAAACATCTGATACATTTTTGACAAGGAAAGCTGCCTGATCGGTTCCGGCCATTACCCAAATGTCAAAATACTTTTCTACAGAATTTTCCAACTCTGGCTTTGGTTTCAGTATTGGATCATCATCATCACTACAAGACATAAATGTCAATGTAAACATTGCCGCAATGGCCATCAAATAGAATTTAAACTGTTTCATTTTTTTTATTAAGTTAATTAATGAATAATCTGAATTTAGCAAAGAAAGAACGTCCCGGCTTTTGGAGCATGAAGTTGTCGTACAATTCTTTGTCGAATATGTTATTGCAACCAAACGATAGATTGTAGCGTTCTTTATCCCAAGAATATGAAACCACCACATTATGCTGATGTAGGGTCGGTATTTTGGATTTACCGTCTAAAGAGCCGTATGCCTCCCAAGTGAGGAAGAACCAATGTACATATTGATAATGGTATCCTAATCTTAGTTTGTCTCCTTTCTTCAAGATGTTCCTGAAATAATAGTTTGCTTCTGCATTACTGAACAACCAAGGTCTGTTGGGTAATTTATTCTTGTAAGTAATGGACTGCTTACCGTCTTCCTTATATTTGTTCATATCTCTGGCATCCTGATAGCTGCAGTTCACCATAATGTACAGGTCGTCCTTGTATTGGTATGACACTTCTCCTTCAAATCCAGTTATCTTTACACTCGATACATTCTCGTATTGCGACAAACCGTCTCTTTCTGAAACGACAAGTCTGACATAATCGGAAGCATCTCGGATAAATCCGTTAGCTTCGTAACTGAGAAGATGATGACCGACCGTTTTCCATGTGCCGAAAAAACCGAGATTGAAGTTATCGCTATTCTCCGGTTTTAGGGTAAGATTGGGCAATACAGTTGTTCCATTACCCAACAACTCCGTACCTAATGGGAGTCTTACGCTATGCTCATAAGAAGCTTTCAATTTCATTTCTTCCATAAAGGTATACTTGATGGCTGTGCCATATCCCCAATAACTTTTGGTGGCATTCTTGTTTACCTTGTTTGACTCTGTCGTTTTCTGCGTTACCATCAAATAGTTGATGTAATCTTTCGCGAAGAATATATTATTCATTTTCCCGCCAAGTAATGTTTGGCTATAGGAAAGTCCGAGAATATGTTTTGCCAGCACATCGTTGGATTTGGAAAACGATTTGTCAACCTCATCATATCTCTTGTTCCCAAGTCTGTTGAGTAGATAATTCAAATTAAAAGCATGGTTGTCATTGATGGCATAGTCGAAGCCGGCACGCGCAATTGTTCTGGGGCGCTTATAGTGTCTGATGGACTTGCTGTCACCGGTAATTTCGTTACGGCTGGTATTGATATATTTGTTATTCCAGTCATACTTTCTGAATGCGGTATCCGTGGTACACGAATGGTCCCAAGTATATGAAAACAATGCATTGAAATCCAAATTGTCAAACACGAAACTTCTCTTCTTATAGGTAGCCGATACGTTTTTTGAGTCGGATTCCTTCTTGGCTTCGCCATAAACAATGGATTGGATAGCACCTGTCTGAAGCTCCTTGTCGGTTTTCGAATACGAAGCGGTTATAAAAAATGCATCCGTCCATTTTTTGTTGGTCACACCTATTTCTACTTGACTTAGCAATGAAAAATAATCATCATGGAAACGCTTCCGTTCTTCGTACATATATTTTTCCAACTCTTCGTTCCAAACTTCCACATTCTTTACTTTGTAATCGTTCTTAGAATAGTTCACGCTGAGAGAAGGTTTTATCGTGATGCCTGTCTTCGATTCCACGTATTGAGCATTGATGTTAGCCTGATGGGTATGGAAAGAACTGATGCTGTAAGATGCGTCCAGAAAATTCTTCTTTTGCTGGTTGGTGATGATATTTACCGCACCTCCCAACGCATCTGTACCCAAATGGGCTGGAACCACACCTTTGTATATTTCTATACGGTCGATGATATTGGGTGGAAGATTTGCCAATGTTATGCCGGAGCCTTTGGAATTAAGTGGTATACCATCTAAAAAATAGCGGATGGAGTTGCCGGACATACCATTGATGGAAAGATTGAAATCCGAGCCCAAGCCTCCTTCCTCGCGTATTCGCACACCAGAGGTTTTGTTCACGATGGAACTCAGGTTTTGCGTGGTGTTTATCATAGATTTCACATCCAAAGCATTCACGGTATATGAGCTTTCACGGAGTTGCTGTGTCTTACTCTTACCATATATCATCACGCCATCGAGCGCGATGGTGCTTTCTTTCAACTTAAAGTTGCGCTTCTCGTTTTTAGATAGTTTGATTTTCTCTTTCTGAGTATCGAAGCCCACGGTTGAGACAACTATGTTGTATGTTCCTTCATTCAAAGATAAAATGTATTTGCCTTTTTCATCGGTAGATGTTCCGGTTGTGGTTCCTTCTACTGCGATGGTAGCACCCAAGATGGGATTTCCTTTTGTGTCCGTCACGACACCTGATAATTTTTGCAAGGTTTGTGCCCAGGCACTCATACAGCACATTGTCGTCAAAAGCAAGAGACTTGCTATTCTGTTCTTGTTCATTTTATTTTTATACTATAATCACACACAATATTTGGGGTAAAAATAGGCAGAAAACAAAAGAGAAGTCTTTCGAACTAAAGATGTCTCTTCAAATTATATTGGAGAGCAATTAGAAAGTCATCATGGAAAAACAATTGTTCACAGCTTTTATTACCCGAAAGCCTTTAACAAAAGAGATTGGCAGGTCTTCTGGCTCGCTCCGTCCTCTAACGCCTTCCCATTCTTTTTAATCAGAACAGTGGCTTGCGGAAGTTGAGGACATAAACACGGAGCTTACAGCAGCGGTGTCTGCTCAGGATTTGCACCTGATTCCCTATTATCTCATTAACCTCTGTGTGGGTTATGAGCACCA
The DNA here is from genome assembly GCA_934725305.1 of uncultured Parabacteroides sp. Taxonomy (GTDB): domain Bacteria; phylum Bacteroidota; class Bacteroidia; order Bacteroidales; family Tannerellaceae; genus Parabacteroides. Next base: position 338 of record CAKVBA010000069.1, on the reverse strand, counting down.
AAATCGCCGGCAAAGATAGCATTTTTTTAAAAATAATCGAAACTCGATAGAAAAAAGATAGTGACATTGAAGATGAAAAATCTTTTATCTGTTATAGATAAAGAAAGAGAGTATCTGATTCATTAGTGGTGTGTTGTCAAACGGATTGACGATTCCGTTGGAAAGGTCAAGAAGCTGTTTTGAAAAGCTCGGCATCTTCTTTTAACAGCATTAAAATAGCATTAAAACAGTGTTTTAATAGCATTAAAAGATGGGTAAGGACTGTATGTTAACGTTTTTAGTTGACTACTAAATGTCTTATCAATAAAGTAAGTTGACTCGGTTAAAACTTAGTAATA
>CAKVBA010000068.1 GCA_934725305.1 uncultured Parabacteroides sp. | reverse complement strand
CTCTTGTTCTCGATTGTACTGCTTTTCTTTCATTTGTTGATGCTGCTAAGAGTCAACCTTATTTACAAAAAGACACAATAAGATTCGACCATTGACAATATTCAACTGTTTTACCTTTTTCGTTCTAATGACTGATTTGGGTTAAAGCAACAACAGTCCAATGGCAACGCCTTGGAAACTGACGGATAGCAACTATAAAAAGCACAATAAGCCAATGAGAATCCGCGAAGCCATTAACCATGTCAAAATGGAGTAGTTTATTTTCGGGAATTGGGTACCTATCCATTTCCAACGGAGTGCCTACCCAATCCGAACGGAATGCCTACCCAATTTCAAAAAAGTCCCTACCCATTTTTCACAAAGTCTATAGACTAATTCCTAAAAGGTCATATGCTGCTGAAAAACAGATCAAAACCTCTTCTAAAAGCAGGCTTGGAGCGAGACGGATCTGCCTGCCAATTCCGGCGAATGTGCCCATCACTTCAGATGGATTTGGCATCCGCTTTTAGCGAATATCAATGCTGCAAAAATACAATAACCCTTGATGAAACACACCCTGGTTCTTAACCTGTCTCATGACGATTGGCAAAGTGGCTTTCAATTCCGATTGCAGCATGCCGACTCTTATCTTTAAGTAGTTTCAGAAAATCGTGCATCTCAATACCTTCTGAATGTCGTCGGGAAATTCTCCAATTGCAGGTATTTGTAGTGAAAGAAAATGATTAAAAGCTATTGACCGGTTCGTTTTGTTGACGTCATTTTATTGATGGCGTTTTATATATCGGACAAGGCCATTGATATATCGACGGCATCCGGGATGATAGTCGAGTAAGTTATCAAACCAAGCAAGGTGCTTGTTGAATACACGTACAGTAACACCCACATAGATCATGGCGAAAAGTGTGCCAATTCCTACAATCTCCCATTTCCATGCACCAAGTAACAAGACACTAAGCAGTATGGCCATGGCTACAAGTGTGATGTCTATATATATTTTGGCTTTGGGGAAAGGCCAGCCCGTAACTTTATGAACTGCAATGCTGATACCCTCACCAGGCATGGCTACAGAGCCGCACCTTACTTCCATGGCGATTCCCAATCCAAGGATGGAACAACCTGCTATCTGCACAAGGGTATTGATCTGAAGATTGTCTGATACCATCCATTCGGTAAGTATCATGTTAAGGTCTATTAGCATTCCAAAGAAAAAACCGATAACGAGTTGGAAAAATTGAACCCATTCGAAGTTTCGTCTCAAAATTAGTATCTGAAAAACCACAAAGAAAACATTCATTATTATTGTGTATGTACCGATTGTCCATTTGGGAATGTAATCAAGAAGTGTACCAGCCGAAGCCAATACATATGGGATGGTTGAAATAACGCTTGATCCTAATTGGCTTCGCACACATGCGGCGACACCAAAGGTCATTACATAGAGTGATATTAGTAACAGGAAGTGCTGCCATACAAAAGAAATTATTTCTTCTTTTTTAATGTTTTGTTTCATAATTATTTTTTTTGCCACATAAAATTTCTTTTTGCAAATGTATAGATTTTTTATAAATCTAAAAACCATAGATAGAGATTGCATCCATCTATGGTTGAATATAATGGCTAATAGAAACAAAGACTATGCACAAAAATATGTTAAACACAATGCGGTGATTTGCTTAAAAAAGGCTAAAAATCAAGCATTATATATTCCCATAAGAATCTTTTTTTGTGTAAATTTGTATTGTTAAAAACAGATAGAAACAGCTAAAAACTTATTGAAATGGCAAAAACAATAGAAATTCAGCTTGAAAAAGGTCGCACGTTTATCAAAGGAATGAAACGTCATATCAGCGAAATGGGTGAGCGTGGAGTAACGAACGATGAAGTTGTCAATTTTGAAAAAGATTTGGCAACACTTGAACAGCAAAGTTCAGAGGTTGACAAGATACGTACTGAACTTAGTGCAAAAGTAAAACGTATGAACGAGACCTTTATGACCGTCAAGGATACTTATTCTAAGGCCAAGAAAGTGATAAAGGGTTATCATCCACAAGAGCATTGGGTTGACTATGGTATACCAGATAAGCGTTGGTAGCATATCTGCACTACAGATTTCATGAAATAAGTTCATCCAAAATGGAAACCGGTCATCAGAACATCTTTTTTTATTATGCATTCTAATGATCGGTTTGTTTTGTTTATGCCGTCGGAAACGTAAAAAGCATTGCAGGCATGTTGTAATGCAGACAACTAGTTAAACAACGTTAATATAATAAACCTTCTTGAGTTTTATAAGTCATAGTTCTGGTTTTGGTAGAAACCAGGACTTCTCTCGTAGTCGAATTAACTCCAAAATAGTGTTGTTTTTGTCGTATATGAATTTAATAATAATAGAAGGAGTTAATCCGATGAGAAAAATTGTGTTTTTTATTTTGGGATTTATGTTGAACATGGTTCCTGTTTTGGCAGAAGGTGAAGGATATTCTGCCAAATACGTGAGTTTAGGACATCAGTCGGCAGCAGTGTATCAGCCAACTAAGAAATCAGCTAAAACAGGTATAGCTATAGTTGTGATGCACTCTGATGAAGACTATATGGGCTTTCTTCCCAATCCGGAGTTGTCTAAGCGTGGATATACCGTTATCGCAACTGTTCCTGCTAAGGGTAAAGTAATCAGCGAGAAATTGCTCAATATTAAGGCATGTGTGGAGTATCTCCGTAAGGATTCGGATATCAGAAAAGTGATTCTGCTTGGACATTCAGGCGGAGCTACTGTTATGACGGCCTATCAGCTGGTAGCTGAAAAAGGGAAAGCTGCATTTGAAGGTAAACTGTATGATGACTGGAACGAGAAGCTTGCTGATTTGCCCAAGGCAGATGGAGTGATGCTACTTGATGCAAACTTCGGTAATTCGCTCATGACACTATTGAGCCTTGATGCGAATATTGGTGAACAGAATGTAGGGATGAATGAGACAGGGCTTTTTAATCTGAAAGATCCTGCCAATGGATATGTAGCAGGAGGAAATTCTGTTTATAAAGACTCTTTTGTAGCCAGTTATAATCAGGCACAGCGAAATCGTCTGCAGGCGTTAATGGCTATGGCCTATGATAGATTATCCTTGATTGAAGCGGGGAAAGGACAATTTGCCGATGACGAACCATTTGTTGTGGCAGGAGCGGCACAGATGAGATTCTACAACAAACTTTTTCCGCAGGATTTGTCACTTCTGGCTCATACCAAGAAAGCATGGCCTGTCATTAAGGCTGATGGAAGCATCAGAACGGAAGTGGTAAAGAGTGTCAGAGCTCCCTTTGACATCATCGGCAGTTCAGAGCGTATGACGGCATCTCTCAACACTACAGTCAGAGGATTTCTCAGCACATGTGCCATCAAAACGGATGATGATTTTCGCGTGAATGCCGATGGACTGCAGGGTGTGCATTGGAACTCCAATATTAATAGTCCGATTGGTAATATTGAAGGCGTCACAGTGCCATCGCTGTTTATGGGTATGACAGGCAGTTATGAGTATCTGGCTGCAGAGGAGATTTACAATCATAGTGCTTCTTCAGACAAGACAATCGCCTTTGTGGAAGGCGCCGGTCATAATTTCACGCCAGAAAGAGGTGCTGAGAAATACAACAAAACGAGTTACGGAGATACCGTTAAAAAGCTCTTTGACTATGTGGATAATTGGTTGAATGAGCGTTTTAACAAGTAATATTAGTTGTAATAAGTAAAGACAAAAAATGAGTAATTATTCAGGAAAACTACAACAGCTGCTATGTTTGCTGACGTGTGTGCTGCTGGTTATGGCTGTCAGTATCTGTAGAGACGGCAAGGTGGCAGGACGAGAACTGAAGCAGCAACAGAAGATCTCGCCCAAGACTGAGACAATGGCTATACTTGAGGATGGTTCGGTGCGATTGAATACGACAGAGCTTGGAAAAGACATCATAGGCTACGGAGGCACTGTGCCATTGGAAATTACCCTGCACGATGGTAAGGTAAAGAGTATCAAGGCTCTCGCCAATTCAGAGACTCCCGGTTTCTTTAATAAGGCTTCAGCACTTCTTTCCAAATGGAATGGACAGACCATAGAAGACGCACAGAAGATGAAGGTGGACGCCGTGTCTGGTGCAACGTTCTCTTCAAAGGCTATCATCGGAAACGTACAGTGTGGACTTCAGTATGCAGCAAAGAAACTTGTAAAGAATTCAGTATGGTCGGAGTTTGATTTCTCCACCAAGGCTATAGCCGGACTGATCGTGGTGCTTTTGGCTTCCATCGTACCGCTTTTTGTTAAGGACGAACGATATAAGATAGGTCAGCAAATCCTTAATGTAATAGTGCTTGGTTTCTGGTGTGGCTCATTCCTGAACTACACATCGATAATCAGTTACATGTCAAACGGTATGAACGTAATGGCGTTGATCGTGCCGGTCATCATGCTTATCACCGCATTCGTGTATCCACTCTTTGGCAAGAAATCATATTATTGCACGCATGTGTGTCCATTTGGTTCGTTGCAGGAGCTGACAGGAAAATGCGTAGGATACAAAATCCGTATGAAACCAACGACTATCAGGCGTCTGGATATGTTCCGCCAGATTCTGTGGATCATACTCATGCTCTGTTTGTGGACGGGTGTATGGCTTGACTGGATTGATTATGAGCCATTTTCTGCCTTTGTATTCCAGTCAGCCTCATGGGTAGTCATTGCCATCGCTATAGCCTTCGTGGCTCTCTCTACGGTGATAATGCGACCTTACTGCCGCTTTGTCTGTCCAACAGGTTCTCTCTTTAAATTTAGTCAACTTTCAACTTTTAAAAAATAAAAAATATGAAGATTTCAATGATTCTCAATGTAGTGCTCGCTATTGCACTAGTGTTCCTCTGCTATAAACTTGCGACAATAGGGGATAACGAAGTAAAGGAACAAGATTCCTCTGAAGTGGTAATTAATAATATTCTTAAGCGCACATCTGTCCGCTCCTATGAGGACAGACCTGTTGAAAAAGAGAAGATAGAAAAGCTGCTTCGTGCAGGAATGGCTGCTCCAACAGCCATGAACAAACAGCCATGGCATTTTATTGTTGTTACGGATAAGGATCAGCTGCAAAAGCTTTCTGTAGCTAATCCCTATGCCGATATGGCAGCTAAGGCTCCACTGGCTATCGTTGTCTGTGGTGACATAAACAAGGCTCTTGAAGGCGACGAATGTGAATACTGGATTCAGGATTGCTCTGCAGCCTCAGAGAATATTCTCCTGGCAGCCACAGGAATGGGACTTGGATCTGTGTGGACCGGCACCTATCCTTTAAAAGAACGCTGTGCAGCCGTGACTAAGGCGCTCGGTTTGCCAGAATCATTAATTCCACTGAATACCATCGTCATAGGATATCCTGATACTAAGGCAAGTCCGATGGATAAATGGAAGAAGGAAAACATCTCATACAACATGTATGGGATGGAGTAACAGCTGTTCCTACTTTTGAATGTAGATGTAGCTTCTGCAAGTGGAGAGAATGATGAATTTGGCAATACTCAGGCAAAGACGTTAACTTCAAGTTGCCTTGGAACCGCCCTCACAGCGGCGACTATGCTTTGAACGAATTGTTTGAGTGGATGGCTGAAATTGTAAAATGATAGTATGAACGATAAATATCAGTTTCTTACCCATGCGCCTGTCCATCGCGTGATAGGCGTAATGGCTTTTCCTACGATCATATCTATGCTGTTGACCAGCGTGTATAACCTGGTCGACACTTTTTTTGTGGGACAGATCGACACCCAATCCACTGCTGCTGTAGGAATTGTGTTTAGCGTTATGTTCTTCATACAGGCGTTCTCTTTCTTCTTCGGCAATGGCTCGGGAAACTATATCTCCCGACAACTTGGTGCACAGAAAGTAGAGGACGCCGAGACGATGGCAAGTACGGGGCTCTTTTACACATTGGTATTCTCAATTGTGACCATGCTGATAGGCTTGCTGTTTCTTGAACCCATCAGTATTATCTTGGGTAGTACACCAACTATTCTGCCATATACACGCCAGTGTCTGGGTATCAGTCTGCTGGGTACACCATTTATCATGGGCACTTTTTGTGTCAACAACCAAATGAGATTTCAGGGCTTTGCCAAGTATTCGGTATATGGAGTGGTCAGCGGTTCCATCATCAATTGTCTGCTCGATCCGCTCTTCATCTTCGGCCTCTCCATGGGCGTTCGCGGAGCGGCACTGGCATCAGTCATAGGTCAGTCTTGTGGATTCGTCATTCTGCTCATGATGAGTAGAAAGGAAGGAGTGATACATTACAGTCATCGCAAAATCTCTTTTGATGGTCGGTTTGTGAAGGAAATCATTGCCGGAGGCACACCTTCCATCTCCCGGCAAGGACTTGCAAGTATTAGCACCATCGCCCTTAACAGCGTGGCCGGAAACTATGGCGATGCTGCCATTGCAGCCATGAGCGTCGTGACTCGTATCAGTATGTTTATCTTCAGTGTCATTATTGGTATTGGACAAGGATTTCAACCCATGTGTGGCTTCTGTTATGGCGCCAAACTCTACAATAGGGTAAAGGAAGGATTCTGGTTCAGCACCAAAATTGGTACTGTGTTTCTTTTGTTCTGGACTGTGATTCTTATCCTCTTCAGTGAAGAAGCTGTAGCTTTGTTTCGCAACGATCCGGACGTAATCGCCATAGGCATTCCTGCGTTGCGCTACCAGATGATTGTATTCCCAGCATGCAGCTTTATGATGATGGCCAACATGATGATGCAGACGTGTAGAAAGACAATACGTGCCAATATCCTTGCAGCTTCGCGACAGGGACTGTTTTTCATTCCTCTCATTATCATCCTTCCTCATTACTTCGGACTGTTGGGTCTGGAAATCTGCCAGGCTATAAGTGACATCATTTCTCTCATTGTAACTATACCGATAGTGTGGACTGCATTCAGGGAAATGAAATAGTTGTCTATAGACCTTTGAAAGATAGGCTATAGCCTCTTTTTTAAGAGTGTTTGGGCTGAAACAGACACGCCTGTCAATTCCGCCAAAGTTCCCCATCGTTTCTAATAGATTTGTTACTCGTTTTCAGTAAAGTCGAACGTATATAAAATACAATAACATACATTACCGGGGTACTTATAGAAGACGCATGCGACTCATACTCCTTATCAGACCGGTTTAGGGAGAGTATTTCGATCATATAGACGCCATCGACTAAAATCGAACGGCTTAATATCTGAAACACGAAAAACCGGGAAACAAAGGCATTCAGCACTATTGCATCCCGGTTCTGTTATATCCGAGTCGTTATCTATATATCGTAAGGAGATTGTAGGAAAGGTAGAGAGAAGATGGAACAAGTATAAAGAAGAATGATAGATATGACGGAGAATAAGATTGTCTTTATTCTATGGTTTATGGAAATAAATTTCGAAAATGTGAAATGATAGCCCTTTTATACTATAGATTATGTGAAAAGATAGGGTAAGAACAGTGAGGATAATGTGAAATAAACATATAATTATAGCCAGGATAATGTGAAAAGTGTTATCTTTACAGTTGTAATCAAAGAATTTAGATATGGATAAGTTACTTAGAAGAAAGGTTGATAGTTTTTTGTTGGCTTGGAAAAACAATCCAGACAGGAAACCGCTAATCATTAAAGGTGCCCGTCAGATTGGAAAAACATGTTCAATTGAGTGGTTCGCAAGTCAAAACTACAAAAGTGTTATCCAGATTAATTTTGTAGAGCAACCTAAATACAAGAATATTTTTGAGGATGGTTTTGAGGTTGATACTATTCTTAAAAACATATCGTTACTAAATCCTGAGCTTAAATTTATTCCAAGTGAAACTCTTTTCTTTTTTGATGAGCTACAAGCTTGCCCCAATTGTGCTACTTCATTGAAGTTCTTCAGGCTTGATAGACGGTTCGACGTTATCTGTTCCGGTTCATTGATGGGTATCAATTATAGAGAGATAGAATCCAATAGTGTTGGCTATAAGGAAGATTACGAGATGCATTCCATGGATTTTGAGGAGTTCCTTTGGGCTAAAGGCTACACGGACGATTTTATAGAAGAACTATACCAACACATGTCGGGAGTCAAGCCTCTTGCCAATTTGCAAATGGATGTCCTTTTTGAACTTTTCCGTGATTATATAACTATTGGCGGTATGCCAGAGGTGGTAAATACATATATCAAGAACAAGAACTTCAGCGGGACATTGAGCATACAGAAACAATTACTCAAAGACTATGAAGAGGACATCACCAAATATGTAGAAGGATTGGATAAGGCAAAGGTTAAAGCTGTTTATAATCATATCTCCACATTCTTGGCTAAGGAAAACAAGCGTTTTCAGATAACCAAGATTGGCAAGAATGCACGTAACAGAGATTATATAGGTTGTGTAGAATGGCTTGCCGAAGCTGGTGTTATAAACATTTGCTATTGCCTAAATCAGCCAGAACTTCCACTTAAGGGTAACTATGATCCTAAGCTCTACAAGATTTATTATAAAGACACAGGGCTTTTGATTGCATCGCTTGATGAAGAAGCCCAGGAAGATTTGAGAGCTAATAAAAATCTTAGTACATACAAAGGAGCTATATATGAGAACATTGTAGGAGATATGCTGGTAAAGCAGGGATATAACCTTTACTATTACAGTAGTGATAAACCATCTCTTGAAATGGATTTCTTTGTAAGAGATGCAAATTCCCTTATTCCCGTAGAGGTTAAAGCAAATGATGGCGCAACAGCATCATTGAATAATTTGCTGAAAGAGAATAAATATCCTGATGTAAAATATGGAATTAAGTTGGGATATAAAAATATTGGATTCAATGGTAAATTCTATACCTTCCCATACTTCCTGGCTTTCTTATTGAAAAGGTTTGTGACAGAGAGGAAAAAGATTGTTTAAATCCGGCTCAGAGCAAAAAGGAAGTTTTTATGGAAAAAGAACAGTTGACAATGACTCAGGAATGGGACAAGACTTTTCCGAAAAGTGACGAAGTAAAACATCGTAAAGTGACTTTTTTAAACAGGTTCGGTATCACGTTGGCTGCAGATATGTATATACCCAAAGAAGCTGCGAGATTGTTGCCAGCCATAGCCGTGAGCGGTCCTTATGGCGCTGTGAAAGAACAAGCCAGTGGCCTTTATGCCCAGCATCTTGCGGAGCAAGACTACCAGACTATTGCTTTCGATCCATTATTTAGGGGTGAAAGCGGTGGCAAACCGCGTTATTCTTCCTCCTTGGATATCAATACGGAGGGCTTCTGTGCAGCAATCGATTTTCTGTCTTGCCACGAACAAGTGGATGTCAATCGCATAGGCATTCTCGGCATCTGTGGCTGGGGAGGTATCGCGTTCAATGCAGCAGCACTCGATCCCAGAATCCAAGCGACTGCATGTGTGACCCTTTATAATATGACCCAAGTGACCCAGCAAGGCTATTTCGACAGCATGGATGAAGAAGCACGCCATAGGTTGAAGCAAGAGTTGGCTAAAAAACGTACAGCGGAGTTTCGTACAGGCGAAATCAATACACAAGGCGATCTTCCGGAGCAAGCGCCAGACGATGCTCCTGATTTTCTGAAACAATACGTGGCATATTACAAATCGCCCATGAGAGGCTATCACCCTCGTTCGCTCAATTTCAATCAGGGATGGAACATCACATTTATTCTCATGCTCTTGAATCACGACCTATGGGTGGCTGCCAGCGAAATCCGAACTTCAGTACTCATTGTACACGGAGAAAAGGCACACAGCCGATATTTTGGAGAAGAAGCTTTCAAGTCTGCATTCAGCCTTGCCAAAAACGTATGGGCAGAAGATGAAAAGGGAGAAGATGCCAAAGCTGCCTTCCTGCGTAAAATGATTTTCCTCATCGGAGAACCAAATACTGCGTATGCCCTGTATTTCGTTGGAAACAGTTATCTTGCCTGCATATCAGATTCGCTGATTCCATTATTTAATGTGACGTTTGAGCCTCGCTGCCGCAACAACTGGCACATACACAAAGCCTCCAAAGGCGGCGGACAGATGTTGGTAGGTGTTGCTGGGCAAGGGTGGTATCAGGAAGAAGGCAAGCCTGCACAGAAGTTTCTGCCCGGTACGGTGATCCATATTCCTGCCAGCGTAAAACATTGGCAGGGTGCAGCTGCAGAGAATTGGTTTGCCCCATTTGGCCTTCGAAATTCCAGGCGAGGATACTTCCAACGAATGGCTGGAGAATCTGTATCAGATGAAGTGTACAATCAGCTGAAAATATAAAAACAAAACACATAGATACTATGGACGAAAGTTGGATGTTCAATTATGACGATGTATTCTTCTGTTACCATACAGAAGAAGGAAAGGTGTTCGACAAGACGATAGACCATCACATGCTGGTGTTTGTGCATAGTGGTGAACTGACAATTGGCACGATATCGGAGACATTGCATATAAGGCAGGGCGGATGTATTTTCCTGCACCGAAACCATACGGTCAGCATCATCAAGCAGCCGTCGCCCGATGGCGAACCCTTCCGCGGCATCTTTCTCGTGTTTCGCAAGAGTTTTCTCAAACCATATTATGATCGCCATCCTGCTACAGGACTGGAGAAGAAACTCATCGAACCGTTGCCTGATGTAGTACAGCTCTCCAGCGAGGCGAGTATAAAAAGCCTCTTCATGTCGATGATTCCATACTTCGACACGAACACGAAGCCCACTCCTGAGATGATGCACCTGAAGATGCAGGAAGGGTTGCTTGCACTGCTTCAGACCGACGAGCGATTCTATCCCTGTCTGTTCGACTTCACCGCGCCGTGGAAGATAGACATAGAGGACTTCATGAACAAGAACTACATGTACGACCTGTCGCTGGCCGAATTGGCCCGTTTCACCGGTCGTAGCCTGGCAGCCTTCAAGCGTGACTTCCAGCAGTTCAGTCCTCTCTCTCCCGGTCGCTGGCTCACGCAGAAACGGCTCGAAGTAGCCTACGATCTGCTGGCATCTACCCGGCTGTCGGCAACGGAAGTGGCCTATAAAGTCGGGTTCAAGAACACCAGCCATTTCTCTACAGCCTTCAGACGCCGCTACGGAATGGCGCCCACTCAGGTCGTATGAGCTTTTGAGAAAAACAACTATGGGCTTTTGAGAAATGTTGCGTTTCAAATAACTGCTTTACTTTGCACCTGTAACACAATTAAAGCAAAGCAATATGAACAAGAAAGTATGGTTTGTAACGGGCTGTTCACATGGTATGGGGCAAGCCCTGGTAAAGGAACTCTTGCAGCAGGGTTTTTCAGTGGCAGCAACAAGTCGTAAGAAGGAGTTACTTATCGCACTGTTTGGTGAGGAGAGCGAGTGCTTTTATCCTACAGCGATGGACCTGACCGACGAGGAGGATGTCTGTCGAGTTATTAATGAGGTGAAGACCAAATTCGGACGCATCGATGTCGTGGTGAACAATGCGGGCTACACACATTTGGCAACTATCGAGGAACTGAGCGACAAGGATGCCAAAGCGCTATTCGGCATCAACGTGTTCGGTACGCTCAACGTTATCCGCAATGTGCTTCCTATCATGCGCGAGCAGCACAGCGGACACATCTTCAATGTCAGTTCGCTGGGTGCCTACAATATCGGACCTCTGTCGGGTCTTTACTGCGCCACGAAACATGCCGTCAAGGCCATCAGCGAGACTTTAGCGCAAGAGGTCGCACAGTTCGGCATCCACGTGACCGACGTGAAGCCCGGGTTCATCCGTACGGAGTTCTTCGGTAAGTCGTTCGACACGACCATCCCAGAAGGTTCGCCTTATGCCGACCTCTATCGTCAGAACATGGAATTCTATATGGGACAGAATGGTACGCAGATTGGCGATCCTGCCAAGGTCGCGAAGCTATATATCCAGCTTGCCGAGATGGAGAATCCTCCAGTAAATATGCCGATGGGCTCTGACTCTGTGGACGGCATCCGCCAGATATGTGCCAACACCGTGAAAGCTATGGACGAAATACGCCCTCTCGCAGCAACAACGGACTATTAAACCCCAATCGGTCATTAGGGTTTGCTTGTATTTTGTCTTTTTAAAAGAGTGAATTTTGTTTGTCTTTTAATGAGTAATAGCGAGCTATTGCGAATTAAAAACAAGCAAAAGACACCTTATAAAAATAAAAAACAAAAGACTGCAAGCAGTTATTTTAGGGATAGTCATTTAATTCCTTCAATCTGAGTTAACCGGCAGACGTTCCCGTATTTTCCCGATTAAACTCA
>CAKVBA010000067.1 GCA_934725305.1 uncultured Parabacteroides sp. | reverse complement strand
AACTCAAAAGCACCATTTCGCGGGCGCGAAATCCAACTTTCCGAATCAAAAGTGCCATTTCGCGGACGCGAAATCCACTTTTTGAAATCAAATCCTCATTTCGCGGGCGCGAAATGCAACTTTTCAACTCAGAAACACCATTTCGCAGGCGTGAAATCCATTTTACATGGTAGCGAAATGCCATCGTCTGTGTTATTATTATAGAAAAGGCTCAAAACAATGGATGCACAAGAGTTTATATACGGTGTTGAAAAACTGCGAAAGGATTTGTTTCAGCAGGCAAGACACTATGTTGATAACGCAGAGGATGCAGAAGATGCAGTTCAAGAGACTCTTCTCAAATTGTGGATAAACAGGGAAAGAATAGCCGACGCATCCAAAATGAGAAATTTCGCTACCGTCATCTGCAGAAATGTTTCGCTTAATATGCTACGGACCGCTTCAAACAGTATTCCTATTGAAGATGTGGAATCCGCCACGATGACAAGCGACCCGCTTACTCAACTGGAAGAACGTGAAAGCCGGCAGAAATTGAAACAAAGCATTCACGCTCTCAGTGATAAGCATCGGGCAATCCTAAAGATGCGGAATGTGGATAATATGTCATATACGGATATTGCAAGAATATTAGGCACCTCTGAGTCCTCGGTTCGAGGAATGATTAGTAAGGCACGATTAGAACTTGTAAAAATGATAAAAGGAACTGTTTTATGAAACAGAGAAACGAACATATTGAAGAACTTTTGGGTAAGTTTCTTGAAGGACAGACCACGGAAACGGAGGAGCAAATGTTGTCTGATTTCTTTTGTAAAGAAAACGATGTGCCGAAAGACTGGCAAGTTTACAAAGAGATGTTCCAAAGCTTCAAAACAGACGCATTTGACTTCTGCGAAGACGAACTTGACACGATGTTGCATGCTTCTTCCATAAAGAAAACAAGCGTCTTTCGACTTTGGCCGTGGGCTTCGGCTGCGTGTGTGGCTGCAACTCTGGCTTTGTTCATCTTACATCCTTGGAAGAAGAACGAGGTCGATGGAAAGAATTGGCATAACCAGGCAGAAGCCGTGCCTACTACTGCTCATGACATCAGCACATCCGAAATGATGGAGACAATCCATATCCTTACAGACCTAAGTCCTGATGACGCAACCATAACGGTTTCGCCAAGCAATGAAGGCTTTGCGGTAAACACTTCGCACGGCAATTCTTATACGCTAAAGCGATGTGCAGACGGCTCTTCTTTGGAATTATTATCTCAATCTATAAACTTCTAAAATGTAAATCAAAATGAAAAGAACAATTCTATTTCTGCTTGTAGCAATACTCGCTACTGCAACAATGAGTGCACAGGAGACTAAAAAGACGCTCTATGTGATTGACGGCAAGGCTGTGGAGAACTTCGATGGTTCACAGTTGCAAGGCAAGACTATCGTGAATTACACGATAGATTCTGAACATAACATCCACTCTATTCTCACATCTGCCTTCGACACCAAAGGCCGGACAATTGGTAAAGTGAAGATTCTCTCGATATCAAAAGCAGAGGATGGCAAAGAGGCTAAGGTTCATAATTTATCCTCAGAGTCTCTTCATATCGACTCGAACGAAGATGTTATATTTGTAATGAACGGCAAGATTGTTCCCTATTCAGAGATTAAAGAGATACCATCTTCAAAGATTGCTTCAATGACTGTTATCAAGAACAAAAAGGATGCAGACTACATCAAATATGCAAACGATGCTATAAAATACGCAAAGGCCGATCCTAAATGTATTATAAAGATAACGACGAAGTAACTTGTCAAAACCATAAGCCAAACAAAGGGCGGAAAGGCTGTCTCAACGACCTTTCCGCCCTTGTTGTTAGGAGACTCTTTGGGATTAAGAAACAGGGCAAAACCCCAATTTACCCCTCAGAGCATATCCGATGTTGCTACTTGACCAACTTCAGCTCGTTGATCAGACGAGGACATTTACCCCATTTGTCGATCATATAGAGCACATAGCGAATATCAACAGCTATACAACGCTGCAGATCGGGCTCAAAGGCAATGTCGCCACTCATCGCTTCCCAGTTGCCATCGAAAGCCAGACCAATCAGACGAGCATTCTTGTCAAAAACCGGACTACCTGAGTTTCCTCCGGTGATGTCGTTGTTTGTCAGGAAACACAACTGCAATTCACCCTCTTTATTGGCATACTGGCCAAAGTCTTTGCTGCGGATCATGTCCAAGATCTCCGGTTGCACCCAGAACTCATCACTGGAAGCATCTTCCTTCTCTAAAATACCCTTTTCTGTTGAGTAATAATTATACCAGGCAGCATCATACGGACGATATCCGCCCACCGAACCATAGCTCAGACGCATAGAGAAGTTGGCATCCGAAGCCAAGAGCTTTTCGGGATACATCTCTTTCAGACCGGCAAAGTAGAGGCGTTCGCCCTTTTCAATGTCAAATCGTGAAGAGCCCATCAGTTGCTGCAATTCAAAGATGGAAACCAACGAAGAGAAAGCCAGCTCGGCAATCGGGTCTTTCTTCAACTTGTCATACTGCTTCGGATTTCTCACCAAAGCCTCAACCTGATCGTATGAGGTGAGCAGCGTCTTCTTAAAGGCATCTTCGGCATACTTGGCATAGTCGCCTTTGTATTTCTTGTCAATCTTCTTATACACATCGGGCAGATACTGAGCCGGCACGCGCTCTTTGACAATCTGCATCATGGCAGCCAATACCTTCCTGTCTAACGAAGGCTCATAGTCTTTGAAGAATTTAGCCACACGATCTTCCAGGAAGATATTGATCTCTTCGGGCGTAGAGCCTTTTGTATCAAAAGCCTGCAGCATGCTGGAGAGGCGAACCAGTTCGACACCTCCGGCAAAAGCCTCCATCAGATAGGTGTTCATACGGGCATATTCGCCGGTTGATTTATATCCATTTTCCAGCAGTCCCAACACTTCGCCATACTTGGCCTGACGCTGCGGATCCTGGGCAACCCAAGCGGCAAAAGCAGCCTCTTCGGCCTGTTTGCGCTCGATCACATGCAGATTGGCCAACCCTTTGTTCATACCGATGGAGTTCTTCCAATAGTTGGAACTGCCGGCATATTTAGAGGCATATTTGATGCGGACAGCATCGCTGGCAAGCATCTCTTTTTTCCAGATCTCCTGCTTGATGCCGCGCACCTCGATACGAGGTTTGTTGGCATCTTCAATACGCTGATTGACACCCCATGAGCAGAGATAACGGTCGGTGCTTCCGGGGAAACCAATCGTCATGGCATAATCTTTCTCGGCATAGCCCTGCAAAGAGACTTCGGCCACATATTTAGGACGGTAAGGCTTGTTGTCCTTGCTGTATTCGGCCGGCTGATTATCGGCATTCGCATAGACACGGAACACCGAGAAGTCGCCCGTGTGGCGAGGCCACATCCAGTTGTCGGTGTCACCGCCGAACTTACCCACTGAGCTGGGCGGAGCAAACACCATACGCACGTCGCGATACACATCATACACCACCAGGAAATACTTGTTGTTGTTATAGAACGGCAACACCTGGGCAGACAAGAATTCGTTGGTACCCAATGAATCACAAATAGCATTACCGATAGAATCGGCAGCTGCCAGGCGAAGATGTTCTTCCTTGATAGAGGCAATTTCGCTATTGATGCGGTCACTGACATCGACCGTATTCTTCAGATAACGCACGCTCAAGCCCGGAACGGGCAGTTCGGCCTCTTTGCTCTGAGAGACAAAGCCATCTTTCAGATAGTCGTGTTCCACACTACTCAACTGCTGAATGGCACCATATCCACAGTGGTGGTTGGTAAAGATCAGTCCCTCTTCTGAGACCGTAATGCCGGTGCAACCGCCACCAAAAATAACCACGGCGTTGGCTACACAGGGATCTGTCTCGCTATACAACTTGTCCACAGACGGAATAAAACCCAATTCGGCCATACGAGCCAAATTTTGCTTGTTTAGTTCTTTCAACACCCACATGCCCTCGTCAGCATAGAGTTGCCCCGTCGCTGTCAGAAGCAATAAGAGTGTCCACACTCGTTTCATAAGCTTCATTTTCGTTTAAGTTTTTAAGTTTAACTATTTATTCTATCAATAATTTGATATTCTTTACTTCTGCACGTGCGGCAAGCCACTCTTTAAACTTCTTCTGGTCAACTTCGCTCATGCGCACTTTGCTCTTCAGATAAACCAGCACAACCGTATCGCTCTGCAACGTATCGGCATGCATCAGATAGGTGTATGAACAGGAAGCCTCTTCTACATAAGGGAACAACACCTTCATCTCGGGCATCAGCTCTTGCGTCAAGCGCGAATAAGAACGATAGTGTTTGATCTCTTGCTTCAAGGAGTCGATCTGGCGAGATTGTGCACGCAACACCTCTTCGCTGTTCTTATAAAGGTCTTTCATCAACAGGCTCTTCAGCTCATTGATGTCTGTGGCCTCTTTGCCGAAGCCCTGCTCAACAACCAAGCGGACATCCTTCAATCCATACTTAGGCATCTTGGCTCGGGCGGCATCAATCACCGCATCGGGCACCGTTTCGCCAATCATCACCACCTTCACCTCACGGTTGTCTTTCTCGCAGGTGACTGTTTTATTTAATATCTGTGTATTGGGAAACACCAGCTCACTGACAACAAACTCATGGGCGCGATTATAGAAGTAGCTGCTACGAATGAGATTGTAGCTCAGATAGATACTGGGGACAATCGTAAATATCACAATAATACCCACATAACGGGTCACCGTCTTCTCGCGCTGCTTGTCGAGAAAGACCTTCTTGGGATATTTCAGCAGACGAACCACTAAGTAGGTGGCCAAACTGATAAAGACCGAATTGATAAAGAAGAGATAAAAGGCTCCGAAGAAATAATAGAAATTGCCACTGGCCAAGCCAAAACCGGCCGTACACAACGGAGGCATCAATGCCGTGGCAATAGCTACACCCGGAATGACGTTTCCCTTACTCTTGGTAGAGCTGGCAACAATACCGGCCAAACCACCAAAGAAGGCAATCAACACGTCATAGACCGTAGGCTGCGTACGAGCAAGCAATTCGCTCTGAGCCTCGCTGATGGGTGATACCAAAAAATAGAGCGTTGAGGTGATTACACTGAATATCGTTGCCGTCAGGAAGTTGCGAAACGACCGCTTGATCAGTTCAAAGTCTGAAATGCCAAGACCTAAACCAAATCCCATAATCGGTCCCATCAAAGGCGAAATCAACATGGCACCGATAATAACTGCCGTTGAATTGGTGTTCAATCCTAAAGAGGCTACAAACGTAGCAAAAATCAATACCCACAAATTTGTTCCCTTAAACTCGACACCTTTCTTAATCGACTCTATGGTCTCTTTTTCGTCTTCTTTCTCTTGGCGAACATCAAAGCTACGTACAAAAAAGTCACGAATATGCTCGTGCAATAATCCTTTCTCCATTATAACTTTTTCTTATCTGTTGTCAGTTCACAAAGGTAATACCTTTACCTATGCCATGAAAGGAAAAGGAAAAAAGTGGCCAAACTGTTTTATAATTTTAACTACGGTAACTGAGATAGCTTATATCGAGCACAACTGCGGATATAGCAAATTTCTAATTCTCAAACCAATAGGCCACAGGAAGTACTACTTTCTTTTTGCTACTAAGCACACCAAAAACAAAATATATCATTAGCAGAATCGCCCACAAACAGCAGCCTAAAAGCCCTATTCGCTATCTTTTTGAGCAAAAAATCCACCATAAGCCATGTTTGCTTTAACTCTTTTAACACACAAATAGTTTATATTATCAGTATAACTCTATAATTTTGCACGTCGAAATCGAAGATATCTGAAAAATAGTCAAACAAATAGTAGTTATTAACCTTAAAAATCAAAAAGGCCGTGTATAATAAGTCGCCATAAAGTAGTATCCGCGAATGGATATCATGAAAAGATGCAGAATCCTTATTTCTTTTTGGCATCTAAGTAAAATCGAATAAACTAATAGCAAATCAATAATCACTCGAATGTATGAATAAAATTTGCAAGGGGAGTTCTTCACCCCAATTAAATATAAAAACAAAATTAGGTAAAGCCTTAACGCTACCTTCTGTTGCGTTATTTGTCTTTACAGCTGGCGTTAATGCTTCCGACGCAAGAAGCATGACAGCTTACGGAAACAACATCGAAATACAAAGGTCATCTGTTATAACCTCTACACAACAAGACGTTCGTCAGATTAGCGGAACAGTTGTGGATGCAGCCGGAATACCCGTAATCGGCGCTAACGTGATGGTAAAAGGTACAACCAACGGAACCATAACAGACCTTGACGGTAATTTCACATTAGAGGTAACCAAAGATGCAATCCTGCATGTTTCTTATATCGGTTATATCAATCAAGAGATTGCAGTAGGTAATCAGACTGTTTTAAATATCGTATTGCAAGAAGATACTCAAAAGCTGGACGAAGTAGTCGTAATCGGTTATGGTACGATGAAGAAAAGCGATATCACAGGCGCTATTTCATCCGTAAGCGAAGAGAAGATTTCTCGTCAGCCAGTAGCCAACGTCTCTTCTGCGCTACAAGGTTTAGCTACCGGTGTATCTGTAACTTCAAGTTCTGGTTCTCCGGGTTCAGCAGCAACCATCCGTATTAGAGGTGTAGGAACCGTCAATGATGCAGAACCGTTGTTTGTTGTGGATGGTATGCCTGTTACAGACATCAACTACCTGAACACTTCAGACATTCAGTCTATGGAAGTACTGAAGGATGCTTCTGCTTCAGCTATCTACGGTTCTCGTGGTGCCAACGGTGTAATCCTTATCACAACCAAGAAGGGTGCTGTCGGAAAAACCACCGTCACAGTGGATGCCTAT
This sequence comes from uncultured Parabacteroides sp., assembly GCA_934725305.1. Taxonomy (GTDB): domain Bacteria; phylum Bacteroidota; class Bacteroidia; order Bacteroidales; family Tannerellaceae; genus Parabacteroides. The sequence goes on along the minus strand of CAKVBA010000067.1, from coordinate 5,530 downwards.
TGGAGCGTGAACAAGCTTTTGAACAACCTTGATTTGATGTCTGGTTCAGAATGGTATGACTATCAGAAACAGTTGAACGAAGTAAGAAGCATGCCTATTGATTTGTCTTTGGTCGATCGCAATGTTTCAACTAACTGGATGGACGAAATCACACATACTGCCTTTATGCATAACTATAGCATCGGCATAAGTGGTGGTAAGAAAGACGACTACAAATACAACCTGGGATTGAACTACATCAATCAGGATGGTACAATCAAGAAGTCCGACTACGAACGATTCAGCGTTCGCCAAAGTTCAGAAAAGACTGTAATCGTCGATCATTTGGTAATAGGAACCAATGCCTCTATTGCCCGATCAACCGATTCAAGTATCAACGAACGTAACGGCAGCAATGTTTATGACTCAGACTACGGTGTTGTAAGTAACGCCATCCGTCTGGATCCGGTTACACCCGCACAGAAAGCAGACGGTTCATACGGTTTCTCTCCGTATATCGACTACTATAACCCGTTGGCAAGCATCGTCTATCTGGATAATAAACGCGAAAGACTTGCTTTCATCGGTAATATGTATGGTGAATGGCAGATTATCAAAGGTTTGAAGTTCAAGAGCAGCTTTGGTGCAGAAATCAGACGTGAGGACACAAAAGACTTCTCTCCTGTCTATGTTGTATCATCAAGCCAGAAGAACTTGGAAAACAGTTTGTCAAAATCACAAACCAAAGGTCATTTCTACACATTTGAAAATACCCTTTCTTTTGATAAGCATTTTGCCGACAAGCACACAATCTCTGCTTTGGTTGGTTATACAAACGAATGGGGTAAAAATGAATATCTGAGTGTATATGCAAGAGACCTTATTGGCGAATCTGACAACTTGCACTATGCAGATGCTACATTGGATAAAAACAAGACAACAGCATACAACAGTGCAACCGAATATGGCTTGATGTCTTATTTGGGACGTGTTCACTACGACTTCGACAATAAATACCTTATCACTGCTACTATCAGACGAGATGGTTCTTCTAAATTCTCATCAAAAAACAGATGGGGTAACTTCCCTTCATTTGCTTTGGGATGGAGAATGGATAACGAAGAGTTCTTCAAGAAACTGAATGCGAACTGGGTTTCTTCTTTGAAACTTCGTGCCGGCTGGGGACAGATTGGTAACCAGAATATTACCAACTATGTAGATCGCAGCTTGCTTTCATTGAGTGCACAATATGGTGCTTTGTTTGGTGCCAGAAAAAATGAGACATTGTATCAAGGTATTGCCGTAAGAAGATTGGGTAACCCCGACATCAAGTGGGAAACAACCGAATCTGTCAACTTCGGTGTGGATGCAAGTTTCTTGAATAACCGAATGCTTTTCAGCTTCGAATATTATTACAAGACAACAAAAGACATGTTGCTTGCAGCTCCTATGCCAATATACATGGGTTATACCGATGATACATTCACAAATATCGGTGAAGCAAACAACCGCGGTATCGAAGTGAATTTGGAATGGAGAGACAAGACTGAAAGCGGCTTCGAGTACAATGTGGGCATGAACTTGTCAACTATCCGTAACCGAATGACCAAACTAAACGGAGGTACACCTATTTCTGACGGACCCTTCCGTAATGGTAACATGTTCTTGACCTATACAAACGAAGGTATGCCTATCGGTTCATTCTGGGGTTATAAGACAAATGGCCTTATCCAGACACAAGAACAGTTGGATGCCGTTAAGAAAGCAGACCTACAGCCTAATGCAGAATTAGGAGACGTATTATTTGTAGATGTGAACAAAGACGGCAAATTAGACTCAAACGATAGATGTAGAATTGGTAACCCGATTCCGGATATCATCTACGGTATCAATGTAGGTATGGCTTGGAAAGGCTTCGACCTGAACTTGCAATTTGGAGGAACCATTGGTAATGAGATATTCAATGCCATGCGTTACTACACCTACTTCCCTAATGATATCACGAATAAGGATAGAGCGTTGTTGAACTATTGGACTCCTAACAATACAAATACAGATATTCCTCGTCTTACTGCAACAGACGTAAATGACAACGACCGTTTCTCTGATATGTACGTAGAAAATGGTACCTACTTCCGTCTGAGAAATGCTCAGTTAGGTTATACATTGCCTACAGCACTTTCTCAAAAGGTAAAACTGCAGAAAGTTCGCTTCTATGTAAGTGGTCAGAATCTATTTACTCTGTCTAGCTACTCAGGAATGGATCCCGAAGTAGGCCAGTCAAGCTCTTTGTCTAGAGGTATTGATTACGGAATCTATCCTCAGAATATTTCATTCACCGGAGGTATTAATGTTACTTTTTAAACTTATAAGATTATGCTAAAATATAAATATTTCATAGGAATCGTGCTTGCTTTCTTAACCGGATTAAGCAGCTGCGCAGATTTAGACTTAGCTCCATTAGGTAGTCCTGAAGCCGGAGAAATATCAGATGAACGACAAGCGTTCTTGCGCTTGGCTGCTGTCTATTCAGGCATGAAAGACTTCCGTTACACATGGTCTATGCAATGTTTCGGAGACGTATTGTCAAATGATGCAACCTACAGTGGTTCTTCTAATGACGCACAAACATTCACTCTATTAGAGAACTTTCAGTATCAGGCTGATCACACCGAGATTTTGAATAAATACAAATTCTCTTATCTATGTATCAACAAAGCCAATCTGTTTATACGAGACATGGAAAAAGCCAGCAGCGATATGTTCTCAAAGTACAACAAGGAACAGATGATTGGTGAAGCAAAGTTTATCCGCGCTTATACCTATTTTGAACTTGTTAAAACCTTTGGTGGCGTTCCTTGCTACACAGGCGTCTTGGAGCTTAATCACGATAGACTTGGACGTGCTACAGTAGAAGAGGTTTATAAAGTGATTGAACAAGATCTGAATGATGCCGTAAGTGTTTTGCCTAAGAAAAGCGAAGTGGCTAATTATGAAACAAGCTATGCCGGCCGAATCACGAAAGGCGCTGCTATTGCTATGCAAACACGTGTGTATCTCTATGAGAAGAAATATGATGAGGTTAAAAAGGCATTCAACCATTTCCAGCAAGAATGTGGTAATGAATATAGCTTGGTAAAGCCGGAAGAATATGCTTGGCAGTTCTCTCTTAACGGCGAACACTGTTCATCATCTATATTGGAAACCAACATGTACACATCAACAACACAAGCCGGTTATGGCCAGAACAACGGTAACAGACACGTATTGATGTCTATGCCGAGAAACATGACTATCGGATTTGGTTGTGCACAGCCTACACAAGCCTTGGCTGATGCTTATGACGCAGAAGGTGATATGATTCGTAAGAACACTACACTGCTTTCTAAGGAAGAAGCTATAGAAATTGAAACAGCTGCCAAAGGTGAAGTTGATCCTATTACCGACGACCGCACAGGTTGGTATAATCGCAAATTATACCTTGCTCCCGGAGAAAGAGAAGAGAACAGAGGCAATAACCAGCCGACAAACCTCAGACTCATTCGCTTGGCTGAAGTATATCTGAACTATGCCGAAGCTTGTTATTTCACTAATAACACAACAGAGGCTCAAAAATACCTCAACGAGATAAGAAGTCACGTCAACTTGAAACCGAAACACAATAGCGGAGATCAGCTGATGGAAGACATCATGAATGAACGTCATCTTGAGTTTGGTATGGAAGGTTTCCGCTTCTTCGACGTAGTTCGTGTTGGATGGGGAGAAAAGATATTCAACGGAACTAAAAAGAAGATATTTGGCGCAACAACTCCGTTTAGCAAAGGTGCTGAAGTATTGCCAATACCACAAACTGAGATTGATATTAGCGATGGTTTAATAAAGAATTAATAACAATAAGATGAAACGAATCTTATTATTATTCGGAATCTGCCTCCTTACTGCCTCAGCAGTAAGCGAGGCTTTCGGGCAAAATAAAAAGCCTCGTATCGGTATTGCAGGCATACAGATAGAAAACAGTGTATTCGTCCCCAACAGACAATCACTGACCGGATATTCGGTCAGAATGCCAGATTATCTGAGTCCGGACTCGGCTATGGGACAAGCTGCTACATGGCTGCCCGCACAAATAGGATATGGTGGCGGAAGAGGCCCTGTTACCAAAGAATCATACGACACATTTGTTCAGCAAACGCTGGAAATGATCAAGGCCAATATGCCCTATGATGCCTTTTGGTTTTATAACCACGGTGCTTGTAGCGTAGAAGGCGTTGCCGACCCGGAAGGCGAATTCATGGAAAAGGTACGTAGCCTGATTGGAAATGATGTTTTGGTAACCACAACAATGGATCTGCATGGAAATACCTCTTGGTTGGTGGCTCTCAACTCTGACTTGATTACGACTTACCGACATGCTCCACATATTGATTCACGCGAGTCACACAGACGTGGAGTAGTCAATCTGTTGAAACGCTTGGAATCAGGTAAAGGACGTCCGGCCTACAAAGCATGGGTTGCTGTGCCTGTCTTGGTTTCCGGCGAATGGTCAAGTACACGCGTTGAACCGGCCAAATCATTGTATGCCATGATTCCCGAAGTGGAAGCTATGCCCGGAGTCATTGATGCCGGCATTTGGATCGGCTATGTATGGGGAGACAATCCACGTAATCAGGGATCGGTCATGGTGTATGGAGATGACGAAGCGCAGGTAAAAGCGGGAGCGAAAAAGCTGGCTCAGAAATTCTGGGATGTGCGTAAGCAGTTCTCATTAGAAGCACCGGGCTACTCGCTTGAGAAATGTATTGATCTGGCTGTTGCCAGCAAGAAGAAGCCTTTCTTTATCAGCGATATGGGTGATAATCCTGGTGGAGGCGGCTCAGGCGAAGTTACCTGGACATTGGCCAGACTGCTGAAGCGTCCGGAATTCCAGACCGACAAGGGAAAGAGTGTGCTCTACTGTTCTATTCCCGGAGAAGAGGTTGTTAACCAAGCGCGTAAAGTCGGTGTAGGCGGACATGTTGAAGGTATGGTTGGAGCTATGGTTGACAACTCTTATGAAGGACCGGTTAAATTATCGGGTACGGTAATCTATGTCAGTCCGGAAGAGGATCGAAACGCTGAATCATGGAGCCGCAAAAGAGATTTGGCCGTTATAAAAACCGGAAGCGTCTATGTGGTTGTGGGCACATCATCACCTACACCAAACTTAGAAGGCTCAGGCATCGATCCTAAGAAAATGGATATCGTTATGATTAAGCAAGGATATTTGGTCAATCAGTGGTATAGCATACAAGCCGATTGGGTGATGGCCTTTACACGCGGTGGCGTGGATCAAGATTTCCAAAAGCTTCCGTATAAAAACATCGTTCGTCCGATGTTCCCGTTAGATCCCGATATGGCTGATCCGGAACTGAATGTCATCATGGTACCATCTGCTAAACAATTCTATGGCAGATAAGCCGATAATGGCATCAAGTTATAAATCGAGTAGGAGGTAAACACTAATCATAGGTGTTTATCTCCTATTTTCATGTTTACCGACCTCTCACACCAC
>CAKVBA010000066.1 GCA_934725305.1 uncultured Parabacteroides sp. | reverse complement strand
CGAAAATCTACAAAAAAGGAAAAGGCTGATTTTTAGAGAAATTTTATTCAGAAGATGTTGAAGTTGGGTTAAATCAACAGGTATTGTTTCTGTTGGTTTAGAAGCCTTGTTGTTTTGCCGACCATTGCAAGAAATCATGCAGGTAATGAGGAGTAGATAGAATAGTTTTTTCATATTGATAGTGATTAGGGAGTTTAAAAATGTCTTGTAGTATATAAATATTATTTCAATCTAGAATTTATTTTAGAAAAAATAGTGTGTGTATTAACAGTATTTATAAAATATACCTTGCTTATCGGGTTTGATAGTTTTATCATAAATCGTTTTTCTGATGGTATTTTCTACTAGATATGAATAAGAAGGAAATAAGAAGGAAATAAGAAGGAAATAAAAAGGAAATAGAGAGGAAATAGAGAGGACATCATAATTTGTAAAATATATGTTCTATGGATATGACCAAAACCATTTACAGTTTTAAAAATAATTGAGGTTAAATTCCAAAAACAACAAGATATTAATCAAATTATGATGCCTCTCTTATGAATTAAGCTATACTTTCTTACTTACGATAGCTTGCTAACTGATCGGCATTGAACTTCTCAATGAAGTTGGCATGCTTGGCAATTTCGCTTTCTGCATAGTTTACATACACTTCGGCAGACTGTTCGAACAGCTCCGGAGCGTTGGTTGCATCCTGGATAATCAGGTGTGACATCACGCAGACAGCAGCCATTTCATACAAACGACGAGCTACGAAGTCGAGCAACTCTTGGTTCTGAGCCTCCTTGACAGCATTGGTTGCAACCTCGAAGCGGTTGGTCATCTCTTTCACGCGATCCAACAGCGGCTGCATCTTCTCGCTGCAAGCTACCTCTTCATATTCACGCAAAGTGGCCAGATAAGCACCATTTGTTACATAGCGGATGGCAGCAACGGTCTGCAACTGAGTTGTACCTTCATAGATAGAGGTAATACGAGCATCACGGTAGATACGCTGACAAGCATATTCCAACATGAAGCCAGAACCACCATGAATCTGAATGCTGTCGTAGGCATTCTGGTTGGCATACTCAGAGTTCATACCTTTTGCCAGCGGAGTGAAGCTATCGGCCAACTTGGCAAAACGTTTCTGTTCCTTACGTTCGTCGGCTGTCAGCTTGCGTTCGCGGGCGATGTCGTCCAACGCTTTGTAGATATCGACATAGCGTGAAGTCTGATAGAGCAGTGCACGGCCGGCATCCAATTTGGCCTTCATGATAGCCAGCATGTCATAGACAGCCGGGAATTCGATGATGGCTTTGCCAAACTGCTTACGGTCTTTTGCATAAGCCAAACCTTCGTTGTAGGCAGCTTGGCTCAAACCAACAGACTGTGCAGCGATGCCCAAACGAGCACCGTTCATCAATGCCATTACATATTTAATAAGACCCATCTTGCGGTCGCCGCACAATTCAGCCTTTGCATTCTTATAAACCAATTCGCAGGTAGGAGAACCATGGATACCCAATTTGTTCTCGATACGACGAACGTTCACACCGCCGTCTCGCTTGTCATAGATAAACATAGAAAGACCACGACCATCGCGAGTGCCTTCTTCAGAGCGAGCCAATACCAGGTGAAGATCTGCATCACCATTGGTGATGAAACGCTTCACACCGTTCAGTCTCCAGCAGTTGTTCTCTTCGTCGAAAGTAGCCTTCAGCATTACGGACTGCAAGTCAGAACCTGCATCCGGTTCAGTCAAGTCCATAGACATAGTTTCACCGGCGCAGATACGCGGGATGAAACGGCTGTGCTGATCTTCATTACCAAATTCGTAGAGTGTTTCGATACAGTCTTGCAAAGACCAGATGTTACCGAAGCCAGCATCAGCTGCAGCTACGATCTCGGCACACATAGTGTACGGAGTGATGGGGAAGTTCAGACCGCCAAAACGGCGTGGCATAGTCATACCATTCAGGCCGGCTTTTACCATGGCATCCAGGTTCTGTTTAGTGCCTGAAGCATATTCTACACGGCCATTGGCGCAGTGAGGACCTTCTGCATCCACGCCTTCAGCATTCGGAGCAATGATCTCACCGGTGATTTCGCCTGTAATCTCAAGCACCTTATCGTATGAGTCCAATGCGTCTGCATAGTCTTGCGGAGCGTAGTCGAATTCCTCTTTATCACTGTAGTTGCGTTCTTTCAGTTCGCAAATACGTTCCATCATCGGATTGTTCAAGTGATACTTGAGTTCCGGAATGTCTGTATAATAGTTTGCCATCTCTTTACTTGCTGTTCTGTTTATAATACTTAATCATCTTCGGAATCACCTCTTCAACTGTACCGTTGATCACATAGTCTGCAATGGTGTTGATAGGAGCATTCTCGTCGTTATTGATAGAGATGATGATGCCTGCATCCTGCATACCGGCAATGTGCTGGATCTGACCAGAAATACCACAGGCAATATAAAGTTTCGGACGTACAGTCACACCTGTCTGACCGATCTGGCGGTCGTGTTCACAGAAGCCTGCATCCACAGCTGCACGGCTGGCACCCACTTCGGCATGAAGCTCCTTGGCCAGTTCAAACAACATGTCGAAGCCCTCTTTAGAACCCATACCGTAACCACCGGCGATTACAATAGGAGCACCCTTCAGGTTGTGTTTAGCCTTTTCTACGTGGCGGTCGATAACCTTTACCACATAGTCGGCATCCGGAACATATTTAGCTACATCATGTTTGATCACTTCGCCCTGATAGTTCGGATCCATAACCTCTTTCTTCATCACACCTTCACGAACAGTTGCCATCTGAGGACGGTGTTCAGGGTTGATGATGGTTGCTACGATGTTTCCGCCGAATGCCGGACGAATCTGATACAACAGATTCTCATACGTCTTACCTGCTTTCTTATCTTCGTGAGGACCGATTTCCAAAGAGGTACAGTCGGCTGTCAAGCCACTGGTTAGTGAAGAAGATACACGGGGACCCAAGTCACGACCAATCACAGTTGCGCCCATCAGACAGATCTGAGGTTTCTCTTCCTTGAACAGGTTGATCAAGATAGAAGCGTGAGGCAAAGAAGTGTAGGGGAACAATCCCGGAGCATCAAAGACATGCACTTTGTCAACACCATAAGGCATTACCTGCTTTTCGATTCCTTCCAGACCGCTACCTGCAACGATAGCTTCGAGCTGGCAACCCAACTGGCTTGCTAACTTGCGGCCTTTAGTCAGAAGTTCAAGGCTTACATCGGCTACGCATGTGCCTTCCAATTCGCAATATACAAATACGTTGTTCATAATCTTATCCGATGGTGTGGTTAGCTAACAGTTCAACAATCAAATCTTCTACGTCTTTATCAGAGCCGGTCAATGTCTTGCTTTCTTTAGCTTGGAACACGATGTTCTGAATGGTCTTCACCTTGGTAGGTGATCCGCTAAGTCCACATTGAGCCAAGTCGCCGTTTACGTCGGCAACGCTCCATTCCTGAATGTTCAGGTAAGGACGTTTCTCATATAATTCTGCATAATCCAGAGCAGAGACAGCTGCCTTTTCCTGGGCGCCAAGTGCACGTTTATATTTCATGACGAGTTTGGCGTTGCGCGGACGGCAAGGAGCTGCTGATCCATTAACAGTGATAACGATAGGCATCGGACCTTCAACTGTTTCTACACCTCCGTCGATATGGCGTTTCACTGTGATGCGGCGTGTTTCTTCATCTACGTTCAGAATTTCTTCGGCATAGGTAATTTGAGTTAATCCTAATTTCTCCGCTACTTGCGGACCTACTTGAGCCGTATCTCCATCAATAGCTTGGCGACCACCGAGGATAATATCATAATCTGCAATTTTCTTGATAGCCGTAGCCAATGCGTAAGATGTGGCTAATGTGTCGGCTCCGGCAAAGGCGCGGTCGGTTAACAGATAGCCTCCATCTGCTCCACGGTATAAACCTTCACGGATCACTTCGGCGGCTCTTCCCGGACCCATGGTTAACAGCGTAACTGTTGTTCCGGGATAAGCATCTTTCAAGCGTAATGCCTGTTCCAATGCATTCAGGTCTTCCGGGTTAAAGATAGCAGGCAGAGCGGCACGGTTAATTGTACCGTCTTCTTTCATGGCATCTTTTCCCACGTTGCGTGTATCCGGAACCTGTTTCGCTAATACGATAATTCTTAAACTCATATTTTTAGGAATATTAATTTAGTTCAGAAAATACTGAGTTGCAAAAGTAATCAAACATTTTTTATACACATTAAGATTTGCATGGAAAATATGCACACATTCTATCTTAATGAGCAAAGAAAGATTGCTTTTATACCTCTTTTTGGTAGGCGATACGAGGCGTTCCGTTGGCAATATAGATAATACCACAGCGGCGGAATCCGTTTCTTTCCAGTAAAGACTGAACGATATGATTGTCGCAATAGGTGTCTGCACGCAGGTTCTTGCAACGTGCAGCACACCATTTCAGACAAGCGCCGAAAACTCCTTTCTCTGTTCCGTTTGAAGCCAGTCGATGGATGGTTCCGTAAGGCTCGTTGTTGAGCCATGCTCCCTCTTCTATATAAGAATAGGTCGGGTCATCGCCCAAGATAAAGCAGAAGGTGCCTACCGCTTTGTCCTCTTCATTGAGGCAGATAAAGCAGTGGCCGGCTTCTATCTCTTGACGGATCAGCTCTTCTGAAGGATATCCGTTGATCCACTGGTTGGGATTGCCGGTATTTGCCATGAATCCTCGCGCATAGGCAAATATCTCCATTAGACTTGCCAGATCTTCGATTTTACTTTGTCTGATAGTCATATATATATTATTGTATAAATCTTATATAGTTTAGTTAGCTTTTCTTTTCAGTGGAAGTCTCGGGAACATCTTTCTGAAGCGAATCAGATAGGTTGTTACGTTGTTTCCGGCAATGATGATGGTAACCGCTAAGATAATCATGACGATACCGCAGCAGAGGCGAGGCGTCAATGCTTCACCAAAGACGGTTACACCAAAGAATACGGCTGTCAGTGGCTCCAATGCACCTAATATGGCAGTCGGAGTAGCACCGATATGCTGGATAGCTTGTGTTGTACAGATGAATGAGATGGCAGTTGGGAACAAGGCCAGCGCAATGGCATTGGCCCACAGATACCATGTGTCGATTGTACAGAAGCTGTCGTTTATGTAGTTGCGGATAAGGAACAGACTCATGCCAAACAGCAACACATAGAAAGTCAGCTTCAGTGTGGGGATGTTTTTCAGAGCCGGACGGTTCACGCCAACCAGATAGACTGCGTAGGAAAGAGCCGAAATCATTACCAAGATGAAACCGGTCAGGTTGAGCGTTGTTCCATCTCCACCTTCATAGAGCAATCCGATACCGCCCAAGGCCAACAGGATACAAAGAATCGTTTGGATAGAGATTTTCTCTTTAAAGCAGATCGCCATAATCATGGCAACCATGATTGGATAGACAAAGAGTAGAGTAGAGGCGATGCCGGCCTCCATATAGGTGTAACTTTGAAACAAAGCCAAAGAAGATCCGGCCATTAATAATCCCATGAATACCAGAGGCGGCACCTCTTTGCGTTCTAGTTTTAAACTCCGGCCACGAGCTTTGAGCATGATGCCCAAGATAGGAATGGCAAACAGATATCTAAACAGAAGAACTGAATCCGGATTCATTCCTGCTTCATACAGAGGAAGAGCAAACAATGGATTCATGCCGTAAGTTGCGGCGGCGATAGCACCTAAAATGTAACCTTTAGCTTTTGCATTCATAATGTTTTGTGAGTTTGAAATTCGGCGCCAAAGGTAAGCCTTTTTTAGACATAAGAAAATTGTTTGTCAATCTTTATTTCTTGCCTCTGATTGAGCTGTTGACGCGGTAAGATGCGGCGTTTTTGAGGTTTGATTCTGATATTTCGGAATAAGCTTTTTGAGGAGTGAAAGAAAAGTGCTATATTTGCGCCTCGATAGAACTGAAATCAGATTTTCTATATCAATTATACAACTAAGAAATGACAAAGAGCGCATTACAAATTGCTAGAGCAGCTTACCAGCCAAAGGTACCTGCTGCACTGAAAGGTGCTGTAAAAGCCGTTGACGGCGAGTATACTGAATCAGTAGCCGATCAAGATGATATCAAGAAATTGTTCCCCAACACGTATGGAATGCCTGTTATTACTTTCGAGAAGTCAAACGAAAAGAAAGAGTTGCCGGCTATTAATGTAGGTGTAATCCTGTCAGGTGGTCAGGCTCCTGGTGGTCATAACGTGATTGCAGGTTTGTTTGATGGCATTAAGGCTCACAATGCAGACTCTCGTTTGTATGGATTTATCTTGGGTCCTGGTGGTTTGATCGATCACAAATATATGGAACTGACAGCTGATATTATTGATGAATATCGTAATACAGGTGGTTTTGATATGATCGGTTCAGGACGTACAAAATTGGAAACTAAAGAACAGTTTGATAAGGGTTTGGAAATCCTGAAAGAGTTGGGCATCTCTGCTTTGGTTATTATTGGTGGTGATGACTCAAACACAAACGCTTGTGTGTTGGCTGAATATTACAAATCAATCAATGCAGGTGTTCAGGTGATTGGTTGTCCGAAGACTATCGACGGTGACTTGAAGAACGATCGAATCGAAACATCTTTCGGTTTTGATACAGCTTGTAAGGTTTACTCTGAAGTTATCGGTAACATCCAGCGCGACTGTAACTCAGCTCAGAAATATTGGCACTTCATCAAATTGATGGGTCGTTCGGCTTCTCATATTGCTTTGGAATGTGCATTGCAGACACAGCCGAATATCTGTATCATCTCTGAAGAAATTGAAGAGAGAGATCTTTCTTTGGATGATATCGTAACTTATATCGCAAACATCGTGGCTAAGCGTGCTGAAGCCGGTCATAACTTCGGTACTGTATTGATTCCTGAAGGTTTGATCGAATTTGTTCCGGCTATGAAGCGTTTGATCGCTGAATTGAACGACTTCCTGGCTAAGCACGAACAGGAATTCAAGATGATTAAGAAGAGCGTTCAGCGCACTTATATCATCAGCAAGCTGACAAAGGAAAACGCAGAACTGTATGCTTCTCTTCCTGAAGGCGTAGCTCGTCAGTTGTCTTTGGATCGTGACCCGCACGGTAACGTTCAGGTTTCATTGATCGAAACTGAAAAGCTGTTGTCTGAAATGGTTGCTAAGAAGTTGGCAGACTGGAAGGAAGAAGGTAAGTATGTAGGTAAGTTTGCTTCACAGCACCATTTCTTCGGTTACGAAGGTCGTTGTGCTGCTCCGTCAAACTACGATGCAGACTACTGTTATTCTTTGGGTTACACTGCTTCTTGTCTGATCGCTGCTGGCAAAACTGGTTATATGTCTTCTGTCCGTAACACTACAGCTCCGGCTGATCAGTGGATTGCAGGTGGTATTCCTGTAACTATGATGATGAACATGGAACGTCGTAATGGCGAAATGAAACCGGTTATCCAGAAAGCATTGGTTAAGTTGGATGGTGCTCCTTTCAAGGAATTTGCTGCTAAACGTGACGAATGGGCTTTGACAACAAGCTATGTTTATCCGGGTCCGATCCAGTACTTTGGTCCGACAGAGGTATGCGATCAGCCGACTAAGACTTTGCAATTGGAATTGGCTAAGTAATTGAAAAGTTGAATTAGATTATCATAAAGGGGCTGCGTCAGATTTCTATATAGATGCAGCCCTTTTTGTTTTTCAGTATTTGTTTGTATTTGCGTGGCAAACCCGATGAAAGAGCAACAAATCATACTGGTTGAGTTATATCATTCTCCTTGTGGCGACCTGCTGTTAGGGTCGTTAGAGGAGCGTTTGTGTCTGTGCGACTGGATGAACGAAGAACGCAGGCGTCAGATCGATCGTCGTATCTGTCGGCGCTTGAATGCCCGTTATGAATGGGGCGAGTCGTCGGTGATAAGAGAGGCTAAGCAACAGTTGGACGCCTATTTTGCCGGTCTTCGCAAGTCGTTTGATCTTCCTCTTCTTTTCGTGGGTACGGCTTTTCAGCAACAGGTTTGGATAGCTCTGTTGACCATTCCTTACGGAGAAACACGCTCTTATAAAGAGTTGGCCATGCAGATTGGTTGTCCGAAAGCGATACGAGCTGTGGCTACGGCTAATAGGGCCAATGCGTTGTCTGTTTTTGTACCTTGCCATCGGGTGATTGGTTCAGATGGTTGTCTGGTGGGATATGCCGGTGGACTTGCCGCAAAGAGCCGGTTGCTTCGTTTAGAATCTTAATTTACCTCATCCATAAAAATACAATAAGCCAACAGGCAGACGAGAGACTACTAATCCGGTCAAAAAGGAGTAGTTACTCCGTCAAAAATGGGTGCCTATCCAATCCGAACGGAGTGCCTACCCAATTTCAACGGAGTGCCTATCCATTTTCAAAAAAGTCCCTACCCTTTTTTGAAAAAGTCTATACCCTTTTTCCAAAAACTCTATAGACTATTGAAAGATAGGCTATAGCCCCTTTTTTCAGGGTGTTTGGGCCGAGACAGATTCGTCCGTCAAGTCTGGCGAAGTTGCCCGTCGTTTCTGCCGAATCCGTTACCGATTTTAGCAAATAATAATCCGAACAAAAATACAATAACTATCTCTCCGATGGTTATAGGCAGCATGTCGAGACAACCTTTACTACCGGATTATTACACTTCTAATGACTGATTTGGGTTTAAGAATTGTATGAGGATTTTCTTCTTTTTCTTCGGACAGAAACACGTTTTAAACAGCGTTAAAATGGTGTTTTAAGGTGATGGGTCTTCATTTTTACCTCCAAATATTTGAACAATCATGCTTTGATTTCTGTAGAATTTGGTAGCTTTGTAAGTACAGGATGAAGTGTAATCAATAATTAGTTTTGAAATGCTATGAACATTAACTATCAATGTTCTATCTGCAGTCTTTGAAAAGTCCTTTGGCTGCATATCGAAATGCTCAGTTACCATATATTTTTTCTTTTTATTGTAAAGTACAATAGTTACAATAAAAGTGACCAATATATGCACACGCATAATTCTGTCTTTTGGATAAGATGGCTCAAATAATAGATCTATATCTTGGAAAATAGGAATCACATGCTATATTTGTACTAGACTAAAGAATTGGATATCTTGCACCTGTACAGAGAACTATGTCGTTAAAAGAACAGGTAGATATACATTGTTTGGGCGGAGTAAAAAAGAGGCCGTTGGTAGGATTGAACAGGCGTATAGTTGATTTTGCCGGCGGGATATTATGATAAAAGCATTGCATTATGAAGAAAGAAGAATTGATGCGGAAAGCGATAGAACTTTCCATTGAGAATGTAAAAAACGGTGGTGGACCTTTTGGCGCAGTCATTGCTAAAGAGGGTGAAATCATTGCAACCGGAGTGAATCGGGTGACTTCACAATGTGACCCAACTGCCCATGCCGAGGTGAGTGCTATTCGGGCTGCTTGTGCCAAGCTCAATACTTTTAATTTGAGCGGATGCGAAATCTACACCTCGTGTGAACCTTGTCCTATGTGCTTGGGCGCTATCTATTGGGCGCACTTGGATAAAATGTATTATGCCAACAACAAGACCGATGCTAAAGATATAGGTTTTGACGATTCTTTTATCTATGACGAGATAGAGCTGACGCCCGACCGGCGCAAGCTGCCATCTGAGGTGTTGTTGCGCGATGAGGCAATCCGGGCATTCCAGGCGTGGATGGACAAGTGTGACAAGGTGGAGTATTGAGCTTGAGGCCTTTAAGCATTGAACTTATGACGGATGTTTAACCTAAAAAAACGACGGTTGAGAACGGTGCGTTATGATGAATACAACGGGTATGACACGGAGTCAGGATGCCGAAAGTGGCGCAGAGGTTTGCAATTATGACACACTGCCCAGGGAAATATGTGTCTGTTTGTCAGGTCTTGACTGTTAAAAAGGTACTTTGTAATACAAAGTACTGTTAAGCGCGGTTAACCCATAGGATAAGCCCGTTAAAAGTGATAAAAAAAGAGTGCCAAATGAAATATCCGTACGTTTTTTGAGTTTTCTTTGTCGTAAGAAAACTGTTAAAATTAAGTGTTCAATTAAATAGTATGCGTATGAAAACTATTTGGAAAAATGTTCTTGGAGTAGCTCTTGTAGCAGCAATCAGTTCAGGTGTGACAGTAGGAACAGGAGCTTATCTGTTGAACCAACGAAGTGAGTCTGAGAACTTGGCAACAGGCACTGTTGAGAATACCTTTAAGCAACCTTTTCGGCTGACCAATTACAGTGCAGCCGCAGCAGCTGAGCATATAGATTTTACCGTGGCTGCCGAGAATGCCGTTCATGGCGTGGTACACATCAAGGCTACAGCCAATGTAAAGAATGGCTATGGCAATGATCAGCAGTATATCGATCCTTTTGAATATTTCTTCGGTTTTGGCGGTCGAGGATTCCAGCGTCCGCAGCCTCAGCCCAAAGTGGGAGCCGGTTCGGGTGTTATCATCTCAACCGATGGCTACATTATCACAAACAACCATGTGATTGACGGTGCTGACGAGTTGGAGGTGACGCTCAATGATAACAGAAAGTTCCCGGCCAAGGTGATTGGTGCCGATCCCACGACTGATATTGCTTTGATTAAGATTGAGGCAAACGATCTGCCGACCATTCCTTTCGGCGACTCTGAAAAGCTGAAAGTGGGCGAATGGGTGTTGGCCGTCGGTAATCCGTTTAACCTGACTTCAACGGTAACAGCCGGTATCGTTAGTGCCAAGAGCCGTGGAAACATCGGTGCAGGCGGACGAGATCGTAGTAAGATTGAATCCTTTATACAGACTGATGCAGCCGTGAATCCGGGCAATAGTGGTGGAGCTTTGGTCAATACCAAGGGCGAATTGGTTGGTATCAATACGGCCATCTATTCAGAGACAGGCAATTTTGCCGGTTATTCATTTGCCGTACCTATCAGCATCGCCGGTAAGGTGGCTAACGACTTGAAGCAGTATGGAACCGTGCAGCGTGCCGTTTTGGGTGTGTTGATTCAGGATACCCAGAATGTAACTGACGAAGAGAAGGCTTCAATCAAGGCACTTTCAGGCGCGTATGTAGGTGGATTTGCAGAACGCAGCACAGCGAAAGAGGCAGGTGTTGAGAAGGGCGACGTTATTGTGGCAGTTAATGGCACCAAGGTAAAATCGGCAAGTGCATTGCAGGAACAGATCAGCAAGTATCGTCCGGGTGACAAGGTGGAATTGACAATCGATCGCAAGGGAAGTGCCAAGAAGTTTGTCGTAGAACTGCGTAACGCTCAGGGAAGCACCAAGGTGGTTAAAGGTGGAGATTCAACCGAAGTGTTGGGAGCCGCTTTCCAGGTGTTGTCAGACAAGCAGAAACGAGCTTTGGGCGTAAGCTATGGTATTGAGGTGACAGGCGTAACGTCGGGCAAGCTGAAAGATGCCGGTATCAAGAAGGGATTTGTAATCATGATTGTCAATAATCAGAAGATTTCGGCTCCCGAAGATTTGGAACGAATTGTCGATACAATCCTGCAAGGACGCTCTGAAGATCAAGGCCTGTTTATTAAAGGATTCTATCCAAACGGCCGAACTAAGTATTATGCAATTGATTTATCCGAATAAATTGCTCATTTAATACAAAATAACGTTAAAGGTTCGTAATTGGCTGAATGCTTATTGTATTCAGCCAATTTTTTTATACAATAATTCTTATCTTTGCAATTCATATTCTCAATTAGATGAATTAAATGAGACAACTTAAAATCACGAAGTCCATTACCAACCGTGAAAGTGCTTCATTGGATAAGTATCTTCAGGAAATCGGTCGTGAAGATCTTATTACAGTAGAAGAAGAGGTGGAATTGGCACAGGCAATTAAAAGAGGTGACCGTAGAGCTTTGGAGAAGTTGACAAGGGCAAACCTCCGTTTCGTCGTTTCTGTAGCAAAGCAGTATCAGAACCAGGGTCTGAGTTTACCTGACCTTATCAATGAAGGAAACCTGGGTCTGATTAAGGCAGCAGAGAAGTTTGACGAGACAAGGGGCTTTAAATTTATTTCCTATGCTGTATGGTGGATTCGTCAATCTATTCTGCAGGCTTTGGCCGAGCAGTCACGAATTGTTCGTCTTCCTTTGAATCAGGTGGGTTCGCTGAACAAGATCAGCAAAGCCTTTTCAAAGTTTGAGCAAGAGAACGAGCGCAGACCGTCTCCGGAAGAGTTGGCAGACGAACTGGATATTCCTGTAGATAAGATTTCAGACACATTGAAGGTGTCGGGACGTCATATCTCAGTAGATGCTCCGTTTGTAGAGGGCGAAGACAACAGTCTTTTGGATGTCTTGGTGAACGATGACGCACCTATCGCAGACCGGTCGTTGATGAACGAGTCGTTGGCAAAAGAAATTGATCGAGCGCTTGCTACTTTAACCGAAAGAGAGTGTGAGATTATCAAAATGTTTTTCGGTATTGGCTGTCAGGAAATGACATTGGAAGAGATTGGCGACAAATTTGGCCTTACAAGAGAGCGTGTCCGCCAGATCAAGGAAAAAGCGATTAGAAGATTGAGACAAGGAACTCGTAGCAAGTTACTCAAATCCTATTTAGGCTGATCTTTCTTGTTGGAAAGAGGCCTAAGGAACTCCCTTTCTGTGAAGGACAGGGAGTTTTTTTATATCATTAAGTGATGATTTTTGTAAAGGGTTAAAATGTATCTTGGAATGGAAACAACGGAACAAATGTAAGCCTCCGGTAAAGTACGTATTTTCTGCAATCTCTTCGTCCAGTATCTTTGTACCCAAAAATAAAACTTATG
>CAKVBA010000065.1 GCA_934725305.1 uncultured Parabacteroides sp. | reverse complement strand
TCCAGAGTGGCCAAATGGGGCTGACTGTAACTCAGCTGGCTTTCGCCTTCGGTGGTTCGAATCCATCACTACCCACACAGATTGAGGATACTTGTAATCGGGTATAATTCAATCAATAAGCGGAAGTAGCTCAGTTGATAGAGCATTAGCCTTCCAAGCTGAGGGTCGCGGGTTTGAGCCCCGTCTTCCGCTCTAGTTGCCTAAATAGCTCAGCGGTAGAGCACTTCCTTGGTAAGGAAGAGGTCCCGAGTTCAAGTCTCGGTTTAGGCTCGATTTAGAAAGATATGATCATTAATCAAATAAAGAACATTTAAGTTATGGCAAAAGAGAAATTTGACAGATCGAAACCACATGTAAACATTGGTACGATTGGTCACGTTGACCACGGTAAAACAACTTTGACAGCTGCTATCACAACAGTATTGGCAAAGAGAGGTCTTTCAGAATTGCGTTCATTCGACTCTATCGATAACGCTCCGGAAGAAAAAGAAAGAGGTATCACTATTAACACTTCTCACGTAGAATATCAGACTGCAAACCGTCACTATGCACACGTTGACTGTCCGGGTCACGCTGACTACGTTAAGAACATGGTTACTGGTGCTGCTCAGATGGATGGTGCTATCATCGTTTGTGCTGCTACTGATGGTCCTATGCCTCAGACTCGTGAGCACATCTTGTTGGCTCGTCAGGTAAACGTACCGAGATTGGTTGTTTTCTTGAACAAGTGCGATATGGTTGATGACGAAGAAATGTTGGAATTGGTTGAAATGGAAATGAGAGAATTGTTGTCTTTCTATGATTTCGACGGTGACAATACTCCTATCATCCGTGGTTCTGCTTTGGGTGCTTTGAACGGTGATCCGAAATGGGAAGAAAAAATCATGGAATTGATGGATGCTTGCGATACATGGATTCCTCTGCCTCCGCGTGAAATTGACAAGCCTTTCTTGATGCCTGTTGAAGACGTATTCTCAATCACTGGTCGTGGTACAGTTGCTACAGGCCGTATCGAAACAGGTATCGTTAAGGTTGGTGATGAAATCCAGATCATTGGTTTGGGTGCTGACGGTAAGAAATCAGTTGTTACAGGTGTTGAAATGTTCCGTAAACTGTTGGATCAGGGTGAAGCTGGTGATAACGTTGGTTTGTTGCTTCGTGGTATCGACAAAAACGAAATCAAGCGTGGTATGGTAATCTGCCATCCGGGTCAGGTTAAAGAACACTCAAGATTCAAAGCTGAGGTTTATATCTTGAAGAAAGAAGAAGGTGGTCGTCACACTCCGTTCCATAACAAGTATCGCCCACAGTTCTACATCCGTACTTTGGACGTAACTGGTGAAATTACTCTTCCGGAAGGAACTGAAATGGTAATGCCTGGTGATAACGTTACTATCGAAGTAGAATTGATCTATCCGGTTGCATGTAACGTAGGTTTGCGCTTCGCTATCCGTGAAGGTGGACGTACAGTAGGTGCTGGTCAGATTACAGAATTGGAAAATTAATTCAAATTTATAAATGGTAGCCAGTCTTATTATAGGCTGGCTATTTTACGGAACTAGCTCAGTTGGTAGAGCACTGGTCTCCAAAACCAGGTGTCGGGAGTTCGAGCCTCTCGTTCCGTGCAAAAATCTATAGATTCGATGAAAAAGATAATTAATTATATAAAGGAATCTTATAACGAACTTGTTTATAAAGTTTCTTGGCCTTCAAGAGCAGAACTCTCCAATAGTGCTGTGGTTGTTATGATTGCTTCCCTTATGATTGCAGCATTGATTTTTGTTATTGATTTGGGTTTTGAAGGTGTGATGCGTTTCGTTTACGAGAAAATATTTTAATCAGTAGAAGGTATGTCTGATATCCCAAAAAAATTTTATGTTCTTCGTGCCATTAGTGGTAAGGAGAATAAGGCTAAAGAATATCTGGAAGCTGAGATGAAGAATACAGATCTCGGGGAATACGTAGCACAAGTGTTGATTCCTACTGAAAAAACTTTTACGATTCGTAATGGCAAGAAGATCATGAAAGAAAGAGCTTATTTGCCGGGTTATGTTTTGGTAGAAGCCGCTTTGGTAGGCGAGGTTGCTCACAGATTGAGAAACATTCCTAATGTGATAGGGTTTTTAGGTGGATCTGATAATCCTGTCCCTTTGCGTCCTTCAGAAGTTAGTCGTATCTTGGGTACGGTTGATGAGCTGCAGGAACAGCAGGAAGATTTGGATATTCAGTTCTATGTCGGTGAGAATGTCAAAATCAACTTCGGTCCTTTCAGTGGTTTCACTGGTTTGATTGAAGAGGTCAATGCCGAGAAAAAGAAACTTAAAGTGATGGTTAAAGTCTTCGGACGTAAAACGCCACTTGAGTTGGGTTATATGCAAGTTGAGAAAGAGTAATACTTTTGTTACGAAGAGTATGATCTTTCTTCTGATTATTTGGTGTTATATATCTAAATTTTAGAAACAATGGCTAAAGAAGTTGCTGGACAAATCAAATTGCAGATTAAAGGAGGAGCAGCAAACCCTTCTCCCCCAGTAGGACCTGCATTGGGTTCTAAGGGTATTAATATTATGGAGTTTTGCAAGCAATTTAATGCCAAGACCCAAGACAAGGCTGGTAAGATATTACCTGTTGTAATTACTTACTATGTCGATAAGTCTTTCGACTTTGTCGTTAAAACCCCTCCTGTAGCAATTCAGTTGTTGGAAGCTACAAAACAAAAGAGTGGTTCTGCAGAGCCGAATCGTAAGAAAGTTGCAGAAATTTCTTGGGATCAGGTGAAAACTATTGCAGAAGACAAATTGGTCGATTTAAACTGTTTTACTGTTGAATCAGCCATGAAAATGGTTGCTGGAACAGCTAGAAGTATGGGTATCACTGTTAAAGGGACATTCCCAGGTAATAATTAATAAACTTCAATTGAGATGAGTAAACTTACAAAAAATCAAAAGTTGGCTTTGGGCAAGATTGAAGCTGGGAAAGCATACACATTGAAAGAAGCTTCAGCATTGGTAAAGGAAATTACTACTACTAAATTTGATGCTTCAGTTGATGTTGATGTCCGTTTAGGTGTTGACCCTCGTAAAGCTAATCAAATGGTTAGAGGTGTTGTATCTCTGCCTCATGGAACAGGAAAGCAGGTTAGGGTTCTCGCATTATGTACTCCGGATAAGGAAGCTGAAGCTACTGCTGCAGGAGCTGACTATGTAGGATTAGAAGAATATATTGAAAAGATTAAAGGCGGTTGGACAGATGTTGATGTCATCATTACTATGCCTTCTATCATGGGTAAGATCGGTGCTTTAGGTCGTGTATTAGGTCCTCGTGGCTTGATGCCTAACCCAAAGAGCGGTACTGTTACTAACGAAATTGGTAACGCTGTGAAAGAAATCAAGCAGGGTAAGATTGACTTTAAGGTTGACAAGACTGGTATTGTTCACACATCTATCGGAAAGGTTTCTTTCAATGCAGATCAGATTCGTGAGAATGCTAGAGAATTCATCCAGACTTTGTTGAAGTTGAAACCGTCAGCAGCTAAAGGTACATATATCAAGAGCATTTATCTTTCAAGTACAATGAGCGCGGGTATTAAAATTGACCCCAAATCAGTTGAGGAGAATTAAAAAACAATTGAACAATGAGAAAGGAAGATAAAGGTGCTATTATTGGTCAACTGACCGAAACTGTAAAGACATTTCCTAACTTCTATTTGACTGACATCGAAGCATTGGATGCTGAGAAGACAAGTAAATTGAGAAGAGAATGTTTTAAGCAGGACGTTAAGTTGGTCGTTGTAAAAAATAGCTTGCTTAAGAAAGCACTGGAAAATGTAGAAGGTGATTTTTCTCCTCTGCATGTTGCAATGAAGGGCAATACAGCTGTGATGTTCT
Source organism: uncultured Parabacteroides sp. (assembly GCA_934725305.1). Lineage (GTDB taxonomy): Bacteria > Bacteroidota > Bacteroidia > Bacteroidales > Tannerellaceae > Parabacteroides. The sequence continues at coordinate 9,180 of CAKVBA010000065.1, read as the reverse complement.
CACAGGTGGCTAATGCTCCTGCTCGTCTGATCAAGGATTTTACCAAGGATACTAAGGGTGAAGGTAAGCCTCAGTTGAAAGCTGCTTATGTTCAGGAAAGCTTCTATATTGGAGCTGAAAACTTGGAAGCTTTGGTAAGCATAAAGAGCAAAAACGAACTTATTGCCGATGTTATTGCATTGTTGGAATCTCCGGCGAAGAACGTACTTTCTGCTCTTCAGTCGTCAGGACAAACTATCCATGGTTTGTTGAAGACTTTGGAAGAAAGATAATTTTTTAATATAATTTTTTCGATAATAAATTTAATACATACAAAAATGGCAGATTTGAAAGCTTTTGCAGAACAATTAGTAAACTTGACCGTTAAAGAAGTTAGCGAACTGGCTACTATCTTGAAAGAAGAATATGGTATCGAACCTGCTGCTGCAGCTGTTGCTGTTGCAGGTCCTGCTGCTGGTGGCGCTGCTGCTGCTGCAGAAGAAAAGACTTCATTTGACGTAGTTTTGAAATCAGCTGGCTCTGCAAAATTGCAGGTTGTTAAGGCTGTTAAGGAAAACTGCGGTCTTGGTTTGAAGGAAGCTAAGGATATCGTAGATGCAGCTCCTAGCACAGTTAAAGAAGGTGTTTCAAAAGAAGATGCTGAAGCATTGAAGAAAGCATTGGAAGAAGCTGGCGCTGAAATTGAGCTTAAATAGTATTTGTAACCTGGTGCTAATCAGGTGAGTTGGTTAAGAGTCTCCATAGATGAAGACTCTTAACCTTTTTGTGTCTATAATTTCAATAAGTTCAATAAATACCTTACTAGATGTCTTCAACAGCTGAAAACCAGAGAGTTAATTTTGCTTCGATTAAGAATCCATTCCCTTATCCGGATTTCCTCGAAGTACAATTGAAGTCGTTTCAAGACTTTCTTCAACTTGACACACCTCCTGAAAAGAGAAAAAAGGAGGGGTTGTATAAAGTATTTGCAGAGAATTTCCCTATTGCTGATACACGCAACAACTTTGTGTTGGAGTTCTTAGATTACTATATAGATCCACCTCGTTACTCTATTGATGAGTGTATTGCACGTGGATTAACCTATAGTGTACCGTTAAAAGCAAAGTTAAAACTGTATTGTACAGATCCTGATCATGAAGATTTCGATACGGTTATCCAGGATGTTTATCTTGGACCGATTCCTTATATGACTGAGCGGGGTACTTTTGTTATCAATGGTGCTGAACGTGTTGTGGTGTCACAGTTACATCGTTCTCCTGGTGTCTTCTTTGGACAGAGTACTCATGCGAACGGTACTAAATTGTATTCTGCTCGTATTATCCCGTTTAAAGGCTCATGGATCGAATTTGCAACAGACATCAATAATGTGATGTATGCTTATATCGACCGTAAAAAGAAATTACCTGTTACCACTCTTTTGCGTGCCATCGGTTTTGAAAGTGATAAAGATATTCTTGAAATCTTTAATCTTGCAGAAGAGGTTAAGGTAACTAAAGCTAACTTGAAGAAGTTGATCGGACGCAAGTTGGCTGCTCGTGTTTTGAAGACATGGGTAGAAGACTTTGTTGATGAAGATACAGGTGAAGTTGTTTCTATTGAACGTAACGATGTGATTATTGACCGTGAATCTGTTTTGGATAGTGATAATATTGACGCTATCTTGGATTCAGGTACACAGAATGTGTTGTTACACCGTGAAGACCAGAACTTGACAGACTATGCAATTATTTACAACACGTTGCAGAAAGACCCGAGCAACTCAGAGAAAGAGGCTGTTTTGTATATTTATCGTCAGTTGAGAAATGCAGAACCTGCCGATGAAGCAAGTGCTCGTGAGGTTATTACTAATTTGTTCTTCTCTGAAAAGCGTTATGACTTAGGTGAAGTCGGACGTTATAGAATTAACAAGAAATTAGGTCTTTCAACAAGTGAAGATATTAAAGTCTTGACAAAGGAAGATATCATCGAGATTATCAAATACTTGATCGAATTGATCAACTCTAAGGCTATTGTCGATGATATTGACCACTTGAGTAATCGACGTGTCCGCACTGTTGGTGAACAATTATATAATCAATTTGGTATTGGTTTGGCTCGTATGTCTCGTACAGTTCGTGAAAGAATGAATGTGCGCGACAATGAGGTGTTTACTCCGATTGATTTGATTAACGCGAAGACTATCTCTTCTGTCGTTAATTCATTCTTTGGAACAAATGCCTTGTCTCAGTTTATGGACCAGACTAATCCATTGGCAGAAATTACACATAAGCGTCGTTTGTCTGCACTTGGTCCTGGCGGTTTGTCAAGAGAGCGTGCCGGTTTCGAGGTGCGAGACGTACACTATACTCATTATGGACGTCTTTGTCCGATTGAGACTCCTGAAGGTCCGAACATCGGTTTGATTTCTTCTCTTTGCGTTTATGCCAAGATCAATGACTTAGGATTTATCGCTACTCCGTATCGTAAGGTTACGGACGGTCAGGTTGATTTCAGTGAAAACGGTTTGCAGTATTATACTGCAGAAGAGGAAGAAGAGATGACTATTGCTCAGGGTAATGCTCCTTTGGATGACAATGGTCGTTTCATCCGCGATAAAGTGAAGGCTCGTTTTGAGGCAGACTTCCCTGTCGTTCCGCCTTCTGAGGTTGACTTGATGGACGTTGCTCCGCAGCAGATTGCCTCTATCGCTGCCTCTTTGATTCCGTTCTTGGAACATGATGACGCGAACCGTGCATTGATGGGATCAAACATGATGCGCCAGGCAGTTCCTTTGTTGCGTACGGATGCTCCGATTGTGGGTACAGGGATCGAAGCACAGGTTGCCCGTGATTCTCGTACTCAGATTATGGCTGAGCGCGAAGGAGAGGTTGTATTTGTTGATGCTACTTGTATTAAGATTAAATATGATCGTACAGAGGACGAAGAGTTTGTAAGCTTTGAAGATTCTGTTAAGACATATAATATCCCGAAATGGCGTAAGACCAACCAGTCTACTACAGTCGATTTGAAGCCGATCTGCCACCGCGGTCAGCGTGTGAAGGCCGGTGATATTCTAACTGAAGGATATTCTACTCAGAATGGTGAATTGGCTTTGGGTAGAAACGTGAAGGTGGCATACATGCCTTGGAAGGGTTACAACTACGAGGATGCTATCGTGTTGAACGAACGTATGGTTCGTGAAGACTTCTTTACATCTGTTCATGTGGATGAATATATTTTGGAAGTCCGCGAAACTAAACGTGGTATGGAAGAACTTACTTCTGACATTCCTAATGTGAGCGAGGATGCTACAAAGGATTTGGACGAAAGAGGTATTGTTCGCGTGGGAGCTCGTATTGAACCGGGAGATATCCTTATCGGTAAGATTACACCTAAGGGTGAATCTGATCCTTCTCCTGAAGAGAAATTGCTTCGTGCAATCTTTGGTGACAAGGCCGGTGATGTTAAGGATGCCTCTTTGAAGGCAACTCCGTCATTGCGTGGAGTTGTGATTGAGACAGCTTTGTTCTCTAAGGCAATAAAGAAACGTAAGTCAAGATTGGCAGACAAGGCTATTTTGCCGAAGTTGGACGAAGAGTATGAAGAGAAAATGGCCTCTTTGAAGAACTTGCTGATCGACAAACTGATGGTTTTGACAGATGGCAAGGTTTCTCAGGGTGTCAAAGACTATATGAATGCTGAAATCATTGCGAAGGGTGCTAAGTTTACTCGTCGCGTGTTGGAAGAGTTGGATTACAACGCTATCCAGGTCAGCAAGTGGACTGCAGATGCTGCTAAGAACGAATTGATCAATCAGGTGATTGTAAACTACCTGAAGAAATACAAAGAGTTGGATGCAGAGTTGCGCAGAAAGAAATTTGATCTTACGATCGGTGATGAACTGCCTACTGGCATCGTTCAGATGGCTAAAGTTTATCTGGCTAAGAAACGTAAGATTCAAGTGGGTGACAAGATGGCCGGACGTCACGGTAATAAGGGTATTGTTTCTAAGATCGTTCGTCAGGAGGATATGCCGTTCTTGGCAGATGGAACACCGGTTGATATTTGCTTGAATCCGCTGGGTGTGCCTTCTCGTATGAACTTGGGACAGATTTTCGAAGCCGTATTAGGATGGGCCGGACGTTCATTGGACGTTAAGTTTGCTACTCCTATTTTCGATGGTGCCACATTGGATGATTTGAACGAGTGGACAGACAAGGCCGGTATTCCGCGTTATGGTAAGAGCTATCTCTACGATGGTGGTACTGGTGAGCGTTTCGACCAGCCAGCAACAGTGGGTGTGACATACTTCTTGAAGTTGGGTCACATGGTCGATGATAAGATGCATGCCCGTTCTATCGGTCCTTACTCACTGATAACACAGCAGCCTCTTGGTGGTAAAGCTCAGTTTGGTGGTCAGCGTTTTGGAGAGATGGAGGTTTGGGCCTTGGAGGCTTTTGGTGCTTCTCATGTTTTGCAGGAAATTCTTACAATCAAGTCAGATGATGTTGTAGGACGTTCAAAAGCTTACGAAGCTATTGTCAAGGGTGATCCTATGCCACAGCCGGGTATCCCTGAATCTTTGAATGTATTATTACATGAACTAAGAGGTCTTGGCTTGAGCTTCACTTTGGATTAATTCAATAACAATACAAAGTAGGAGGGTGAAATCCCCGCCTACTTTATCTATTGATAACTCTTTATAAATATTAAATATGGCTTTTAGAAAAGAAAACAAGATAAAGAGTAACTTTTCAAAAATAACCATCGGTCTGGCATCACCTGAAGAGATTTTGGAAAACTCTAGCGGTGAAGTTTTGAAACCGGAAACGATTAATTATCGTACCTATAAACCCGAACGTGACGGTCTGTTCTGTGAGCGCATTTTCGGTCCTATCAAGGATTATGAATGTCATTGCGGTAAGTACAAACGTATCCGTTACAAAGGCATCGTATGTGATCGTTGTGGTGTGGAAGTTACGGAGAAGAAAGTTCGCCGTGAACGTATGGGACACATTCATTTGGTGGTTCCTGTGGCTCATATCTGGTACTTCCGTTCTTTGCCTAACAAAATAGGTTATTTGTTAGGACTTCCTACAAAGAAATTGGATTCGATCATTTACTATGAACGCTACGTGGTAATTCAGCCAGGTTGCGTTGATACGGTAGGTGAGCTTGATCTGTTGTCTGAAGAGGAATATCTTCAGATTATGGATGAATTGCCTAAAGAGAATCAGATGTTGGAAGATACCGATCCAAACAAGTTCATTGCAAAGATTGGTGCCGAAGCAGTCTATGACCTATTGGCCCGTCTCGACTTGGATTCTCTTTCTTATGAATTGCGTCACCGCGCTAATACCGACAGCTCTCAGCAGCGTAAGAACGAGGCATTGAAGCGTCTGCAGGTTGTGGAGTCATTCCGTGCATCACGTGGACGTAACAAACCGGAGTGGATGATCATGAAGGTAATTCCGGTGATCCCGCCCGAATTGCGTCCGTTGGTTCCGCTGGATGGTGGCCGATTTGCAACTTCCGACTTGAATGATTTGTATCGTCGTGTTATTATCCGTAATAACCGTCTGAAACGATTGATAGATATTAAAGCTCCAGAAGTGATCTTGCGTAATGAAAAGCGTATGCTTCAGGAAGCGGTTGATTCATTGTTCGACAACTCTCGTAAATCGAGTGCCGTTAAGACAGATGCCAACCGTCCGTTGAAGTCACTTTCTGACAGCTTGAAAGGTAAACAGGGACGTTTCCGTCAGAACTTGTTGGGTAAGCGTGTTGACTATTCTGCCCGTTCAGTTATTGTTGTCGGTCCTGAATTGAAGATGCACGAATGTGGTTTGCCTAAGAATATGGCAGCTGAGTTGTACAAGCCTTTCGTTATCCGTAAATTGATAGAACGCGGTATCGTCAAGACTGTTAAGTCAGCAAAGAAGATTGTCGATCGTAAAGAACCGGTTGTTTGGGATATCCTGGAATATGTAATGAAAGGTCATCCGGTATTGTTGAACCGTGCCCCTACATTGCACCGTCTGGGTATTCAGGCATTCCAGCCTAAACTAATTGAGGGTAAAGCTATTCAGTTGCATCCGTTGGCATGTACCGCTTTCAACGCGGACTTCGACGGTGACCAGATGGCGGTTCACTTGCCGTTGGGCAATGAGGCCGTTTTGGAAGCACAGATGTTGATGCTTGCATCTCACAACATCTTGAACCCTGCCAATGGTGCTCCTATCACCGTTCCTTCTCAGGATATGGTATTGGGTCTGTATTACATCACCAAGTTACGTAGAGGTACACAGGGTGAAAATTTGAAGTTCTACGGACCGGAAGAAGCTACTATTGCGTACAACGAAAAGAAAGTTGATATCCACGCACCGATTATGGTTTATGTGGATGATATAAACGAAGCGGGAGAATCTTATAGACACATGGTTGAGACTTCAGTAGGTCGTTTGATGGTAAACGAATTCGTACCTGCAGAGGTTGGTTATATCAACGAAGTGTTGGGTAAGAAAGCCCTGCGTGAGATTATCGGTAAGGTAATCAAGCGTTGTGGTGTTGCCCGTACAGCTCAGTTCTTGGACGACATTAAGAACTTGGGTTATTATATGGCCTTCAAGGGTGGTTTGTCATTCAACTTGGCAGACGTCTTGATTCCGGCTGAAAAAGATGATTTGGTGAAGGAAGGTTATGAAGAAGTAGAACAGATCATGACCAACTATAACATGGGTTTCATTACAAACAATGAACGTTATAACCAGATCATTGACACATGGACACACGTCAACAGTAAGTTGTCTAATATATTGATTAAGCAGCTGACAGCTGATAACGATGGATTTAACTCTATCTACATGATGATGGATTCCGGAGCCCGTGGTTCTAAGGAACAGATTCGTCAGTTGTCTGGTATGCGTGGTTTGATGGCCAAGCCGCAGAAGAGTGGTGCCGAAGGCGCTCAGATCATTGAGAACCCGATCCTTTCAAACTTTAAGGAAGGTCTGTCAGTGTTGGAGTATTTTATTTCTACTCACGGTGCTCGAAAGGGTTTGGCGGATACTGCATTGAAGACTGCCGATGCCGGTTATCTGACACGTCGTTTGGTCGATGTATCTCATGACGTAATTGTCAATGAAGAGGATTGCGGCACATTGCGTGGTTTGGTTTGTACAGAGTTGAAAAACAACGAAGAGGTTATTGCCTCTCTGTATGAGCGTATCTTGGGTCGTGTATCTGTTCACGATGTTATCCATCCGACAACAGGCGAAATTATCGTTAAGGCCGGTGAAGAGATTCGTGAGGATGCTGCTCAGAGAATTCAGGAATCGCCGATTGAAAGCGTTGAGATTCGTTCTGTATTGACTTGTGAGTCTAAGAAGGGCGTTTGTGCTAAGTGTTATGGCCGTAACTTGGCTACGAACCAGATGGTTCAGAAGGGTGAAGTTGTCGGCGTTATCGCTGCACAGTCTATCGGTGAGCCGGGTACACAGTTGACATTGCGTACATTCCACGTCGGAGGTATTGCTTCTAATATTGCTACTGAAAATAGTATCGCTTCTAAATACGATGGTGTAATCGAAATTGATGAGTTGCGTGCTGTTGAATGTATCGACGAAGTAAGTGGAAAGACCTATCAGGTAGTAGTAAGCCGTTTGGCTGAATTGCGTGTAGTCGATCCGAACACTAAGATTGTATTGTTGACACATAATATTCCTTATGGTTCTAAGTTGTTCTTCGGTCCGGGTGCAGCTGTAAGCAAGGGCGACGTCTTGTTTGAATGGGACCCATTCAATGCTGTTATTGTGTCTGAAGTTTCTGGTAAGATCGAGTTTGAGAGCGTTGTAGAAAACGTTACCTACAAGGTAGAGAGTGACGAAACTACAGGTTTGAAGGAAAAGATCATCATCGAATCAAAGGATAAGACAAAAGCACCTGCCGCTCATATCGTTGACGAAAATGGCAATTATCTGAAGAACTATTCATTGCCGTTGGGTGCACACGTTGTTAAAGACAATGGCGATACAGTCAAGGCTGGTGAGGTTTTGGTTAAGATTCCGCGTGCCGTTGGTAAGGCTGGTGATATCACAGGTGGTTTGCCTCGTGTAACAGAGTTGTTCGAGGCTCGTAACCCGTCTAACCCGGCTGTTGTATCAGAAATTGACGGTGAGGTTGGTTTCGGTAAGATCAAGCGTGGTAATCGTGAAATCACGGTAACATCCAAGCTGGGCAAGGTCAAGAAATATATGGTGCCTCTGTCAAAGCAGTTGTTGGTTCAGGAGAACGACTATATTCGTGCCGGTATGCCTTTGTCCGACGGAGCTATCACACCATCTGATATCTTGGCTATCAAGGGACCGACAGCCGTTCAGGAATATATCGTGAATGAGGTACAAGACGTTTATCGTCTTCAGGGTGTAAAGATCAACGACAAGCACTTTGAGGTAATTGTTCGTCAGATGATGCGTAAGGTCGAAGTGGTCGATCCGGGAGATACTCGCTTCTTGGAACAGCAGGTTGTTGATAAGCTGGAGGTAATGGATGAAAACGATCGTATCTGGGGCAAGAAGGTTGTTACCGATCCGGGAGATTCTCAGACATTGCAGGCTGGTCAGATTGTTACGGCTCGTAAGTTGAGAGACGAAAACAGTATGTTGAAGCGTCGTGACATGAAGTTGGTAGAAGTGCGTGATGCAATTCCTGCTACAGCCAACCAGATTCTTCAGGGTATCACTCGTGCAGCATTGCAGACAAACAGCTTTATGTCTGCTGCATCTTTCCAGGAAACAACGAAAGTATTGAACGAAGCTGCTATCAACGGCAAGGTGGACCGTTTGGAAGGTCTGAAGGAAAATGTCATCTGTGGACATTTGATTCCTGCCGGTACAGGTCAGCGTGATTTCGATAAGTTGGTTGTAGGTGCCAAGGATGAGTTCGATCGTATCATGGCAAACCGAAAGAATGTTGTTGATTTCAATGCGATGGACAAAGAGGATGAATAATTTATTTCGTTAATTGATATTGAAAGGGGCTGATCGGATTCGATGCAGCCCTTTTCTATTTTAAGCCGCATTATGATTGCTGCCTGTTTCGTTACTTTGGGAATTCGCTCCAGTCGTTAGCCCAACTTCAACGCTGCAAAGAAAAAAACAGTATTTTTTCACGTGAAGTTTATCCTAAATCCTTGATATTTAA
>CAKVBA010000064.1 GCA_934725305.1 uncultured Parabacteroides sp. | reverse complement strand
TCTTGTTCTCGATTGTACTGCTTTTCTTTCATTTGTTGATGCTGCTAAGAGTCAACCTTATTTACAAAAAGACACTGTCAGTCTCATCCTCAGCGCTCCGGCATTTTACCAATTCTGACAAACCTAAAAGAGGCTACATCCAAATAGTTACTTTGAATGCAGCCTCTTATAAAACCCTTCTCCTCTTTCTGAGGATCAGACGATATTATTTATAGTCAAATCCCGTTTTGCTTAATACACTGCTTGCACTATTGACAGGAATCAGAGTGAATCCCCACTGATAATCCTTGTTGGCCGGAAGCGTATATTCCGGAAGCGGACGATCGCCCCAGCTATCATAACCGGCCACGCCCTGCTGTTTGTAATCGAGACAAACTTCAACAAAGTTCTGAGGAGACACATGATTGACATGATGCTGGCGTCTCAACACATTCTTGGCCGCCTCTTCGTCATGGTTGGCAATCTCTTCGGGAGTGAAGTTGTTCCACTGTCGAGCCAATTCGGTATGCTCTTCCGGATCCAAATCTTCGATGGAATTACGCAAGGCATTAAACTCGATCAGTCCATCTGCTTCGATCAACAGACCTTTGCCCTTGCCGGCTGTCAATGCCAACCAGCGAGTATCTGTGTGGTGACCCGTTTCTTGCGGACGCACATAAGGATAATATTCCTTACCGGCCGTGCTCTTATACAGATCAACCGGATAACCGGCCTTGCGATCCCAATAGTTTTCCCACGGACCACGACCCAAGAATTGCAACTGATCCATAGCTGCCGGCAGACGGAAACGTACACCGATACGTGGCACATTCAGTTTAGAAGACGCACGGCGAGCAGCGTCTTGTCCCGGCGTGAAGGTTGCCATACGAGTGGCTTCAGACACTTCGGTTTTAGCGGCATCCGTATCGGTCGAAGTGAAATGAGCTGACACATTGACAACTCCGCTCGGATAGATCGTATAGGTCACGATATAAAGGTTTCCGGCCGGCAACAGATAGTTGACCTTTACAACACCCTTATCATTGACAATCTCAGCCGAAGCATCGGCCACATTGAAGTTTTTGCTGCTCTGTTTCCAGATCTGTTCGCGCTTAGGCTGTCCGTTGCCATAGTCGTTGTCATTCGGTGCACGCCAGAAGTTGGGCTGCAAGCCAAATCCTTCACTGAAGTATTCGGTGCCATCTACCTTATAAGAGGTAACTATACCGCTCTTCTTGTTGAAGATAAAGTTCAGAATGGAAGAGGTCACCTTCAGCCATTCGCCCTCTGTTGTAGCGGTCAGCTTGGCGCCACCGGCTTTATACATCTTCTTTTCGGCCCGGATAGGCAACTGGAACTGCTCATTCGCAATGACATGACCCACCGGAATCAACGGCTCGGGCTTCAAGGTTGTTACGGCGAAATTAACGAAGTATTCCGTACCGGCCTTAGGCTGTAATCCGGTAACCGGCACCGAGAATTCTTTGCTTTGCTGAGGTTCTACATTCATCGACAGCTTACCGCTCTTCAACACATTGCCATTGGCCTTGATCTCATAGCTGATCTGATAACGACTCAAGTTCGTAAAGTAGAAGCGGTTGAAAACAGAGAACTTGCCTGCGGCCAAATCCAAGGCTTCGAATGCCACATTCTGATGAGCATATTTCACCTCCTGCATGGCCGGATGAGGATTGCGGTCCGGATTGACAAGACCGTTGCACAAGAAGTTACCGTCGCTTGGCATATCAACACCGAAGTCTCCGCCATACGCCCAGAACTCACGTCCGTTCTTGTCTTTCTGCAGAATACCCTGATCTACCCAATCCCAGATAAATCCACCCTGCAAGTTCGGATATTTATAGATGGCCTGCCACTGCAACCATAAGTTTCCGGTTGAATTACCCATAGCATGTGCATATTCTGACGGAACGATCGGACGATCACTTCCCTCCTTTCCTATCTCTTCCAACCAGGCTGCACTGGGATATTGCGGAACATACATATCTGTATTCCATTCCCACAACGCACGTTCGTAATTAACCGGACGTCCCATGAGTTTGGTCTCTTTGCCCTTAATCCATAAATAGGTCTGATAGAAGTTGTAGCCGTTACCTGCCTCGTTTCCTAACGACCAGAAGGTAACGCAAGGATAGTTTTTGTTTCGTTCATACATATTGATGGTACGATCCATGTGCGGAAGCAACCATTCCGGATTGTTTCCCAATGAGCCACCTTTGCTCAAGCTATAGTACATACCGTGTGATTCGATATTGGCCTCATCATAGACATACAGACCGTATTCATCACACAGCTCATAGAATCTGCGATCCTGAGGATAGTGGCACAAACGGACGGCATTCAAGTTGTTTTGCTTCATCAACTCGAAGTCTTTACGCATAATCTCTTCTGTCACATAATGACCGGTTTCAGGATTATGTTCATGGATATTCACACCCTTGAATTTGATGGGCTGGCCATTGAACAGCAACACATTATAGGGCTTGCCATTACCGGCCTTCTGAGCGATGGGCTTAATCTCGATGCGGCGAAAGCCCACATTGAAAGGAACCACCTCAGTGACAGCTCCGTCGCATTGGACAGTCATCAACAACTTATACAGATTGGGATGTTCGGCACTCCAGGTTGCCACCTTGTCTAAAGAGGTCTTGAACGAAATAGTCTTGTTCTCGATCGCGCTCACCCACACATCTTGTGTTTCTGAGGCAACGGCATTTCCCTTACTATCCAGCAATTCATAACCCACATTCAGCTGTTTGGCCTCTTTGCCATGATTCTTCAAATCGACCGCCAATTCAAACAGACCTTGTGTATAGCTGTCGTCCAAGGTAGAAATCACACGGAAGTCATGGATAGCCGCTTTGGGTTGCGACCACAGATAGACATCGCGTTCGATGCCACTGATACGCCAAAAGTCCTGACACTCCAGATAAGAGCCGGTGCTCCAGCGGAAGATCTTTAATGTCAACACATTCTTTCCGCTCTGCAGATAGTCGTTGATCAAGAACTCGGCCGGATTCTTTGAATCCTCGCTATAACCAACCTCTTTGCCATTCAGATAGACATAAAGTCCGGACTTGGCTCCAGAGATATGCAGATAGATATCACGTCCTTGCCAGTTGGCCGGAACCTCAATATCACGACGATAGACGCCCACCGGAGTTGTTTCAGGCAATAACGGCGGCTGCGGATTACGAGCCTTGAACTCATAGCCATGGTTCGTGTAGATAGCTGTACCAAAACCCTGTAGTTCCCAGTTCCCCGGCACTTTAATGTCGCTCCATGTGCTTACATCGACCGACGGCGAGGTGATATCGGCAGGCAATTGCTTATAGGAATCTACATAGTAGAATTTCCAAGTGCCGTTGAGCAAAGTGTAAAAAGGACTCTTTTCATAACGAGAAGTCATGGCAGTTTCTTTATCCGCATAAGTCATAAAAGAACTGCGTGGCTGTTGTTTATTAACAGCAACCACCTGAATATCGCGCCAATACGGCTTAGAATCAGGTGAAGTTGTCGGGCTGGCTGTGACTGCGCCTACCAAGAAGCACCCCAACCATGCAAACAACAACGTCTTTTTCAATAGATGTTTCATTCGTATTTAGGTTTATAGATTATTATTCACAAGACATTTGGCATTAAATGGGTCTAAGTCGTGAACAGAAGGAAAGGAACAAACGAACAGACTTAGTTTTAGGACGGTGTGTCAAGCACCTTTTGAGGCTGTATCAAAACAGGTATTTTGACACAGCCTCATCTCTTTCATACGAACGTGTTAAATTAACGTGCGGCGTAATAAGCGTAACCATTAGCAACCTGCTGGAAAGCAAGTACACCTGCCTGGCTCAATTCAACATTCATCTCTTTACCATCGGGCAGATACATTACCACTTCATCTTCCTCTTCAAACTTCAACAGCTTGTGGCTTTCTCCGTTAGCCTCAACGTTCCAGCTCTGCTCTTCTTCATTGAAGACCAGATCAACGCCCTCAGCTTCGCCCTCTTTCTGAATGTGATAACCGTCGGTCTTCGTCTCAACGGTGTAAATGCCATCTTTGCCTTCGATGGTCTTTACGCTACCTGCATCTGCCACCGGATTGCTTCCGCTCCAGAATTCGAGAGAGTTGATCACCAAAAGATCGGCCAAAGCCGAAATCTCATAAACCGGCACAATCCAAAAGGCAATGAATACCAACTCATTCACAAATTTACTATCAATGCTTCTGTTCCATGTCAGCAATTTATTCGTCAGGCCGAATGATCCGATACATGACGTAAACAGCGTGCTACCTGCTAAGGTTGCCGCCAATAATACAGTAAAACTCTTTTTGTTCATCTGCTTGTTAGTTATAGTTTCACAGGCGAAGATAGAACTTTTTTAGAAATATTTTATATAATGTAGCCAGTATATTATCTTTGTAGTCTCAATTTTAGAAGAAGGAATTATGATTTCGGTAGAAGGACTAACTGTTGAATTTGGCGGTTTCACGCTATTTGATGATGTTTCATTTGTTGTAAACAAAAAAGATCGTATTGCTTTGGTGGGCAAAAATGGGGCGGGTAAATCGACCATGCTGAAGATTTTCGCCGGACTACAAATGCCAACATCGGGCACCGTCAGTGTGCCTAAAGAAGTTACTATCGGCTATTTACCTCAGCACATGCAACTGAAAGATGCCCGCACCGTCCGTGAAGAGGCCGAGATGGCTTTTGACCATATTCACGAGATGGAACAGGAGATGGAACAACTCAACCAACAGTTGGCCGAACGTACCGACTATGAATCCGAAGGCTATCAAAAGCTGATCGACCGTGTGACCTATCTGACCGAACATTACCAAATGATGGGTGGCAACAATTATCATGCTGAGCTGGAACGCACCTTGTTGGGTCTGGGCTTCAGCCGTAACGACTTCGACCGCCCGACTCATGAGTTCAGCGGCGGATGGCGTATGCGTATCGAACTGGCCAAGCTGTTGCTACGCCAGCCGGATGTGTTGTTGCTCGACGAGCCGACCAACCATTTGGACATCGAATCTATCCAGTGGCTGGAAAACTTTATCGCCACAAGAGCCAATGCAGTCATTTTGGTCTCTCACGACCGTGCCTTCATTGATAACACGACAACACGTACAATCGAGATTGAGCTGGGCAAGATCTATGACTATAAGGTGAAATACACCGAATATGTGGAGCTGCGCAAAGAGCGCCGCGAACAGCAGTTGCGTGCCTTCGAGAATCAACAGAAGAAATTGGCAGACACCGAAGCCTTTATCGAACGCTTCCGCTATAAAGCAACCAAATCTGTACAGGTGCAATCACGAATCAAGCAGCTGGAAAAGATCGAACGCATCGAGGTTGATGAAGTAGATACAGCGATGCTGAATCTGAAGTTTCCGCCAGCTACACGTTCGGGCAGTTACCCGGTGATTTGCGAAGAGGTGAGAAAAAGCTACGGTGATCATCTCATCTTCGACCATGTTACCTTCACCATCAACCGCGGTGACAAGGTGGCTTTCGTCGGCAAGAATGGCGAGGGTAAATCTACATTAGTTAAATGTATCATGGGTGAGATCAATGATTTTACCGGCAAACTACAATTGGGACACAATGTGAAAATCGGATACTTCGCACAGAATCAGGCACAGCTATTGGACGAGAACCGTACGGTATTCGAGACGATTGACTATGTGGCCCAAGGTGATATCCGCCTGAAGATCCGTGATATTTTAGGAGCCTTCATGTTTGGTGGAGAGGCTTCGGACAAGAAGGTAAAAGTCTTGTCGGGTGGTGAACGTAGCCGCTTGGCGATGATCCGCCTGCTGCTTGAACCGGTCAACCTGCTGATTCTCGACGAGCCGACCAACCACTTGGACATGCGCTCAAAGGATGTCTTGAAAGAGGCTCTGAGAGAGTTTGACGGCACTGTAATCGTCGTGTCGCACGACCGTGAATTCCTGGATGGACTGGTTGATAAAGTCTATGAGTTCGGCAACCAACGCGTGGTTGAACATTTAGGCGGTATCTATGACTTCCTGGAACGCAAAAAGATGGATAGCCTGCGTGAATTGGAGCGCTCGGTACAGACAGCCACTTCAACGGCCAAAGAAGAGGTTCAGCCTACACAGAATAAGCTTTCATACGAAGCCCGTAAAGAGCTGAACCGCTCTATCAAGAAGATTGAAAAGGCAATTGCCGACTCTGAAGCTGCCATCACTAAATTAGAGAATGAGATTTCGGACATAGAAGCCAAGCTGGCAACTCCCGAAGGTGCATCAGATGTGTCACTATACAGCCGTTATTCTGAACTTAAGACACAACTATCCGACACCATGGATCAATGGACCGAACAGACGATGGAACTGGAAGAGATGATGAGCCAGAACGCATAAGTCTATCTATCTCAAAGCTGTCCCTTTTTACAACTCTTTCCGGACAGCTTTGAAAATTAGAGCAGCCGATTGCATCTTCTTTTGTAAAAAGTTGTTTACTTTGCATATGGTTTTAAAGATATAAACGTTAAAAACTCAAGTTATGTTAACTCAGATCATAAATGGTAAAATCCTAACGCCACAAGGATGGTTGAAAGACGGTTCCGTCTTGATCCGTGATAATAAAATATTAGAAGTAACAAATTGCGACCTTGCCGTGGTTGGTGCTACCTTAATTGACGCCAAAGGTATGTACATCGTTCCCGGAGGTGTAGAAATTCACGTTCATGGCGGCGGAGGCCGTGACTTTATGGAGGGCACAGAAGATGCTTTCCGCACAGCAATCAAAGCCCACATGCAGCATGGTACAACCAGTATCTTCCCGACATTGTCATCATCAACCATTCCCATGATCCGCGCAGCAGCCGAAACTACCGAAAAGCTGATGGCAGAAAAGGATAGTCCCGTTTTAGGTCTTCACCTTGAAGGACACTATTTCAACATGAAGATGGCCGGTGGTCAGATTCCTGAGAACATCAAGAATCCGGATCCCGAAGAATACATTCCTCTGCTGGAAGAGACTCATTGCATCAAACGCTGGGATGCAGCTCCTGAACTTCCGGGTGCAATGCAGTTCGGTAAATATATTACCTCAAAAGGCGTATTGGCTGCAGTAGGCCACACACAAGCAGAATACGAAGATATCCTGACCGCTTATGAAGCCGGTTACACCCATGCAACTCACTTCTACAACGCGATGCCGGGATTCCACAAACGTCGCGAATACAAATATGAAGGTACGGTAGAAAGTATCTATCTGATCGACGACATGACGGTTGAGGTGGTTGCAGACGGTATCCACGTACCGCCCACTATCTTGCGATTGGTTTACAAGGTAAAAGGTGTTGAACGCACCTGCTTGATTACGGATGCTTTGGCCTGTGCTGCCAGTGATAGCCAAACGGCGTTTGACCCACGTGTCATCATCGAAGACGGTGTTTGTAAGTTGGCCGACCGTTCTGCCTTGGCAGGTAGCGTGGCAACCATGGACCGCCTGATCCGCACAATGGTTCAGAAAGCAGAGATTCCTTTGGAAGACGCCATCCGCATGGCTTCAGAAACTCCGGCCCGCCTGATGGGTGTTGCCGACCGCAAAGGTACACTTCAGCGTGGCAAAGATGCAGATATCATGATTCTGGACAAAGAGCTGAATGTAAGAGCCGTCTGGGCGATGGGTAAATTGGTAGAAGGAACAAACAAACTGTTTTAATAATCAAACATATGCTAACACAAATAATTAATGGTCATATTTTGACACCTCAAGGCTGGCTGGATGATGGTTCTGTCTTGATTAGCGATGGTAAAATTTTAGAGGTGACAAATAGCGATTTGGCAGTGATCGGCGCTACGGTTATCGATGCCAAAGGCATGTGGATTGTACCGGGATTCGTTGCAATGAATGTACATGGCGGTGGCGGTCATGACTTCACGGAATGTACGGATGAGGCTTTCCACACCATTGTTTCTACGCACATGAAACATGGCGCTACTACCATCTTCCCTACGCTGTCTTCTTCTACCGCTGAGACAATCTTGAAGGGAGCCGAACTGTGTGAGCAAATGATGACCGAAAAGGCAAGTCCTGTATTAGGTTTACATATCGAAGGTCCGTACTTAAATCCCAAAATGGCCGGAAGCCTATATGCCGACACATTGAAAGAACTTGATGCCGAAGAGTATCATGCAATCTTGGACCAGACACATTGCATCAAACGCTGGGACATCAGTCCTGAACTTCCGGGAGCTCATGATTTTGTCCGCTATATCCGTCAAAAGGGCATCTTGGCAGCAATCACACATACCGAGGCTGAGTATGACGAGATTCGTGCGGCCTTTGAAGCTGGTTTTACGCATGCAGCTCAGTTCTACAATGCAATGCCGGGATTCCACAAACGCCGTGAATATAAATATGAAGGTACGGTTGAAAGCGTATTCCTGACAGACGATATGACGGTTGAGGTGATTGCCGACGGCAAACACTTACCGGCAACAATCCTTCGCCTGGTCTATAAGCTGAAAGGTACAGACAAGACTTGTCTGGTAACCGATGCCTTGTCATACGCAGGCAGTACAGAGCAACCTTCTGCTGATTCTCGACTGATCATCGAAGATGGCGTTTGCAAATTGGCCGACCACTCTTCTTTAGCTGGCAGTATCGCTACAATGGATACACTGGTACAGACAATGGTTCAGAAGGCCGAGATTCCTTTGGAAGATGCCATCCGTATGGCTTCAGAGACTCCGGCTCGCCTGATGGGTGTTGCCGACCGTAAAGGTACACTTCAACATGGTAAGGATGCAGACATTGTGATACTTGACCGAAAGCTAAATATCCGTGCTGTATGGTCCGAAGGTATTTTAGTACCTGAAGCGAATACTCTCTTTTAACCCAATTCTTATTGATCTATAGACAATGCGGTGTGCACAATAGCAAACAGCATCGTTGTTTTCGGAATACGACCTCAACGACTTGCTGTTTACTGAGTCTGACACACCGCATTTGTGTATAAACCAAAATCGGTCATTAGAACGAAAAAAGTAAAACAGCTGAATATTTTTATTCTTTCCATTTTCGCGGCTGGCTTTGCAACTGCTTAATTATAAACCTTTTGCAAATAGCGTTTTCTAATGACCGCCATTAGAAAAATAGTTCTGCAAACAACTCTTTGTCAACGTATTGCAGACTCGACCACGAATTATTACACGTATAATGACCGATTTGGGATAAACATCAACTTACCTGTTTATATAAATGAATAGTTTATCCTCTCTGAATCAAATATGTGCTGAGAGATAGTTATTGTATTTTTATCCGGATTATTATTTGCTAAAAGCGGTAACGGATCCGGCAGAAGCGACAGGCAACTTCGTCGGACTTGACAGACAAATCAGTCTCGGACTAAACACCCTGAAAAAAGGGGTTATAGCCTATCTTTCAATAGCCTATAGAGTTTTTGGAAAAAGGGTATAGACTTTTTCAAAAAAGGGTAGGGACTTTTTTGAAATTGGGTAGGCACTCCGTTGGGACGGAATAACTACTCCGCCCGAACGGAGTAGTTACCCAATTTCCGCGAATAAACGACTCCTTTTTGACCGGATTAATAGGCTCTTGTCCACCTGTTGACTTATTGTATTTTTGTGGCTGACAAATATACCTTCAACGCAGCCATTGCAATCTGCTCCAAACAAGCACCAACAAGAATCGTAATCTAATGACCGCATTTGTGTATAAAAAGGCGAAGGCTGCATCGTACAATACGAGACAGCCTCCTAAATTAGTCATCACTTTCGTTAACAGAATGGCGGCGACGTCACTATTATGATCGGCTACGCTGCTTTCGGAATTCAATACCTACACTTGCGCCTATCCATTTTGGCATACCGCCTTATTGATTGTTCATTAATTAGTATCCTTCATTCTGTACCAATAGACCACCAGACACGGTGATTTCGTCGATAGGAATAGCAATGATGGTACGATAGTCTTCAGGACCCACTTCACCAACAAAGTTATTGTTGATGGACTTACCGTTTCGCCAAGCATCCCATGCACCGTGACCTTCTGTGAAGAGTTCAAGACGTCTTTCCAACAAGATATCATCGATTGTTACAGAAGCAACATCTTTATAATCTTCGATACGATTGCGACGCAATGCATTCATATAATCAACTGCAGCAGGAGCATCGTTGCTCTTTAACGCAGCTTCAGCAGCAATCAGATAGATTTCAGACAGACGAAGAATCTTCGGATTATTCACGTAAATCTGACCATCACGTCCTTTGTATTTCTGCGGATAAGTACCTGCATAAGGACTACCTTCTTCCTTGAACAGCTCTGTACGAATATCGCCCGGATGATTCTTCAGCTCTTCTACAAACGACTTGGTTGCTGCACATTCACCATAACCATCAGAATGTGTAAAGTAACCGATTGAGTTACGCTGAGCATTGTATTGTGGTGTTACCAGAATCTCAAAGATAGCTTCATTGGTTCCCTCTTTATCCCAAACACCCAGATATTCATCACGGCTATAAAGCTTATAAGGAGAGTTATTCATGATCTCTCTACAATCTGCCAACGCATCTGCCCATTTACCCAGATACAGATTAGCACGAGCACGAATACCCAAAGCAGCCCAATAGTTCATGTGACCCTGATTCTTATCCTTAGTCAACAGAGGAAGAGCTGTATTCAGATCCTTCAAGATCTGATCATACGTTTCCTGCAAAGTAGCACGTGCTCCGACATAGTCTGTCGGATACACTTCTGTTGAAAGAACAACTCCTAAACCGCCCATATTGGCAGAAGTCGGCAACTTAGCAAACAGACGAGCCAGATCGAAGTGATACAAAGCACGCATACCATACAGTTCACCACGCAGGTTTTCTGAACCTTCAATAGTTTCAGCAGCCTGCAATACGCTGTTGATACGAGATATAGACTTATAGAACACATAGTAGAAGTTGTAAGGCAACGCATCATGCTTACCCAGCTGATAGCGATACATCGGACCAGCATGGTTCACGTCTGAGACTGACATAAAATCAGAGCCCTTCAAATCAGCATATAGCGTAAACTCAGCACCATACGAACCTACATCAGTTGCCTGCTTAGTATAAACACCATTTACGGCATTTGTCAAGTCTGTAATTGTTGAGATAGCTTCCAAGGTTGGCAACTCTGAAGATGGAGTCTTTTCCAAGACGTCACTACAAGAGCTGGCAAACAAAGCAAAAGCCAATCCTATTAAATATATCTTTTTCATATCGTATTCTATTTAATTAATTATAATGTAATGTTTACACCAAAAACAAAGCTCTTTGATACAGGAGTATCAACCTGACGATAACCGTTCAGAGGAACATCAGGATCAATGCCATCTGTCTTAGCCCAAATCATAAACGGATTGTTTGCGCGGAAATAAAGACGTAGGTTACTGAAAAGATGTTTCAAAGCTGGAACATTATAACCCAAAGTGATCTCACGCATACGGATATTGTCTGAAGAGGCAAGTGTACGGCTTGAGAATCGGTCAGAACGGTACGGGTTCTGATAGATTGGTTTCGGATACTTTGCATTGTCACCCGGATTCATCCAGTAGTTGCCGGCAACACTCTTGTCCACGTTGAATGAACCTAAACGCAAACCATCGTGACGGAAGAAATAGTTAGGATAGTCAAAGATATCACCACCGAACTGATAGGTAATCAAGAATGACAAATCGAAATCACGATAGTTGAATGTGTTGGTCAAACCACCTGTTACATCAGGAATAGCTTTACCCACAACGCCTTTACCTGCTTCGCTGTAACTGTTTACAACACCTTTACTGTGATCATTCGGATCTTTCCAGAATTCACCCAAACCTGTTTCGGGGTTCACGCCCTTCCATTCCGGCAGATAATATGTGTACATAGATTCACCTTCACGGTGCAAATACATGTTACCATCACCATATTCGATATCTTTACCGTCAGGCAATTCCTTGATAGTTGCCTTCTGATAAGTCAAGTTAAAGTTTGTATCCCAAGAGAAGTTATCCGTCTTGATGTTCTGAGAACTTACCTCAATTTCAAGACCGCTGTTACGCAACTTACCCAAATTAGACCAATTGCTGGTAAAACCGGTTACGATAGAAGACGGCACTTCAAACAGAAGGTCTGTAGTTGTCTTGTTATAATATTCAACGGTCAGGTTAACACGATTCAAAATGTTCCAGTCGAAACCAACGTTCATGTTCTTAGACTTTTCCCAACCCAACTTCTGGTTACCCGGCTGGCTCCAATAGATAGCAGGAGAAGGACCATAACCGCCAGAGAAAGCATACAATGCCTGGTTTGCATAGTAAGCGCCCGGCAAGTTACCGTTAGTACCATAAGAGAAACGAAGTTTTACATCTGAGAACAACTCGTTATCCTGCAAGAAACCTTCACCTGATACACGCCATGCAGCTGACACTGACCAGAAGTTTGCCCAACGGCTATCTGCTCCTAAGCGAGAAGAACCGTCACGACGGAAGCTACCAGACAGATAGTATTTATTGTCGTAGTTGTAGTTGGCATTACCCAAATAAGAGACGATACCTGAACCCAACACTTCGCTGGAAGCAGCGTCAGGCTGACCGTTACCCAATTCTGGCAACTTATCAGTTGAATACTGTTTGGCTGTGGCATAGATTGCTGTCAGTTCATCTTCTGTTACCTCGAAACCACCTAAGATATCAAAGTTATGAACATCATCCCATGTGTTTGCATAACGCAAAGTAGAAGAACTTGTCAAGTTGCGGTTTTCGAATGAGTAACGAGAGCCCAAACCACCGATAGCAGCACCATTCACACTGTTTGGAGACCAATATTCAAAGTGCTTAGTGTCGATATAGTCATAACCGAACACTGTCTTGAATGTAACCTGATCAGAGAACTTAACGCTCAAATCCAAGTTAGACAAGCTACGCATTACCTTTGACTTAATCCATTCGCCCTGGCCCAACATCAAGTGAGGGTTAGAAGGGCTCAGTAGAAATCTAGTGGGGATACGCATATAGCATAGCAATGCGGAATAGAAAGAACTTCTTATCTGCTAC
>CAKVBA010000063.1 GCA_934725305.1 uncultured Parabacteroides sp. | reverse complement strand
GGCGAATCTGAACGAATCGTACCGAACCGGGACTAATTGTTTCTATTGCGAAATACGTGGTTCACCGGAGGCTTACAATGAAACTCGTATTCGCTTACGACATAATCGTTATACATAGTCTTGGCAGAGAAATCCTTGTCTGATTTATTAAGCGTCACGAAGAAGAGTTCGGTGTTCAGTCCTTTGATATCGACTGCTCCTGCCACTGATCCCTGCATCCTCTCTTCAGCCGTTTGCCGACCAAAGATAGCGAAAACCTCTTCACGTGTGTAGCAGCCGTATTGCTCAAGAGTTGCGGGCATTCCTTCACCTACGGAATAGGTCTTTTTGTCAAGATTTGAAAGAATATATGCTGTCAGCTCCAGTATTTCAGACACAAAGATGGGATAATGCTCTAAACGCCTTAATGCTTCATCAAGGCTCTCTACGCCAATTTTACTGATTTTATCGCCGAACAAACTGTAATACAGCATCACGGCATACGTCTCTTCTCGTTGGTCATTACAGCTAATCGAGCCTTTTGACTTCATCACCTTGCGTATGAAGTTAAGATATGACACACTGTTTACATGTATCAAATTGCCTATTCCTTTGGTGAAGCGCTTTGTGTTTTCGTCGTCGGTATATTGGCATAGTCCGGCCTCTTTCTTTAGGCTCGACCAGCAATTGCCACCCTTGTAGATAAGGCGGATATCTTGTCCGTTGCCGGCAATAAACTCACTGAGAGTGGGCGTTGAGGTGTAGGAGCGAAGTTCCTTGACAAGTCGCGATTTGTTATATATGGCCGCTTTGATGTTTTGTAATACACACTCTTGCGCCTTTTCCTCCATGTGGATTGTGCAACCATGGGGTAAGAGAGTAAATCCATTCTTTACCTGCTCTGCAACACTTTTGTCTGTTCTGGTAAGAAGACTCCTGAAGCGACTGGCAAAATCGTATTTCTGGTTTAGTTGAGCCACGAAGTCAAAGACCGTGAGTTGCTGTTTGCCCGGATAAAGGCGCAGACCACGACCAAGTTGTTGCAGGAATATGGTCAACGATTCAGTGGGACGCAGGAAAAGCACGGTGTCAACAGACGGGATATCTACACCCTCGTTGAAGATGTCCACAACAAAGAGGTAGTTGATTTTGCCTTGGGCCAACTGTCTGTTTAGCGAGAGTCGTTCTTCATCATTGTCGGAAGTAAGATACGCTGCCTTAAACCCAACTTTACAGAACTCTTCGGCCATAAACTGTGCATGCTTCTTTGTGGCACAGAATCCTAAAGCACGACATTTATGTTCGTCTGGCAGATAATATTGCAAGCGGTTGATGATAAGACCAACCCGCTCACTGTTACAGAGCTTATCTGTTAGTTTGCTGGCCACATAGCGGTCGCCCTGCATGAGTTCTTCGTCTGTCAGATCGGTATCGTCACTAATGCAAAGATACTGAAACGGTGTAAGCAAACCTTCGTCAAGTGCCTTAGGCAGACGTATCTCTGCACTTATCTGGTTGTCGAAGTCGGGAAGCAGACTCACACCGTCCATTCGCTCTGGTGTGGCCGTAAGGCCTATCAACAATTGAGGTGCGAACTTGTTGAGAACAGTTCGGTAACTATCTGCTACAAGGTGGTGAGCTTCATCTATGACAATGTAGTCATAATAGTTGTCCGGCAGATTCCGGAAGACACTGTCATACTTCGAATTGAAGGTCTGAATCGAAATAAACAGATGGTCTATTCCTTTCACCGGGCGCGAATCGCCAACCCATACATCACCGAAGTTGGCATCCTGCAATACACTACGATATGTTCGTTGCGACTGCTTCAGAATCTCCTGCCTGTGTGCGATGAACAATAGCCGATGCTCGCCCACTGTTTGTTCCGTGAATACTTTATAGTCGAATGCTGAGATAACCGTTTTGCCCGTACCCGTGGCAGCAACGATGAGATTGCGATTTATCCCACCTTCGCGTATTGCTGACAACTTGTCGAGTATCTGCTTCTGATGAGGCAGTATGGTGTATTTACTAAGCAGGTCTGTCGCGATCTTCGGCGTTCTTGTCTTCTCCAGCTCTTTATAAAGTTTCTCAATACCGCCCTTGTTGAAATCCTCAAAGTTGTGGCTGTTCCAGTAGATGTTGAATGTGGCAAGTGCGGCATCAATAATGTGTGGATTCTCCACGTTCGTCACTCGTATGTTCCATTCCAATCCATCCGTCTGGGCCGACTTCGACAGATTGCTTGAACCGATATAAGCCGTGCTGAAACCGGAGTTGCGCTCGAAGATATACGACTTGGCGTGCAGACGTTCTATCTGCGTATTGTATGAAATGCGTATCTCGGTGTTGGGAAGACTTGCCAAACGTTCCACCGCCTTGGCTTCTGTTACGCCACAATAGGTTGTCGTTATGATGCGCAACTTATGCTCTGGATGACTACAAAAGCGTTTCAGACGGTCGTAGATGAGATTAACGCCCGACAGTTTCAGGAAAGAAACAATCATGTAAATGCTGTCGGCACTCTCGATGTCGCGTTCTATCTCGCTGCTTAGCGATACAGGGCTCTGTCCTCCCGTAAATAGATTGCTCGTGCGGAAACCTGTCTGTGGCCTGACCAATGTCTGGTTTGTAGCCTTCAGTCGCGCCTCTTCCTGTTGAGAAATCACGGCAGAAAGCATCTGCTTCTCATCCACCAGTTTTTCCTCCTTGTCCTCTCCAAGAAAGTTTATCAATCGGTTGACAAACAAAGCGCGTTCTTCAGCTGTAAGATTCTCTTCCGACAGTCGGTTACGAATAATGCGGCTAAGATGTTCGGCCATCATATTGGGCGACTCCGCACTA
Source organism: uncultured Parabacteroides sp. (assembly GCA_934725305.1). Lineage (GTDB taxonomy): Bacteria > Bacteroidota > Bacteroidia > Bacteroidales > Tannerellaceae > Parabacteroides. Next base: position 11,058 of record CAKVBA010000063.1, on the reverse strand, counting down.
TCCATATCTTCTTGTTTGCACACTAATCCCTCTATAGAGGCATCAAGCATATCCTGCTTCAATCCATCTGTTATCAAGTTTTCGTATGTCCCTTCTGTGAGTTTCATCGCTTTGTTCTCTTGTTCAACCAGGAGTTATCTTTCATTTCCCAAGCGGAAAGTATAATCTTTTTTCCCGCGGAATAGCCGATAGATGTAGATGTAGAAACTAAACAAAGGGGTTGTGATTTCAAGAATGGGCATCCACAGAAGCGGAGAATGTTGGCCAAACAGCAAAGCCAGCTTCTTGAATATAAAGCCTTTGGATAGATAACGCAATAGATAGAGCAGAACGGCCCAGACGGTAATAAGCCAGTTGCTATGACAAATGCCAGCTCCAATGGTGGCGATTGTAGCGGCTAAATAGAGGAAGAAAAAGACAGATTCACTGCGATAATAGTGAATCTGACTGCCCTTATATTCTTTGCGTGTTGCCGCACGGGCCGCTTTCATCTCTTTCCATATACCGAAATAGTCAATCGGAGCCATGATTGTCTGGCTATCATGTGCAATGGCAACAGCCGTGTTCTGTCGGGTCGCCACCTCATTGATGAAAAGATCATCATCACCAGCCTGCAGATTCAAGAACTTTGAATATCCTTTATGGGTAAAGAAAAGCTCTTTCTTATAAGAAAGATTATGGCCGTTGCCGGCAAAAGGATGATGTTTTAGTGCAGAAGAGAGGTATTCTACGCCTCGGACCAAATTGTCGTAGGCCACTTGCTTATGGAAGAAGCCTTTGTTGTGCGGATAAGCCGTGAATCCCAGCACAATCTTTGTGTCCTCTTGATAGGCAGCAGCCATATTCGCTATCCATTGATTACTTGAAGGCATACAGTTTGCCTCTGTAAAAAGAAGTGTGTCATATTTGGCGGCTTTAATGCCAACAGTGAGTGATAGCTTTTTGCGGCTGAGATATTTGGTATCTTCAGGTATATATGTGTGATAGAGATTTTTGTAGTTATATTCGAATCGTTTGAGCACATCATCGCTTTCGTCTGTCGATCCATCATTGATAACGATTACCTCAAACTCCGGATAATCCTGTTCCAACAATGTCGGCAGATGTTTCTGCAGGTTTTCTGATTCGTTTTTGGTATAGACGATTACAGAAACAGGCATAGGCGTAGTTGCTGTTGTCTGTTGGGAAACCAGCGTCTTGCTTTTTCGTAATGGGCGAGCAAACGAAATAAAGAAATAGGCCAGTTGTATCAGACATAGCAAGGTGGAAATTCCAGCCAAGACATATTCTAAATGATTGAATACAAACAAACGTTCCATATATACAAAATAATCTCCCGTGACCATCATTCCGAAGATTGATCAGACACGGGGAAAATAAGCAGTTATTCTATTTTTATACATTATAAAGAATCTGAATAGTAGGCCTTGGGCAGCTGGCGGCAGTTATACTGCGAAGCCATCACTTCGCCATAGGCTCCTGCTGAACGTAGAGCAATCAAGTCTCCACGGTGAGTCTTATTCAGTTCGATGTCATGGCCAAACACATCTGATGATTCACAGATGGGACCCACCACATCATAGATATCAACATCCTCATCACTGCTGATGTTTTCGATGCGGTGATAGGCGTCATACATAGCCGGTCGGATCAGTTCAGTGAAGCCGGCATCCAGGATGGCAAACTTCTTGATATCTCCCTCTTTCACATAAAGAACTCTGGAGATCAGCGTACCGCATTGTGCCACGATTGATCGTCCCGGTTCAAAATGAACCTGTTGGCCCGGACGTTTTTCCAACAGTTTATTAAATACAGCAAAGTAGTTGTCAAAAGCAGCAATCGGCAGATGGTTGGGATGATAATAATCAACACCCAGTCCGCCACCAAAGTTCAGATTCTCAACATTTAATCCATGTTTGGCCAGTTCTTCCTGAATCTCATTGACGCGGATAACCAGATTGCGGAAGGCCGACATGTCTGTAATCTGTGATCCTATGTGGCAATGGATACCAATCAGCTTGATATTGGCCATCGTCTTGATGCGTTCAAACAGATTGTCGAGCTGGCTCAGATTGATGCCAAACTTGTTTTCGCGCATGCCGGTTGTAATCTTTGCATGTGTATGTGCATCCACTTCCGGATTGATACGCAATGCGACCGAAGCTATTTTCCCTTTCTCCTTGGCTAATTCTTGAATCACCTCCAGTTCGGCAACCGATTCTACATTAAAACAGAAGATGTCATTGTCGAGGCCCAGATTGATTTCCCAGTCTGCTTTGCCAACACCTGCATACACAATCTTGTTTGCCGGGAAACCCGCATTCAAGGCTGCCTGAACTTCACCACCGCTCACGCAGTCGGCACCCAGTCCGTTGGCTGCAATTACCGACAAGATACGGGGATTGGCATTGGCTTTGACGGCATAATGAACATGATAGCCATATTTACCCGCTTCTGCCTTGACCATATCTAATGTCTCTTGCAAGAGTTCAATGTTGTAGTAATAGAATGGTGTGGCAAGGTTTTTAAATTTATCGATGGGGAAAGTTCCTTTTAACATAATTCTGTCTTAATTGATAGGTATAGATATATAGATAATATTAAGAGACTGATAGGACGGTGTGTCTGCTAATTCTGACACACCATTTAAGGCTGCATCCAAATAGTTGTTTTGATACAGCCCGATCTTCAGTCCCTTTGATAGGGCAATGTCATAATTCTATAGAACGTAAAGATACGTGTCCGTTTGCAAAGTATGACATTCCCTCTTGTGTGTTGTTATATGTTATGCATTAAACAACTGATCACTCAGTGCCTGCAATGCCTTCTGTTTGTCTTCGGCTTTGATCAACAGCGATACGTTGTAGTTGCTGCCGCCGTAAGAGATCATTCTTACGGGAACGTCTTTCAATGCCTGTACGATAAGAGCTTCAAAACCAACGTTGTCCCAATCCAAATCACCTACAACACAAACGATAAGCATATCTTTGTCAACGGTAACTGTGCCATACTTCTTCAGGTCGTTGACAATCTCTTCCAGGTGCTTACAGTTGTCGATTGTACAAGAAACGCCCACTTCGGAAGTCGTTACCATGTCAATCGGAGTCTGATAGTTCTCGAAGATTTCGAACACCTTGCGCAAGAAGCCTGTAGCCAACAGCATGCGACCGCTCTTGATCTTGATAGCTGTGATGTTGTCTTTAGCAGCAACGGCTTTGATCTTTCCCTTTTCTGTTTCGTTAGAGATCAATGTGCCGGGAGCTTCGGGCTGCATTGTGTTCAGCAGACGCACCGGAATATTGTTCAGCTTGGCCGGAAGGATGCAGGTCGGATGCAGAATCTTAGCACCGAAGTAAGCCAATTCGGCTGCCTCTTCAAAGTGAAGATGACGGATAGGAGCCGTGCCGTTCACGATACGAGGGTCGTTGTTGTGCATACCATCGATATCTGTCCAGATCTGAATCTCTTCAGCACCTACTGCTGCACCAATCAAAGAGGCACTATAGTCGCTGCCGCCTCTCTGCAGGTTGTCGATTTCGCTGTAGGCATTGCGACAGATATAACCCTGAGTGATGAACAGATCAGCCTCTTTGTGCTCTTCGAGCAGTTTGTTCAATTTCTCGCGGATATAAACAGGATCCGGTTCGGCATTCTTGTCTGTGCGCATATAATCCAATGCAGGCAGCAGCACCGAGTTGACGCCACATTCGTTCAGATAGAGATTCATCATGCCGGTTGAGATCAGTTCACCCTGAGCAAGCACCACTTTCTCTTCAAACAGAGTGAACAGATCTTTCGTGAAGGTGCGGATATATTCGAAATGATATTTTATCAGTTCTTTGGCTTTCTGTTTGTATTCGTTTGTCGCATACAGTTCTTCCACATGACCCATATATTTAGAGGCCAATTTATTGATGACTTCATTTGCTCCATCTGGATTTTTCTTGTACAAATAGTCTGAGATTTCGACCAACGAGTTGGTTGTACCCGACATGGCAGACAATACGATGATATTACGTTCTCCCGTAATCAGTTTTGCTACATCTTTCATTCTCTGTGCAGATCCCACAGAAGTACCGCCAAACTTTAAAACTTTCATTTTCTTTCTTCTATCATTAAATTGTTTTATTTCCAAAATAAGCACTTGCATTTTTGAAAATGCGCCACAAAGTTACGCAAAAAATCATTCTCTTATATCAAGAAGGCACGCATTCTCGCATTTTACAACACGTGCGGGGAAATTATGTACCAATGTATAATTGTGAGTACTCATCAGAACCGCTGTTCCCTGCTGGCAGATGTCGTGCAAGAGCTGTACAATCTGGCTGCCGGTTTCCGGGTCCAGATTGCCGGTCGGCTCGTCGGCCAGGATCAGGCTGGGATTGTTCAGCAGTGCACGTGCGATGGCAATACGCTGCTGTTCGCCGCCCGACAGTTCATGAGGCATCTTATATCCTTTGGTCTCCATACCAACCTGATGCAAAACCTCTTCGATGCGTGCCTGCATGTCGCTCTTCTTCCAGCTGATAGCCTTCAGCACAAATTCGAGATTCTTGTAAACACTGCGGTCGGTCAGCAGCTGGAAATCCTGGAACACGATGCCTAATTTACGGCGCAGATAGGGAATCTCTTTCCGTTTAATCTTACACAGATCGTAGTCTAACACAAGGGCATTTCCCTCTTTGACGGGTATTTCGCAGTAGATGGATTTCAGCAGTGTGCTTTTACCGGAACCCACTTTTCCGATGATATAGACAAACTCACCCTGACGAAGGGTGAAGCTGGCCTTGTTCAGAATGATGTTTTCATCCCGGCATATATCTACATCTTCCAGTTTAAGCAGAATCGAATCTTCCATAACCGTCAGGCTTTATGTCTTTTTTTCAGTTCTTTAGCCAAATCTCCCAATGTCAGACCTTTGCTGGTCAGCAACACCATCAGGTGATAGATCAGATCCGAGGCTTCGTAGATAAAGCCCTCTTCCGTGCCGTTGGTTGCCTCAATCACCGTTTCTACAGCCTCTTCGCCCACTTTTTGAGCCATGCGGTTCACGCCCTTTTGGAATAGCGTAGTGGTATAAGTGCCTTCGGGCATCTCCTGACGATTTCTCTCGATAAAGTTTTGTAAATACTTCAGAAACAAAATGTCTTCGCTGTTTTTCTCGCCAAAACAGGTGTCTGTGCCTGTGTGGCAGACAGGACCTGCCGGTATAGCCTTGACCAACAGGGCGTCGCAGTTGCAATCAACCAAGATGTTGACAACCTGCAGCGTGTTGCCGGTGGTCTCACCTTTTGTCCAAACACGGTTTTTGGAGCGGCTGAAGAGAGTCACCTTTCCTGTCTGTTTTGTTGTTTCGTAGGCCTCTTCATTCATAAAACCCAGCATCAATACCTTGTTGGTATTATCATCTTGAACGATGGCGGGAATCAGTCCGCCCATTTTCTGAAAGTCTAAATCCATTTTATTTTTCTCTTATTATTCTTCTTATAATCTCATGTCGAATTCATCGTTGCTTCCGACATTATAAAGACAAATCCATCTCAGACCTATCGTTATTAGACGCAAAAATAACAAAATATCAATATGAATTGTTTTTCGTGTTATGAAAAGTTGCGGAATAGTTGTCAATCGTGATACGTTGCATATCGGGACGCAAGTGTGCTGTGCCGCATTATCCGAAGGTTTGGCGCGGTGTAAATGGAGATATATGGGCCCAAAGAGGGGATAAAAGGGCATTTTTAGGGTCTTTTTTGCTGTTCGGACGAAAAAAATTGAATTTTTTATCGCCGAACTATTGCAGGTTTAAAAATAATGCCTACCTTTGCACCGCAATCGAGAGAGATAGCAAGTATAAAGGTAACAAAACTAAATGGTGCGTTAGTTCAGCTGGTTAGAATACATGCCTGTCACGCATGGGGTCACGGGTTCGAGTCCCGTACGCACCGCTTCATATTATCTTCTTTTTTATTAAATTATTGGTGCGTTAGTTCAGCTGGTTAGAATACATGCCTGTCACGCATGGGGTCACGGGTTCGAGTCCCGTACGCACCGCACAAGTCAAAAAGGGCTGCATTGAAATGATTGTTTCAATGCAGCCTTTCTTGTTTTATTGGCCCGTGGCGAATACTATCGTTTAGGTGTTATTGTATTTTATTCAAACTCGTTTTTGCCAACAGCAAGAGATAAATCTATTAGAGACGGCGGGCCATTTTGCCAAGATAGACTGACAAATCCGTCTTGAGCTGAATGCCTTGAAAAACAAGGTTATAGACTGGCTTTCAAAGGTCTATAGACTTTTCGGAATTAGTCTATAGACTTTTCTCAAAAAGGGTATAGACTTTTTTGAAATTGGGTAGGCACTCCGTTCGGATTGGATAGGCACTCCGTCGGAAAGGAGTAGTTACCCAATTTCCAAAAATAGCCTACTCCGTTTTGGCGGAGTTAATAGCCTCTTGTCTGCTCGCCGGCTTATTGTATTTTTTACAGCCATTGCCTGTGAGTTTACAAGGCATAGCTTTCCCAACGGGATAACTATCCGTAAGCTCTGTTAAAAAGTAGTTACGCATCAGCTATTTGTAAATGTCATAAAAGAGGCTACCTTTGCGACATGCGATGGATATGGGCATTTATAATCATTAGTATGTGTTGGTTCGTAGCGGGATGTACCAGTGAGGCAGACCGAGAGGCGATCCGGCAGATGGAGCAGGCTACTTCTTTGATGCAGTCTGATCCCCAAGAGGCGTATGCTTTATTGAGCGACAGTGTTGTCCATCCGGAATTATTAAGTCCGAAGGTAAATGCCCGTTGGTGCCGGTTGTTGTGCCAATTAGCCGATTCGATAGGAACGGCATTGCCGTATGTGCCTCAGCTGAAACAGGCATATCAGTATGTGGAACGGCATGGGTCGGTGGAAGAGCAAATACAAATGGGTCTTTATTTGGGTCGTGCCTATATGGATGATTTGGATCAAGAGTCGGCGTTGTTGACCTATGCAAAAGTCTTGGAGCAGAGTATCGAAGAGGGGAAAACCAATCAGTCGGGCTATATTTCCAGTTATATGGGTGATGTTTATCAGTTTCAGGGCATGTATTCACAGGCCGTGGAGAAATATCTATCAGCTTCTCGTTATTTCCATCAAGCCGGAAACTTTAGAAGTCAGGGTATAGCGTATGTTGATGCAAGTCGTAATTATACTTTTATGGATTCATTAGATATAGCATTGGATTATATGTTGCAGGCAGATTCGATATTAATAATGTATGGAAAATTAAAAGATCATGCTAGTACATTGAATGGATTAGGAAATATTTATAGGGCGAAAGAAGATTTTCAAACAGCTGAATTATATTATAAAAGGGCAATAGATTTGGATTCAATATATATGATAAATAATAGATTAGCCTTGTCTGATCTTTATTTAGAACTAGGTGATTTAAAATCAGCGCGAATTAATTTAGATAGCATTCAAAATGTATCAGCTGATAAAAATGTGTCAGTAGATAAATATTATTTGTTGTTTTTATTAGAGAAAGAAGAAGGAAATCTGCAATCAGCAATAGATGCTTTGGAGCAATATATTGAAGGTGTTTATAAAGACTTGGATACTAAAAATAAAACAAATATAGTTGAAGCAGAGAAAAGACATAATAATACTAAAGTGTTGATGCAATTATTCCAATTGAAGAATAGGCAAATAATCTATATAGGCTGTTCTGTTGTATTGTTTTTATTTTTAATAGTCTGCATTGTTTTATACCTGCTAAAATTAAAATCCCATCAATTAATATTTTCCAGGAAAGAGAATGAAATGTATCTCTTGAAGAACCAATTGTTGAAGCGAGAAAAGGAACTGTCTCATCTATCGGATCAATTGCTGCGTCAAACAGATTTACTCAATCAGAAGATGGAGCAACTTTATTTGCAGAAGGAGCAAGAGGTGGAATCCATTCGACTGCAAATCCAACAAAAGAATCAAGAGTTATTAGAAAAAGCAGCTATTACGAAGAAAATACGAAAGGTGTCAGAAAAGATAATACCCAATGCCGCTCAATCACCGTTGTCGTCAAAAGATTGGGTCGTTGCATATGAATTGATAGAAACTCTTTATCCTTCGGTGAGAGATGTAATCAGCTTTTACGACTTGAGTGAGAAGGAAAAGATGGTTTGCTATTTGACAATGTTCAATTTGTCGTCTAATGCCGAAGCTGTATTGATGAATCAGCCTGTCGGCTCTGTCAATAAATATAGGCAAACATTACGAAAGAAGCTCCAAATCAATGATCGTAATGTAGAATTGTATGATCATTTGCTTTCAATACTGTAAGTGTCATGGTAATAGTGTGTTACGCTTGCCTTTCTCGTTTTTTTATCCTATTGATTTGTTTCTAACCTGTTGATTATCAATAGTTGCTTATCCTATTCAAATTTGCCGAAATCTTTCTTTTGAATTATCGTTTCTTCTACTTTTGCCGGTGTTGAATTTATAAATCAAAAGCGAGTTATGTCTATAGCGAAAATGTTTTTAGGAGGCTTTTCCTGACTTCGATAAAAGGACATCATTGAAAAGGATAGTAACTTTGTTTTTTGAACTTATTATTGTAATTTCATCAGCGAGTTGTAGCCTTAAATATATAACGATCTAAAAACGTATAGACATGAGAAACTATTTACTTTATTTTTTGTTAGTGACATTCTTCTGTCCTAATCTGTTTGGGCAATCCATAACAGGAACTGTTCTCTCTGCCCATGATTCATTGCCTATTTCCGGAGCAGATGTAAGATTCATAAGCATGGATTCAACGCTGATCAGCGGTGTCGTCTCTGACGGAAACGGTTTGTTTGAGGCTAACATTTCAAAGCACGACCAGTTTGATGTCATTGTCTCTTTTATCGGTTTCTCTACGGAGCGGATCGAGATAAGAGGGTTAAAAGGCAATATGAATTTGGGAAAGGTCTTTTTGACAGAAGAGGCTCAGCTGCTTGGCGAAGTTGAGGTAAATGCTACTCCGATCATTAATAGAGTGGATAAAACCATTGTCATTCCAACAAGTATTCAGCAGAAAGTTTCTCGTTCCACACTGAGCTTGCTACGCAATTTAAATCTTCCGGGATTATATGTTGACGATATAGAGAAGAAGATCTCCATCAATGGAAATCAGCCTGCCATAATGATAGATGGAGTTCTGAAGACCAAACACGATTTGTCTGCCATCAATCCTAAGAATATAGCAAGAATCGAATATGAAAATATGCCATCTATCCGTAACATGGATAATAACGAAGGCGGAACAATTCATGTCATTTTAAAGGAGAAAGAGCAGGGCGGAAACTTCTCGGGAACAGCTATAGGCTCTCCGGTAACAGGATTTTTGGATACCGATCTTTTCTTCTCATACAATGCTTCTAAATCAGAGTTTTCGGTCAGTTACTTCAATAGCTGGAGAGATTATTCACACAGATGGACCGATAAGGATGAACAATTCATAAGTTCTGTGGATAGAATAGAGCGAAAATTCAAGGGTGTGGAGTCTCCTTTTGGTTATCTGAACCAAGGCGTATATCTAAACTATGCCTATCTGCCCGACAAGAATACAATGTTTAATGTTGCTTTCAGAAATGACTTTGGCAAGCAGCATATTTCCATAAATGGCCATATTGAAGAACCGCATAAGGCCCTGTCTTTTTATAGAGACAGCAAATCAACCTTCGATTCCTATATTCCTGCTATCGACCTGTTTTTTAGACGCAACATGAAGAACGCTCAGTCGTTGCAGATAAACCTTGTAGGTACGTTACAGAATAGCGACTATGAGCGACGAATGAATGACCGGACAGACGTGGTTTTCAATAATGTGTATAACAAGATTGACAACTCACGAAAATCATTAATCTCTGAAGTGGTATATAAAAAGCAGTTTGACCGGACAGACCTTAGTTTGGGATATCAGAATAAGACAAGTTCTTCTACGAACAAATACAAAGATGCGTCTGATACAGAGGAAAATCTGACGGCAAACAACAATTACATCTATGGAAACGTTTCCGGCTCTCTGAAAAACATATCCTATACCTTGGGAACGGGGCTGAAAATATTTTCTGTTAAAGACAACTTCGACAAGATGTCGTATGTCAAAAACCATTCTATGATGAGCCTGATGTTCAAGGCAAACAATAACTTCGACATCAAATGGTCTTCGTTCTTCACGCCACATCTTCCCGATCTGTCGCAACTGAGCAATGTGACACAAACGTATGACGAGATATTGAAGAAGAAAGGTAATCCGGAACTCAAAGCCGCCTACACACTGGGAACAAAGCTGTTTGCCAATTACTCCGTAAAGTCATTCAATACCAACCTTGCTGTAGGATTCGACCGCATGGAACATTCTATCTATATCGATGTCCAGCCGATGGGAGAAAATGTGTTCATTTCTCAGCCTCAAAACGGGAAAGGAGATAATCATTTGAACCTTGAATGGAAATGCTCTTACATGGAGATACTTGATCATTTCAATCTGTTCTCAACCGTTGGCTTCAATTCCTTTGCATCCAAAGGGAATGATTATAATCACCATTTAAACAACTTTTATTGGGAAGTTTCGGCGCAAGCCTATTGGGGAAAATGGACACTCTCGGCATTCTATACCAAGCCAAAGAAAACACTGCATGCTCAAACGTTTATTACGGAAGAGAATAACTCTCAAATATCATTGAACTTCAGACATAAGAATTTAGAGTTGTTTGCCGGTATAAAATATCCGTTTGAGAAAACCGGATGGAAATGGGCAGAAGAGAACCGCTCGCAAGTAAATCCTACAAAGACAAGAGTCTATATCAAGGACAACAAAAATATGATTCTATTGGGAGCATCTTACTCTTTCGATTTTGGAAAGGGATTTAGAAAGCTCGGCAAGAATCTTAATAATAGTGATAATGCGACAAGCATTCTGAAAGTACAGCAATAAGAACCTTTTACTTATTAAAAGGAGGGTGTATCAAATTGAGAAATATTTGATTTGCCCTCTTTTTTATCTTGTCAGGAGTGGAAAATTTTCAAGC
>CAKVBA010000062.1 GCA_934725305.1 uncultured Parabacteroides sp. | reverse complement strand
TCTTGTTCTCGATTGTACTGCTTTTCTTTCATTTGTTGATGCTGCTAAGAGTCAACCTTATTTACAAAAAGACAGTCTATAGACTCTTGCGGAAAAGTCTATAGACTTTTTGAAAATAGGGTATAGACTCCTGAAAAAGCAAGTAGGCACCGTTTGAAAGGAGTAAGGTTGTACCAAAAATAGCCTTTTGATGTTACTTCATATTGCAAGGAATGTCGGAATTAGTAACATACAAGGCGACGTGTCATATTGGTTGATTGACACGCCGCCTTGCTATAGGCTCCTATACATTAATATATATGTATAGTTAATTCTCTTTTTCCTTTTTCTGAATCGAAGTAATGATTTTCTGTTCCTCCTTATCAAAATCCACTTTGATAGTGTCGCCCTCTTCGACAGAAGCCCGGATGATGATTTCAGCCATTTCATCTTCGAGATATTTCTGGATCGCACGCTTTAGCGGACGAGCACCAAACTGAACATCGTAACCCTTGCTTGCCACAAAGTCTTTGGCTTCATCTGTGATCGTAAGCTTATAGCCCAAGTTCTCGACACGTTTGTAAAGTCCTTCCAGTTCCAGATCGATAATCTTATGGATGGCCTCTTTATCCAGCTGGTCGAACATGATGATGTCGTCGATGCGGTTCAGAAACTCCGGAGCAAAGGCTTTGTTCAAAGCTTTCTGAATGACACCGCGTGAAAACTCCTTGTCCGGTTCGCCGGCAGCGGCTGTGTTGAAACCTACACCACGGCCAAAATCCTTCAACTGGCGAGTACCAATGTTTGAGGTCATAATCAAGATGGTGTTCTTGAAGTCGATGCGACGGCCTAAGCTATCCGTCAAGCGACCTTCGTCCAATACCTGTAGCAACAGGTTGAATACATCCGGATGAGCCTTTTCAATCTCGTCGAGCAACACCACAGAGTAGGGTTTGCGACGCACCTTTTCGGTTAGCTGACCACCTTCTTCATAACCTACATATCCCGGAGGCGCTCCAACGAGGCGAGAGACCGCAAACTTCTCAAGATATTCGCTCATGTCGATACGGATGAGAGAGTCGGCAGAGTCGAACAGATATTCAGCCAACTTCTTGGCCAGATAGGTTTTACCCACGCCGGTAGGACCTAAGAACATGAAGGTGCCAATCGGTTTGTTGGGATCTTTCAAGCCGATGCGATTACGCTGGATGGCTTTTACGATTTTCTGCACGGCATCATCCTGGCCAATCACCTTGCGTTTCAATATATCGTTCATCTCCAACAGACGGGCATTTTCCGCTTTGGCAATGCGCTGCACAGGCACACCCGACATCATGGCAACCACTTCGGCCACTTTGTCTTCGTCAACGGTCTCTTTATGCTCTTGCAACTCCAATTCCCATTTAGCCTTGGCCGATTCAAGCTGCAACAAGAGCTGGCGCTCTTTGTCGCGGAAGCTGGCAGCCAATTCAAAGTTCTGAGACTTTACAGCTGACAATTTTTCCGTTTTTGTCTCTTCAATTTTAGCCTCCAGCTCTTCGATGCTCTTCGGTACAATAATATTAGATATATGTACGCGAGAGCCCGCCTCGTCCAACGCATCAATAGCCTTGTCCGGGAAATTGCGGTCGCTGATGTATCGTTCGGTCAATTTGACACATGCCTGTAGCGCATCCTGTGTATAGATCACGTTGTGATGCTCTTCATAGCGCGGCTTGATGTTTTGCAAGATCTGCAAAGTCTCTTCAGCCGTGGTCGGATCAACAATGACCTTTTGGAATCGACGCTCCAAAGCACCATCTTTCTCAATGTTCTTGCGATATTCATCCAATGTAGTGGCACCGATGCACTGAATTTCACCACGGGCTAACGCCGGTTTCAGCATATTGGCGGCATCCATAGAGCCCGAAGCCGAGCCGGCACCAACGATGGTGTGTATTTCGTCGATAAACAGGATGATATTCGGATTCTTTGATAACTCGTTCAATATCGCCTTGATACGCTCTTCGAACTGTCCGCGGTATTTCGTTCCGGCAACGATAGAGGCCATATCCAGACTGATGACACGTTTGTCGAACAAGATACGTGACACTTTGCGCTGCACGATGCGTAAAGCCAAACCTTCAACGATAGCTGATTTACCTACGCCCGGTTCGCCGATCAGCACCGGATTGTTTTTCTTGCGGCGGCTCAAGATCTGAGCCAGACGCTCAATCTCTTTCTCGCGGCCCACAATCGGATCCAAGCGATTCTCGGCAGCAGCCCTTGTCATGTCTGTACCGAAGTTATCCAAAACAGGCGTGTCGTTGGGCGACTTGGATTGTGTCGAACCCAAGCCCGAAGAGGAGGGATTAGGCGATTCACGCCGAGGCGCAAAGCCCTCGTCATCGTCGTCATCGTCATCATCGGTGAAACCGTCACGGATCTCACCTTCCTGTTCCTGCTCTTCCAAATCGCTCTTCTTCTGCAAGGCTGCAGACAACGGTTCGTCGGCAAAATAGTCTTGAACTGTGTGATAGTCAACGCCTGCCTCTTTCAATATTTTAGCTGCCACATTGAATTCCTCCTTTAAAATTGCCAATAACAGATGTTCAGTACCGGTGATTTCACATTTAAGCAGGCGAGCCTCCAGTATGCTAATACGTAGCACACGTTCCGAAGTCTTGCTGATAGCAATATCCTGTTGGACGACGCCATCGGTCTCAAATGTATTTCTGATTTCCTTTTCAATCTTCTTTTTTATATCAATTGTGTTAGTCTTCAGATCTTCCAGGCATTGGATAGCTTTTCCTTCGCCATCGCGGATGATTCCCAACATCAAATGTTCTGGTCCGACATAACTGTTCTGTAATCGAGCCGCCTCTTCGCGGCTATACTCAATTACGTCAATAAGTCTTCGTGAATAATTGTTCTTCATACTATATTATAATGTACAAGAAAGTACTGTTATTTCTTTGCAAATGTAATAAAACTATATTGAGTAAAATGCAAAATCCGTGCCATTATTCAAACATATCGCTATAAAAGATTTGAAAAGTAAAATTTAAGGTAGAATTCTTTCGTAATATGTGGAAAACACTTACCTTTATGCAATTTTTAAGAGCTGAGATATTGAGTGTAATTAATATAAAACTAAATGGTTGATCAAGACAGAATTATTAAGATTAACATCGAAGAAGAGATGAAATCGGCCTACATCGACTATTCGATGTCGGTAATTGTTTCACGAGCTCTTCCGGATGTTAGGGATGGTTTTAAGCCGGTTCATCGCCGTATTCTATTCGGAATGAATGAATTGGGTAATACCTCCGACAAACCTTATAAGAAATCTGCAAGAATTGTTGGTGAAGTTTTAGGTAAATACCATCCGCACGGCGACTCTTCTGTGTATTTTGCGATGGTTCGTATGGCACAGACTTGGTCTATGCGCTATACACTGGTAGATGGTCAGGGTAACTTCGGGTCTATGGACAACGATAGCCCCGCTGCTATGCGTTATACCGAAGCGCGCTTGAGCAAGCTGGCCGAAGAGATGCTTCGTGACATTGATAAAGACACCGTCGATTTCCAACTAAACTTCGATGATACGTTGAAGGAGCCGACAGTGTTGCCTACACGTATTCCCAATTTGTTGGTAAACGGTGCATCCGGTATTGCTGTAGGTATGGCCACAAACATGCCGCCTCACAATATGTCGGAGGTGTTAGACGCTTCTATGGCCTATATCGATGCTCGTGGAGAGATTGACGTAGAGAGTCTTATGAAGTATGTGAAAGCTCCCGACTTCCCGACAGGCGCAACAATCTATGGCTATGCAGGTGTGAAGGATGCCTTTGAAACCGGTCGTGGACGTATTGTATTGCGTGGTAAGGCCGAGATTGAGCAAGATGCCAACCATGAAAAGATTGTTATCACCGAAATCCCATATCAGGTGGTAAAATCTGACTTGATCAAGAATATCGCCGAACTGGTTAATGAAAAACGCATTGAGGGTATTTCCAACGTAAATGATGAATCATCAAGCCGTGGCGGTCTGCGCATCGTTGTGGATGTAAAGCGTGATGCCAACTCAAATGTGGTATTAAATAAGCTGTATAAGCTGACAGCCTTGCAATCTTCATTCAGTGTAAACAACATTGCATTGGTGAACGGTCGTCCGAAACTGTTGAATTTGAAGGATCTGATCAAAGCTTTCGTGGACCATCGCCATGATGTGGTGATCCGTCGTACACGATTCGACTTGAAGAAGGCTGAAGAGAGAGCACATATCTTGGAAGGTTTGATCATTGCTTCTGACAATATCGACGAAGTGATTGCTATCATCAAATCGTCTAAGAGTCCGGCCGAAGCGATCGAACGATTGATGGAACGCTTCTCTCTGTCTGACATTCAGGCTCGCGCTATCGTTGAGATGCGTCTGCGCCAGCTGACAGGTCTGGAACAAGACAAGTTGCGTGCTGAATATGAAGAGATTGAAAAACTGATTGCCTATTTGAAGGAAATCCTGGAAAATGACGATCTTTGTATGAGTGTTATCAAGGATGAGTTGCAGGAGATCAAAGACAAATATGGCGACGAACGTAAGACAGATATTATCTACGCTTCGGAAGAGCTGAATCCCGAAGATTTCTATGCAGATGACGAGATGATCATCACCTTGTCGCACATGGGTTACATCAAACGAACTCCGTTGTCGGAATTCCGCGCACAGGGTCGTGGTGGTGTAGGAGCCAAGGGTTCAGAAACACGTGATGAAGACTTTGTCGAATATATCTATCCGGCCTCTATGCACGCCACTTTGATGTTCTTTACTGCAAAGGGTAAGTGCTATTGGTTGAAGGTGTTCGAGATTCCGGAAGGAGCCAAGAGCTCAAAAGGCCGTGCTATCCAGAATCTGCTCAACATCGAATCCGACGATAAGGTTCAGGCCTTTATCCGCGTGAAGAAGCTGACAACAGATACCGAATTTATCAATTCTCACTATTTGCTGTTCTGTACCAAGAAGGGTATTATCAAGAAGACATTGCTCGAAGCCTATTCTCGTCCGCGCCAAAATGGTGTCAATGCTATTACCTTGCGCGAAGATGACGGCTTGATTCAAGTTTGTATGACGAATGGCAACAATGAAGTGTTGATTGCAAACCGCAACGGTCGTGCTATCCGATTCCATGAAAGTGCAGTCCGCGTGATGGGACGTACGGCTTCCGGTGTAAGAGGTATGACTTTAGACGAAGACGGAACAGACGAGGTAGTAGGAATGATCTGTGTGAAGAACAAAGAGCAAGACACCGTCTTGGTTGTTTCGGAACAGGGTTATGGTAAACGTTCGTTGATTGATGATTATCGTATCACCAACCGTGGCGGTAAGGGCGTTAAGACGATCAATATTACCGAAAAGACCGGTAAACTGGTTGCCATCAAGAATGTGACAGAAGAGAATGACCTGATGATTATCAACAAGTCGGGTATCGCTCTGCGCATGAAGGTGACCGATTTGCACATTATTGGTCGTGCCACTCAAGGTGTTCGTCTGATCAACCTGGAAAAACGCAACGATGAGATTGCTTCTGTATGTAAGGTCTTGTCTGAATCCGACGAGAAAGAGGCAGAGGAAAAGGCCGCACGTGAAGCCCTTCAGAACCGTGAAGATTC
The DNA here is from genome assembly GCA_934725305.1 of uncultured Parabacteroides sp. Taxonomy (GTDB): domain Bacteria; phylum Bacteroidota; class Bacteroidia; order Bacteroidales; family Tannerellaceae; genus Parabacteroides. The sequence goes on along the minus strand of CAKVBA010000062.1, from coordinate 9,954 downwards.
TCAGAGCGACGAGAATAAGGGGACAGACGATGCGGAAGTAAATGAAACAAACGAATAATTTTAAATAAATAGAAATATTAATCTCAAATTATTTATGCAAATGAAACGAGTATTATTAACAGTAGCATTATGTGTTGCAGCATCTGCTTCTTTTGCACAGAAGAAAGCTGTAAGTGAAGCGCAGAGTATCGCAAAAGGACAGAATCCTGATTATGCAGAGGCTCGATCTCTGATTAAGGGTGCTATGGAAAATCCCGAAACAAAAGGTGAAGCAAAGACATGGTTTGTTGCTGGTTCAATTGAAGATAGTCAGTTTAGCGCTGAAAGAACAAAACAGATGTTGGGTCAGCAGCCGAACGAACCGGTTATGTACGAAGCTTTGATCAATATTCTTCCTTACTTCGAAAAGTCTTATGAACTGGATCAGCAGCCGAATGAAAAGGGTAAGGTTAAACCGAAGTTCACTAAGGAAATCAAGAATATCCTGAGTGCAAACCACATCTATTATATCAATGGTGGTGCTTTCTATTTTGACCAGAAAGATTATCAGAAGGCTTATGACTTCTTCGAACAGTATCTGAAGATTTCTGATCTTCAGATGTTCAAGGGCGAACCAACTGCTGAAAGAGACTCTAACTTCATGACAGTTCAGTTCTATGCTGCTGTGGCTGCTACTCAGTTGCAAAATTCTCCGTTGGCTATCGCTGCTTTGGAACGCGCTAAGACAACCGATTACAGAGCTAACGATGTTTATCAGTACTTGTGCTATGAATACGAGCAGGCTAAGGATACTGTAAACCTGGAAAAAACTCTGGAAGAAGGTATGAGCCGTTTCCCTGAAGAACCGTACTACTTGATGAGCTTGATCAACAAGTACATCTATTCAAACAGAAACGAGAAGGCTATCGAATATCTGAACACAGCTATCTCTAAGGATCCTCAGAATCCTCAGTTGTATGATGTAATGGGTCGTGTTTATGAAACAGGTTTGAAAGATTATGCCAAGGCTGAATCTTACTTCAAGAAAGCATTGGAAATCAACCCGGATTATGTTGAATCATTGTCTAATTTGGGTCGTATCTACTTCAACCAGGGTGTAAGCAAACAGGACGAAGCTAACCGTATCAACGACAACAAGCAGTATCAGGAAGAATTGGCTAAGGCTAAGGAATTCTTCAAACAGGCTCTGCCGTTCTTCGAAAAGGCTCACCAGATGAAACCGGAAGAAAGAGAATATATGATCGCTTTGCGTGGTATCTATTACAACCTGAATATGGGTAAGGAATTTGATGCTATTGAAGCTTTGATGAATAAATAATCTCGGATAGAGAAATAGATCATACCTATTGGGGCTGCGTTGGGACAATTGTTCAGATGCAGCCCCTTTATTATTGTGATGCCGTTTAAGGCAAAGTGTTTGGATTGAATTTTAAAATCCACTATTTTTGTTTACTTACAATTCAAAAGGAAATAGATATGTTAATTATAGGTATAGCCGGTGGTACAGGATCGGGAAAGACAACCGTTGTGAAGAAAATTATTGAAAGCCTTCCAGCCGGAGAAGTGGCTTTATTGCCGTTGGATTCATATTATAATGATAGCAGCCATATTCCGGCCAATCAGCGTCAGTTGATCAATTTCGATCATCCCGATGCGTTTGACTGGCCTTTGTTGAACGAGCATCTTGAAATGTTGAAGCAGGGCAAGAGCATCGAACAACCGGTCTATTATATGCCCACCTCAACACGTCAGCCCGAGACAATTCATGTGGAACCTCGTGATGTTATCATCATTGAAGGCATCTTGGCATTGTGCGACGAGAAGTTGCGTAAGTTGATGGACCTGAAGGTGTTTGTGGATGCTGATTCTGATGAGCGTTTGATCCGTGTCATCCAGCGCGATGTGGTTGAGCGTGGCCGTACAGCACAGGCCGTGATGGAGCGTTATACGCGTGTGTTGAAGCCGATGCACCAGCAATTTATTGAACCGACCAAGCGCTATGCCGACCTGATTATTCCGGAAGGTGGCGACAATAAAATTGCTATTCAGATTTTGACCATGTTTATCGAACGCAATCTGAAGGGATAAATCTCGATTGCCCGGAAAGAGTATGTTATAATATAGTTTTGAGGCTGTATTCAAATGGTTATTCTGAATGCAGCCTCACACTATCACTTAGTATTGTTCCTTTTCGTTAGGGAAGTCGCTTGTCTTTACGTCCTCGATATATGATTGTACGGCATGAGTAATCACTTCGGCCAGATTGGCATAGCGGCGTAAGAAGCGGGGAGAAAAGCCCTGCGTAATGCCCAACATATCATGCATAACCAATACTTGGCCATCCACACCGCCACCGGCACCGATACCGATTACCGGAATAGTCAATTCCGATGCAACACGTGTGGCTAGAGCGGCCGGAATCTTTTCCAACACAATGGCAAAGCAACCAATCTCTTCCAACAGATGAGCATCATCAATCAGCTTCTGTGCTTCGGCTTCCTCTTTTGCACGCACGGTGTATGTGCCGAATTTGTTGATCGACTGAGGGGTAAGTCCCAAGTGGCCCATCACAGGAATGCCGGCACACAAGATGCGTTCGATTGATTCTTTAATCTCAGAACCACCTTCCAGCTTGATACAATCGGCATGAGTCTCCTTCATCACACGGATAGCCGATGACAAAGCCTCTTTTGAGTTGCCCTGATAGGTTCCGAAAGGAAGATCCACAACCACCAATGCACGCTTCACGGCTTTCATGACCGACTTTCCATGGTAAATCATCTGATCCAGTGTGATAGGCAAGGTCGTTACGTTACCCGCCATTACGTTTGAGGCAGAGTCGCCCACCAGTATCACATCCATCCCGGCTTGGTCAATCAATGTAGCCATTGAATAGTCATAAGCCGTCAACATAGAAATCTTTTCTCCACGTTGTTTCATCTCAACCAGGCGGCGAGTGGTCACCTTTCTGTTATCTTCAATATCTCTTTTTGCTACTGACATGATATATGTGTTTAACAATATTCGGGCGCAAAGGTACACATTATAATATTCCTATGAAATAGAACAAATGTATATCTTTGATTAGTTATGTATGGGTAATCGTTCCCATAAAGCCGATGGAAGCAGACGCCAGAAGAATACAAGAAGTCGGTATCGCCAATCGATGATGACACATCTTTTCCGCTTCATGAGTGCAGACACAATTTGCCGAGCCACCTTGTCGGGTTGCATCAGCAGAGGATAATGATCGCTTTTTAGCAGGTCGGTCTTGACAAATCCCGGGCGGATGTCGGTGAAAGTGATAGGCAGCTTTTGCATTCGGGCCAACTGACTCAAGGATTCGATATAGATGTTTTGGAAACGTTTGCTTGCCGAATAGGAGGGAGCTGCTCCCAAACCCTTGGTGCCGGCTATCGAACTGATCACGGCGATGTGTCCGCCACCTTGCTCCTTGAAGTAGCTCCAGGCATAATCGACCATTTGAGTGAAACCTTTCACATTGGTATCGACGGTGGCCAGCTCAATCGATGCCTCTAACTGACGGTTTTGACTGCCAATGCCCGAACTTAGCAGAAACAGATCCATACCGCCCAACTTATTGATCAGCCGTTGCAATCTTTCCGGTGCATCCGGTTGTGTGACATCAATAGTTTCCGTTACCACTTGGGCACAGATCTCTTTGCGGAAAGCCTCTAATCGATCTGCTCGTCGGCCGGCAATTGCCACATGCCAATCTTGTTGGCAAAACAACTTTGCCACTTCATAACCGATGCCCGATGTGGCGCCCACAATCACTATCCGATTTTTATTTTCCATGAGGATTATTTCGTCTTTTCTTTGTAATACCGGTATCGCTCCAACACCTCTTCAACATAGGTAAAAGTTTCGGATCCACGCAAGTAGCCATGCTTACAGACCGTGTCATTATAAAACTCCGGATCATTTTTCAGGCGTACATATTCCGCCACATGGTTGTCCCACCGATAGGGATCTTTGCCATATTTTTGTGCCAACCGTTGTGCATCATAGATATGTCCGATGCCGGCATTATACGAAGCCAAGGTAAACTTCAGCTTTTCATTCGGATCGGTCACTTTGCTGAAGCCCTTGTAAAAGCGGTCGAGGCATTTAATGCCTGTGCGGATGCAGGTTCCCGGATCTTTCAGCTCATGTGGCGTCACACCTAAAGCCTTGGCGGTGTTAGGCATGATTCCCATCAATCCTTCAGCTCCAGCCCATGAAACTTGTCTTGGATCAAAATGAGACTCCTGATAGGCGATAGAAGCCAGCAGGCGCCAATCCCATGGAGTATTCTGTGCATGTTTCTTGAACAGAGCATCATAGGGAGAGATATGTCCGTTCTTTATCGGTGGAATGTCGGCATAAACAGGCTCTTTGCTTAACTCAAAGTAGCGTTTCACCGCAGCTTTGTAGATGCGCTTACCAGCTTTGTCGGATGCCCACGCCTCAATAGCTTCGGCCAGTTGTGGGCTATTGTTGCGCACCACCCACGAAGAGCGTTGCATGAAGCTCACTTTCATGTTTACGTTCAGATTCCAATAATAAGTCTTGTTGAGTCGGGCAATGTTGTCGTCGCTGATCGTGTAATCAATTTCGCCTAATGAAACCTTTTCAATCAGATCTTCCGTCGTAATGGAATCGACCAGCACCAGCTCAATCTGGATTCCACCGCCCAACTCTTCATTCAGGTTCTTTAGTCGCTCGGAATATTTGGTACCGGGCTTCACATACACCTTCTTACCAATCAGTTGTGTTACATCTTTCAGCGGTTTTTCACCCTTATTGACACGTTGCACAAGCACTTGGCTTGAGATGTCGGGATGACCACAATAGATCAACTTTTGCTTCAGCTCGTTATTAAGAGGAATAGGGAAGGCCACCACATCAGCTTCGCCACTTTCCAGCATTTTGATCAGCTGCTTGCTGTTTTGCGCCACCTTCATCTCCAATTTTAGTCCCGACACGCGGGCAAAATCCTTGATCAGCTCATATTCATAACCCATGGGCTGCATCTTATATTGGAAATAAGAGGTGGAGCTATAGAGCGTAACAGCCCTCAACACACCTTGTTGCATCAGCTGTGGCATGTCCATATACACAACCGTATCTGATAGGGTGTCAGCTCCAGTCTGCCGTGTGTTTTGCTTACATCCATATAGCAGCAGGCTGGTTATACACAAGAATGTGAAGAAGGGCTTTATATTCATGATCTGATTAATTCTCTCTCTTTTCCAAGAGCACAACGTTCTCTACATGATGTGTGTGAGGAAACATATCTACCGGCTGAACTTTCTTTACACGGTACTTTTCTGAGAGCAGATTCAAATCGCGTGCCTGTGTGGCCGGATTACAGCTCACATAAACAATACGTTTGGGTTCGGCAAACAAGATAGTCTTGATTACATCATCGTGCATGCCTGCACGTGGAGGATCGGTGATAATCACATCGGGGCGACCATGCTGGTTGATGAAATCTTGAGTCAGCAAATCTTTCATATCGCCGGCATAGAACAGTGTGTTTTCAATCTGATTCAATGCAGAGTTTACCTTTGCATCTTCAATAGCCTCGGGTACATATTCGATACCAATCACCTTGCGAGCCTTGCGCGACACAAAGTTGGCGATGGTTCCGGTACCTGTATAAAGGTCATATACCATCTCGTTTCCGGTCAGTCCGGCAAAGTCGCGTGCTACCTTATATAAATTATAAGCCTGCTCGCTGTTGGTCTGATAAAACGACTTCGGACCCACTTTGAACTTCAAACCTTCCATCTCTTCGATGATATGATCTTTACCCTTGAATACCAAAATCTCCTGGTCGGTGATAGTGTCGTTACATTTATTATTGATTACATACATCAATGAGGTGATTTCGGGGAATTGTTCGGCCACATGCGCCATCAGAGCTTCGCGGTGTTTTACATCTTCATGATAGAAGCAGATCACCACCATCAGATCGCCTGTTGAAGCCGTACGGATCATTAAGGTGCGAACGAAACCCTCCTGATTACGCAGGTCAAAGAAAGGATAACCCTCGTGTGATAAGCAATAATCTTTGATACAAAGGCGGATGCGGTTTGAGATGTCGTTTTGCAGCCAACATTTGTGAATGTCGAGCACCTTGTCAAACATGCCCGGAATATGGAAGCCCACGCCATTCATGCAATCGAAAGTAGCGCCCGATTTTACCTCTTCTTCGGTCAGCCACTTCTTGTTGGAGAAGGTGAATTCCAACTTGTTGCGATAGAAAGTAGTGCGCTCCGAACCCATGATAGGAAGCACTTCTTCCATCTCTACCTTGCCGATACGAGTCAGGTTATCAATCACCTGTTTATGTTTATATTTAAGCTGCTCTTCGTAGGGCAAGTGTTGCCATTTACATCCACCACACACACCGAAGTGTTCACAAAACGGCTCGGTACGGTTGGGTGAGTATGAATGGAAGAACACAGGTTTACCTTCGGCATAACTGTTTTTCTTACGTGTCAGTTGAATGTCCACTACATCGCCCGGGGCAACAAAAGGGATAAAAACAACCATGTCATTAACTTTTGCTATCGCTTTTCCTTCTGCAGCGACATCTGTAATTGTTACCTTTTCCAGTATAGGTAACGGTTTTTTATTTCGTGCCAATGTTTATGTGAATTTAAGAATAATGCCACAAAGATAGAAAACTCCTTATGATTATAGTGCTCTTGTTATAAAACATATAAAAAAAATTAACTATAAGTAGTCCATAATCCAAGAATACTCCATATCTTTGCAGTATTGTAATGTTCAGTATGCAAAACTAGGATCTAAATTCTTACTATACTAATCAATATATGGAAAAAAAGAGAGTTTATACGTTCGGTAATGGAAAGGCCGAAGGTAAGGCAGACATGAGAAATCTGCTGGGTGGAAAAGGTGCTAACCTCGCTGAAATGAATTTGATTGGAGTACCAGTTCCTCCGGGATTCACAATTACTACTGAAGTTTGCTCAGAGTATTATGAATTAGGCAAAAACAAAGTCGTTGAATTACTGAGAGCTGACGTTGAAAAAGCTATTGCTAATGTTGAAGAGTTGATGAACTCTAAGTTCGGAGACATCGAAAATCCTCTATTGGTTTCTGTTCGTTCTGGTGCACGTGCATCTATGCCGGGTATGATGGATACAATCCTTAACTTAGGTTTGAACGATTATGTAGTAGAAGGTTTGGCTCGTAAGACAAATAATCCTCGTTTTGCTTGGGACTCATACCGCCGTTTCGTACAGATGTATGGCGACGTTGTTTTGGGTATGAAGCCGACCAACAAGGAAGATATCGACCCGTTCGAAGCTATCATTGAAGAGGTTAAAGAGGCTAAGGGCGTTAAGTTGGACAACGAGTTGGACGTTGAAGATTTGAAGACATTGGTTGCTAAATTCAAGGCAGCAGTAAAAGCTCAGACTGGTCAGGATTTCCCGACAAACGCTTACGAACAGTTGTGGGGTGCTATCTGTGCTGTATTCAATAGCTGGATGAACGAACGTGCTATCCTTTATCGTAAGATGGAAGGTATTCCTGCAGAATGGGGTACAGCTGTCAGCGTTCAGGCCATGGTATTTGGTAACATGGGTGATACATCTGCAACAGGTGTTTGCTTCTCTCGTGACGCTGGTAACGGCGAGAACTTGTTCAACGGTGAATATTTGATCAATGCACAGGGTGAAGACGTTGTGGCTGGTATCCGCACACCGCAACAGATCACTAAGATCGGTTCTCAGCGTTGGGCAGAACGTGCAGGTATCTCTGAAGAAGAACGTGTAGAGAAATACCCTTCAATGGAAGAGGCTATGCCGGAAATCTACAAGCAGTTGGATGAATTGCAGACTAAGCTGGAAAATCACTATCGTGATATGCAGGATATGGAATTTACCGTACAGGAAGGTAAATTGTGGTTCTTGCAGACTCGTAACGGTAAGCGTACAGGTGCCGCTATGGTTAAGATTGCAATGGATCTGTTGCACGAAGGTGTAATCGACGAAAAGACTGCTTTGAGCCGCATCGAACCGAATAAGTTGGACGAATTGCTTCACCCGGTATTCGATAAGAAGGCTTTGGCCCGTGCCAAAGTATGGGTAAGAGGTCTTCCGGCTTCTCCGGGTGCTGCTACCGGTCAGATTGTATTCTTTGCAGAAGATGCTGCTAAGTGGCATGCCGACAACAAGAAGGTGGTAATGGTTCGTATCGAAACATCTCCTGAAGACTTGGCTGGTATGACAGTTGCTGAAGGTATCTTGACCGCTCGTGGTGGTATGACATCACATGCTGCTGTTGTTGCTCGTGGTATGGGTAAATGTTGTGTTTCTGGTGCAGGTGCTTTGGATATCGACTATAAGAAGAGAACTGTTACCGTTGACGGTGTTAAATTGAAAGAAGGAGATTACATCTCTATCAATGGTACAACCGGTGAAGTGTATGTAGGCAAGGTTGACACTAAGGCAGCAGAATTGTCTGGCGACTTCGCTGAGTTGATGACATTGTGTGATAAATATACTAAGTTGCAGGTTCGTACTAATGCTGATACTCCACACGATGCTGCTATTGCACGTAGCTTTGGTGCAGCTGGTATCGGTCTGTGTCGTACAGAGCATATGTTCTTCGAAGGTGAAAAGATCAAGGCTATGCGTGAAATGATCTTGTCGGAAGACGCAGAAGGTCGCAAAAAGGCATTGGCTAAGATTCTTCCGTATCAGCAGGAGGACTTCAAAGGTATTTTCCGCGCAATGGCCGGTTGTCCTGTGACTGTTCGTCTGTTGGATCCGCCTTTGCATGAGTTCGTACCGCACGATCAGAAGGGTCAGGAAGAAATGGCTGTAACTATGGGCGTTTCTGTAAAATATATCCAGCAGCGTGTTGAAGCTCTTTGCGAACACAACCCGATGTTGGGCCACCGCGGTTGCCGTTTGGGTAATACATATCCCGAAATTACTGAAATGCAGACTCGCGCTATCTTGGGTGCTGCTTTGGAATTAAAGAAAGAGGGCGTAGAAACTAAGCCTGAAATCATGGTTCCGTTGACAGGTATCCTTTACGAGTTCAAGGAACAGGAAAAGGTAATCCGTGCTACTGCTGCTGCTCTGTTCGAAGAAATGGGTGATAGCATCGACTTCAAGGTAGGTACAATGATTGAGATCCCGCGTGCTGCTTTGACTGCAAACCGCATCGCTTCAGCTGCTGAGTTCTTCTCATTCGGTACAAACGACTTGACTCAGATGACATTTGGCTATTCACGTGACGATATCGCTTCATTCTTGCCGGTTTATTTGGAAAAGAAGATCTTGAAGGTCGATCCTTTCCAGGTATTGGACCAGAAGGGTGTTGGTCAGTTGGTTCGTATGGCTACTGAAAAGGGTCGTGCTATCCGTCCGGACTTGAAGTGTGGTATCTGTGGTGAACATGGTGGTGAACCTTCATCTGTTAAGTTCTGCCATAAGGTAGGTTTGAACTATGTATCATGTTCTCCGTTCCGTGTGCCTATCGCTCGTATCGCTGCCGCCCAAGCTGCTATTGAGGAATAATTCCTAGTTAGAATTATCATATTATAGCATTATCAGGCTGTAATTACCGGTTTTTCGGTGGTTACAGCCTGTTTTGCGCTTGGATGGTTTGTGCGTTTTACCGCACTATTCGAGCCGATGTGCGTACTGGCTTACTCGGGACTTGCTGCTGTTAGGCAACACTTAAATTGCCGAGACAAAAGGAACCTTCCCTCTGTCTCGGCTTTATAATTTCGTTAAAACAGTATTTTAACAGTATTAAAACGCTATTTTAACGGCGTTAAAACAACACCTCGGTTCTTAACTTTTCTCTCATGACGATTGGCGCAATGTATGTTAACGTTTTTAGTTGACTACTAAATGTCTTATCAATAAAGTAAGTTGACTCGGTTAAAACTTAGTAATA
>CAKVBA010000061.1 GCA_934725305.1 uncultured Parabacteroides sp. | reverse complement strand
ATTACTAAGTTTTAACCGAGTCAACTTACTTTATTGATAAGACATTTAGTAGTCAACTAAAAACGTTAACATACACCCACTCTTTTTCGAACGGCATTCGAACGCCGTTCGAATATCGTTCGAATAACCGTTTTAATGCCGTTTTAATACTGTTTTAATGCCGTTTTAATGGCCTTAAAAAAGAGGCCAAGAATAGAGGCATGTGCAATCTTCGCTGTTTAGAAATGAAAATCCACTGCCAGAAAATTAAAATCGATTTAATTCAGATTCAACATGTAATTGTTTTGTCCGCTTGTTTCCGGTTCCACCAAACTTATAAGTAAAATTCAACTTGACCATACGACTCTCACCGTAGCCATAGCTCTTGGACTCAAAATTATCAAAGCTGTTCATATTATCCCAATTATTACTCCAAAAGAGGTCAGAGCAGGATAACTTTATGACACCCTTATCTCCCCAAAACTTCTTCTGGAAACCAATATCCATCACAAAGTTAGGTTCAAGCAACTCTGTTGAGCCACCCAAACGACGTGTAGAATAGACGGCCAACAGTTCTGAACGTATTCCCCAGAAAAGAGGGAAAGAACTCTGCAGAGACAGACCTCCTGCCCAACGCTTGCGACGATAAAAACGATGCGGACTAAAGGCCATGTGGTTATCTAAATAGTAAGCTTGCCCTGAAAGATTCAAATCCAACGCATGCCATAGACGAAGGGCTTGAGACAATGACACACCGAAATAATTTTGTTTTCCCAAATTGCGAGGAGTCATCACAATTTTATCAGCGCCCAACGTGTCGGTCACCTGCACACGGTAATCATTAGTCCGGGAATAGGAAAGTTCTAAAGAAGTCTTATCATATTGATATTGCAGACTGACACGATGTGTGTTCTGAGGCGACAAGAAAGGATTGCCTCGCCAGGAAGAAAGCCCATCCAATGGCTGATCAATCGGATTCAAATCGGCATAAACCGGTCGATCTATACGCTTACCATAACTCAATGTTACCGAATGTTTTTCTGCCGGCAACCATGAGACTCCAACAAAGGGGAAAAGATCGATATAATCACTTTTTACACGATTCTCCATTTGGCTACTCCCGGCAACAGGAAACAGATGTCCGTTAGAATGAGTATATTCCATCCTTAATCCGGCATGTCCCAGCCAATGATCAGACAGATGCAAATCGGCCATAACATAAGCAGCCAATATAGATTCACGGTAACGAAAATCATTCGACAACTCCCGATCCATACCCCAGGCAGATTGCTGCTCCTCAAATAAACAATATCCATTACGGGATGATACACTGGCATATTTCATTCCAGCCTGCAACTCTCCTAATGACAAAGTGCGTTGATAATGTCCAGACACAGCATAAAGTGAAATCTTGCGCAATCCGGTAGAATGATAGTTCTCGCTAGGCTGCTCCTGACCATCGGCCGTCGAATAACTATTCGGTTGATCAATCTCGGAATCTCCCTTAAACCAACCATAATCTATATCCAATGTAAACAGATGTTCATCCGGCCGCTCAAAACGATAGTCTATGTTAAAATTATACCGCTGAGAAAGTTGATGCACATAATCACTCAATGAACGCATCGAATAAAGCAATTGAGACGAGAAAGCCCGTTCGCCTTCATACACCTTCGTATGTGTCACAATATCACCCGGGCCAAAAAGGAAATTTCCATTCCCCTGAAAACCAATAGCATGTTCCTTGGAAAACAGATAATCTACACCCAAAACCATAGTGGCTGTATTGCGTTTATCTACGTCTTCTGAACGACTCTCGAACAACTTTTCAGACTGCTTGCGGTCACTTCCATAAAAAAGAGCCGAATGTCCCAAATTATGTCCATAGCTACCATAAAGATTCAACTTATCCCGATTATAGTTGAATGAAAATTCTGTATTTTGCTTCAAGTTGAACCAATAAGAAACGCCCATATTGGCTGTTATAAAAAGGCCATCAGCCCGCTCACGCTTCATGACTATATTCAAAATACCTCCCGAACCGGCAGCATCATACTGAGAAGAGGCATTCGACATCACCTCTATTGATTTTATATGTGAAGAGGATGTCGATTTCAAAAGATCCATCACTTCTGACTGCTGCATATAGGTCTGTTTACCATTCAACATCACTAATATACCACTACGCCCGTTGATGCTTATCGACTTAGTCTCTTCATTAATCAATACACCGGGAGTCTGGCGTAATATTTCATAGGCATTGGATCCTTGTGCATTAATACTGTTCTCTACATTAAAAATCAATTTACCTGCCTTTTGCTCAATTAACGGACGCATCTTTTCACCAACCACCACTACGTTATCCAAGGCCAAAGCCTTATCGTCCATCACAATGGCAGGAAACACGTGGGGTTCAGAAGCTTCAAAGGTTTCAGACATATAAGAGGAATATCCCAGGCAGGTAACGGTCAGTTTCACCTCTTTATCCACTAACGGCAAAGTAAAATGCCCCGACATATCAGTAATAGTTTGTGCAACGGATTGGTTTGTTGTTGCATCAATCATCCAAACTAAGGCAGCTTCAACAGGTTCATTCTGACGATTCAATACTTTACCTGATATTTCTTTCTGCCGAACATTCCTTTCTGAAATAACCGGCAGCTTATCAGACAGAGAAGATACATTCGCTTTGCGTATCACATAACAACCATTACGGAATGTATATTGAAAAGGCAATCCCTCCAACAAACGCTCTAATTCCACTTTTGAGGTATCGACCACAAATGCTGAATCAATACTATAAGGAGCCACATCATCATATGTAAAAATAAATGTACACCCAGTCTTTTCTTCCAAACTTTTAAAAGCATCGGCCAATGAGATCCGAGCCTGATGTCTGAGAGAGGTACGATTAATCACCTGCTGTGCCGCCGACAAACAACAACCCATCAACAGTCCACATGCAATCATTCTTATTCTCATAAAGCTAATTCAAATTGTTTTCACCTATCTTACAGGTTCAACAAAATTCGGGTACCTCTATTTTGTCATTATTCTAAAAAAATGGTATCGCCTTTACGTATTAGCCTAAAATGACCCAGTTCATTCAATATTTCCAACACATCTTCAACGGGTAAAGAACGTTTACACTTAAAATGAAGTCGTCGAGACATTGCTCTATCATTCAACACCTTGATATTTATATTATACCAACGCCCCAAATCACACAATATCTCACTCATGAGTATATCATCATAAGCAAAATAACCCTCACGCCATAACGTTGACTGAGAAGTATGTACTGCCTTAACATATAGTTTACCATCAGATTGTAATTCTGCTTCTTCTCCAGGTTTCATCACTTGAGAGAAATCTTTTTGGGCAGATTCCAAGGCAACTCGACCGGTCAACAGTGTTAGCTGAAACTGTTCCCGACCATAATGACGAAGATTAAAAGAGGTTCCTAACACCTTAGCATTTACCCCATCTGCTTCTATACAAAAAGGATGAACTGTATCTCTCTTCACCTCAAAATAACCTTCACCAGAAAGTGTTACCTGGCGCGATGCGGCCAACTTGTGGTGATAAGTCATGCTGCTTTGGGCATTCAAACAGACCCGACTGCTATCCGGCAACAGCACCTCAACCTGCATACCAGGTGTAGTTTCAATTCGATAATGCCCATATTTATCATAACCATCCAGACACAAATCAATGAATGACGTATCCATCTGTACAGATTGTCCATCATATACTAAATAAACCACCCGCTCAGAAGAGGCTGCTGCAAACAAAACGGATGAACAGTTTTGACGATACACCCAAACACTGCTCACGAGTAACACAAGTAGAACTGCTGCAACATGTAGGATAAACTTTCTTCGCTGAGAAAAAGGAATCATACGTTTTTTTGTAGCAAAAGCTTGCCATGCCGTTTCTGCATCCGCAAAATCAGCATTAGAACAATCACTTACCTCACCTGCGATCAACAACTTTCCTGCAAGCGACCTGGCAGCAGGATCGTCCATTGAAGAAATCTCCTTAGGATTCATCTTGGCAGGATCCATATCCTCTACCAGCCGTTCTAAATCTATATCTGACAACTTTTTATTCTCTTCCATATCCTGATTCGTCTTTGTATGTATTATACAGTTCAACACTCCGTTCGGGTACTGTCATTTAGTCCTATTAACCGACTCTCTCAATACTTTTAACGCCTTTACAATATGCTTCTTAACAGCATCCGTAGATATATGCATCTCTTCTGCTACCTCTTTATATTTTTTCCGATGATAATAACATTGTGAAAGCACATAACGGGTTTTTTCAGGAAGTTCATTGCACACCGATTCTATCTGTTGTAACATAACCTCATATTCTTCAGGTGAGCCATCCTGCCCTTCTACCAAATCCGACGCCAAAGCAGAGAACTTATTTATCACCTTTTGATGTTCCAAGAAATTATAACAACGGTTGCGGACAGCCGTATAGAGATAAGCATCCAATGTCTCTTTCTTCAGCTGACTATAGTTTTTCCAAGTATATTCAAACACATCATTTACAACATCTTGCGCATCTTCCGGACTTTTCAGTAACTTAGAAGCCAATAGACAAAGCTCTCGATAGTTTCGCTTGAAAACAATCTCAAACTCCTGCTCAGACGAAGAACGACGAGTGAAAAATACCATGATTATACCATTATATATATGTATATAAGAAAGGGAATCTGCTGTTCTATCTGAAAATATAGGGTAAGCGTTTATCAAAGAAACGGGTCACTTCGCCAAACAGATTATGAACACCTTCCGTAAAGGAAACCACTTCGGGAGTCAACACCTTCAACGCTTTCGGCTCAACCGTAATATCAATGTGTGCCTCGGCCATCACCGGCTCACCATCCAAGTGCATCACGCCCGGCTTCTGTCGGACAATCGTAACCTGACGAGCCTGCATCGTCTTGATCTTACTATTGCGGTCGATCTGTTTTGTAAACAACTGAATGGCCAAAGGCGCAATATCCAACGGCGTAAAAGGCGACAAGATGGTTATATCCATCTTTCCATCCTGAATATTGGCATGAGGGGCAATAAAAGCATTGTTGCCATATTGCGAAGCATTGGCACAAGCCACCAGAAAAGCCTTTTCCTGAATACTCTGATTGTCGATCAGCAATTCATACGGCTCCGGCTTATAGCTCAGATACTCTTCGATGGTATTCTTCAGATAGGTCAAAGAGCCACGACGTTTCTCTCCGGCAAACTTCTGACTAACAGCGGCATCAAAACCAACGCCACAGGTACAGAAGAAAACACGTCCATTAGCCCTGCAACAATCGATCGTCGTCACATGTCCCTTCACTATCAAATCGATAGCCCTCTTGGCATCCATGGGAATATGTAATTCACGCGCCAGACCATTGCCCGAACCCTTGGGTATGATTCCCAAGATTGCATCAGAATGGATCATGGCACGAGCAATCTCATTGACCGTGCCGTCGCCGCCCACAGCCAAGACAACATTTGTTCCCTCTTGCAAAGCCTTTTGCGTTAATTCACTGGCATGTCCCGGGTATTCTGAAAAAACAATAGAGAGCGAACAGTCTCCACGTTTACATATTTCCTCTATCATCTTTGGAATTTTACGCTTCGACCCTACTCCTGAAATCGGATTAATTATTGCCTGTACTTTTATTTGTTGTTCACTCATTCTTGCCTAATCTTATATTTCAGAGACAAAAATAATGCTTTTGAAAAACTTTTAAACTATTTGAGCTGCCATAAATCATTTTTTTACTATTTTTGTAGCCTTGATTAGTCGAAGCATGAGATGATGCACACGGCAATCTGAGTTCTTTTTGTATCAATTAACAGCGAGATAAATCATTCTCTTTAATGATAAATATGAAACTTTTACAAGAGAAACTAGCAAAGTATGATGCTCCTCAACGAGCCATGGCCGCAGGGATCTATCCCTACTTCAGAGAGATCCAGAGTGATCAGGACACTGAAGTAATCATTAGTGGGAAAAAGGTTCTGATGTTTGGTTCAAACGCCTACCTGGGATTGACAAATCATCCGAAGGTAAAAGAGGCTGCTATTGAAGCCATTAAGAAATATGGCACGGGCTGTGCCGGTTCAAGATTCTTAAATGGGACATTAGACTTGCACCTTCAGCTGGAAAAACGTTTAGCTGAATTTGTTGGCAAAGAAGATGCCATTGTATATTCAACCGGGTTTCAAGTAAATCTAGGCGTTGTGTCATGCGTAACAGGACGCGAAGATTACATTCTGTGGGACGAACTTGACCATGCTTCTATCATCGAAGGTCATCGTCTCTCATTCTCTACCAAACTAAAATTCAAACATAACGACATGGCGTCTCTGGAAAAGCAGTTGCAAAAGTGCGAACCAGACAAAGTAAAACTGATCGTTATCGATGGCGTGTTCAGTATGGAAGGTGATGTAGCTAAGTTACCTGAAATCGTTTCTTTAGCTAAGAAGTACAACGCCAGCATTATGGTGGACGAAGCTCATGGTATTGGTGTATTCGGTGATCATGGCCGTGGTACATGTAACCACTTTGGCGTGACCAACGATGTGGACCTGATTATGGGTACATTCAGTAAGTCATTTGCCTCTATCGGTGGTTTCATTGCTGCTGACGAACCAGTTATCAACTATTTGCGCCACAATTCCCGTTCATATATCTTCAGTGCCAGCAACACTCCGGCGGCTACGGCTGCTGCCAATGCAGCTCTGGACATCATGTTGAGCGAACCGGAACGGATCCAGCATTTGTGGGACTTGACTCACTATGCCTTGGACGGATTCCGCAATATGGGATGCGAAATCGGTAACACTTCTACTCCGATCATTCCGTTGTTTATTCGCGATAATAATTTGACATTCCTCATCACAAAGGAACTGTTCGACGCCGGCATCTTCGTTAATCCGGTAGTTGCTCCTGCTGTAGCATCAGAAGACACATTGATCCGTTTCTCTCTGATGGCAACTCATACAAAAGAACAATTAGACTACGCTTTGGAACAGATTCATCGCGTATTCAAGAGTCACAACGTTATTGACTAATCATTCTTGAACCGATTGGCTTCGGTCATACAGAATAACTTGTTTTAAACAACTATAAAAAAACACCCCTTCATGCAAACGGAGTTTTCCTCCATGCACGAAGGGGTATTTTTTATCCCCAAACCGTCGGCAATGTCATAATGACAAACAGCAGCGTTGCCATTTTCCATTCCCGACAATTTAACCCAATCCGGTCATTAGATTACGATTCTTATTGATAATGGATATAAAAATACAATAAGTCAACAGGCGAACAAGAGGCTACTAATCCGGTCAAAAAGGAGTAAGCTATTTCCGGAAATTGGGTAACTACTCCGTTCCGACGGAGTAGTTATTCCGTCCCAACGGAGTGCCTACCCATTTTCAAAAAAGTCCCTACCCTTTTTTGAAAAAGTCTATACCCTTTTTCCGAAGACTCTATAAGCTATTAAAAGATAGGCTATAACCTTTTTTCAGAGTGTTTGAGCCGAGACAGATTCGTCTGTCAAGTCCGGCGAAGTTGCCCGTCGTTTCTGCCGAATCCGTTACCGCTTTTAGCTAATAATAATCCAAATAAAAATACAATAACTATCTCTCGGCACATATTTGATTCAAAGAGGAAAGACTATTATATAAACAGGCAAATTGATGTTTATTCACTTGAGAAGCTTTAGCCGAAAGAAGTGCTGACAAGAGTTGGAAAGAATAGAAATATTCAGCTGTTTTACTTTTTCCGTTCGAATGACTGATTTGGGTAAAAAAAGGGCTGCATCAAAACAACCATTTTGACACAGCCCCTTTGTATATATATCCCGCATAAAGCGGTATGGGAAATTACAACTTATTGTCAGAACCCAACACGTTGATAATTTTGTGCTTGTACAGCTTTTCCATATTGTCACGAGCCGGACCCAGATATTTACGAGGGTCGAATTCAGCAGGCTTTTCAACAAATACCTTACGGATAGCAGCAGTCATAGCCAAACGAGAGTCTGAGTCAATGTTGATCTTACATACAGCAGACTTAGCAGCTTCGCGCAACCATTCTTCAGGAATACCGATAGCAGCCTTCAGAGCACCACCGTATTTGTTGATAGTTTCTACTTCTTCCTGAGGAACTGAAGATGATCCGTGCAATACGATAGGGAAGCCCGGCAACTTAGCCTCAACAGCCTTCAATACATTGAATGCCAATGGAGGAGGAACCATGCGACCAGTCTGAGGATCGATAGTGCACTGTTCCGGAGTAAACTTATAAGCACCGTGAGAAGTACCGATTGAAATAGCCAAAGAGTCACAACCTGTGCGAGTAGCGAAATCGATTACTTCTTCAGGATCTGTATATGTGTGGTGGTCTGAAGAAACTTCATCTTCAACACCTGCCAACACGCCTAATTCACCTTCTACTGTTACGTCAAACTGGTGAGCGTATTCTACAACTTTCTTAGTCAAAGCGATGTTTTCTTCATAGGGCAAGTGAGAGCCATCAATCATAACAGAAGAGAAACCTGAATCGATACAGCTCTTACAAGTTTCAAAAGTATCACCATGGTCTAAATGAAGAACGATCTGAGGATTAGGACAACCCAATTCTTTTGCGTATTCAACAGCGCCCTGAGCCATGTAACGAAGCAATGTTGCGTTAGCATATTGACGAGCACCCTTTGAAACCTGAAGGATTACCGGAGATTTAGTTTCAACTGCAGCCTTGATAATAGCCTGCATCTGTTCCATGTTGTTGAAGTTGAAAGCCGGAATGGCGTATCCGCCTTTAATAGCCTTTGCAAACATATCTCTTGTGTTTACAAGACCCAAATCTTTGTAATTTACCATAGTTGTATATGTTATTACGTTAATGATTAAAAAACCTGTTGCAAAGATATAAAGATTCTGAGGAAATGATGCTATGAAACATATAAAATAACACAAATTCAATCGAAAACGAAAAAACAGACTAATTTTCTTTGTTTGTTCAACTCTATTCCATACCTTTGCCACCCAAAATACCGGTTACCATTAAAATAAAGAATAGTAATAAATTAAGATAATAAAGCAATGAAAAAAGGAATTCATCCTGAGAATTATCGTCCTGTAGTATTCAAGGACATGTCTAACGAGGATATCTTCATCACTCGTTCAACTATCAATGCAAAAGAAACTATCGAAATCGATGGTGTTACTTATCCGTTGGTAAAGGTCGAAATCTCTAACACTTCTCACCCGTTCTATACAGGTAAATCTAAATTGGTGGATACTGCAGGACGTGTTGATAAGTTCATGAGCCGTTACGGTAACCGTAAAAAGAAATAAGATTATCTTTCTACAAGAAATCGATATAACGAGGATGCATTTCAAAATGTATCCTCGTTTTTTTATATAACAATTTATCAGAACTGCAAACTGCCGCATTTCTTTTCGGGATTCAGACGACACTTCATCCTTAAAACCTTGCACTTGCTATTTCTGACAAACCTTAAAGATTAACAAAGAAACCTTCGATATTTTTCGTACCTTTGTAATCTCAAATTGTATATTAATAGGTAAAACAACAATATGATCACAGTCAACAACTTGGATGTGCAGTTTGGCAAACGCATCCTTTTTCAAGATGTAAACATGAAGTTTACACCAGGCAATTGTTATGGTATTATTGGTGCTAACGGAGCCGGTAAATCTACTTTCCTTCGTGTTATCAGCAAACAACTCGACCCTACACGCGGATCTGTTAACCTGGGTCCGGGCGAACGCCTTTCTGTTTTGAGTCAGGACCACTTCGCCTTCGACGAATATACAGTAATGGATACAGTCTTAATGGGACACACCACCTTGTGGGAGGTGATGAGCGAAAAGAATGCGCTGTATGAGAAACCGGACTTTAGCGATGCAGACGGTATCCGTGTATCCGAACTGGAAGAGAAATTTGCTGAAATGGAAGGCTGGAATGCCGAAAGTGACGCTGCCAGCCTGTTGAGCGGCTTAGGTATTGCCGAAGAACTTCACTACTCCTTGATGAAAGACCTGAGTGGTAAGCAGAAGGTGCGTGTTTTGCTGGCGCGTGCCCTGTTCGGACAGCCCGACAACTTGCTGCTGGACGAGCCGACCAACGACCTGGACCTTGAAACAGTCAGCTGGCTGGAAAACTACTTGTCCAACTTTGAACACACGGTATTGGTCGTGAGCCACGACCGTCACTTCCTCGACTCTGTCTGCACACACACTGTTGATATCGACTATGGCAAACTGCAGCTGTTTGCCGGTAACTATAGCTTCTGGTATGAATCAAGCCAGTTGGCTTTGCGTCAGTTGCAGAACCAGAACAAGAAGGCCGAAGAGAAGAAAAAGGAATTGGAAGAGTTTATCCGCCGATTCAGTGCCAACGTGGCCAAGTCTAAACAGACAACCAGCCGCAAGAAGATGTTGGAAAAACTGAACATCGAAGAGATCAAGCCCTCTTCTCGCCGCTATCCGGGGATCTTGTTCACACCCAACCGCGAACCGGGCAACCAGATTCTGGAGGTAAAGGGATTGACCAAGAGCATCGAAGATAAAGTTTTGTTCCACGACCTGAACTTCAACGTTGAGAAAGAGGATAAGATTGTCTTTATCAGCCGCGACCCGCGTGCCATGACGGCTTTATTCCAAATCATCAACGGCGAAGAGAAACCGGATGAAGGTACATTCCAGTGGGGACAAACTATCACCACCTCGTATCTGCCACTCGACAACTCGAAATATTTCAACTCAGACTATAACCTGATCGATTGGCTGACTCAGTTCTCGCCAGACACAAACGAAGTGTTCCTGAAAGGGTTCTTGGGACGTATGCTGTTCTCGGGCGAAGAGTTGCTGAAGAAGGTAAGCGTTCTTTCCGGAGGTGAAAAGATGCGCTGTATGATCTCGCGTATGATGCTGACCGATGCCAACTGTCTGATCTTGGATACTCCGACCAACCACTTGGACTTGGAATCTATCCAGGCTTTCAACAACACATTGAAAACATTCAAGGGAAATATCCTGTTCTCAAGCCACGACCACGAGTTCATCCAAACTGTGGCCAACCGCATTATTGAATTGACTCCAAACGGCATTATCGACAAGATGATGGATTATGATGACTACATTTCCGATCCAGCAATCGCCGAATTGCGTGAAAAGTTATATAAATGAAACAGCGAACAGGTTTTCTGATTTTATTATTTATAGCATGGCTGCCGGTATTTGTGATACAAAAACCGGCATTCATGTTCTATAATTCAGCTTTGGCCGAAGGATGCACCTTCACAGACTGGATGCAAGTCATCTGGCACGGCTTGAAGCTCGACTGCACAATAGCCGGCTACCTAACGGCCATACCTCTGCTTCTCACCTTAATCTCCGTATGGCTTCCCGGACTCTGGCTAAAGAAAGTTCTCCAGTATTACTTCGGCCTCATGGCTTTGCTGATTGCAGCCATCTTTGCCATTGACGAAGGGCTCTACTCCTACTGGCGCTTCCGATTGGATGCCACCCTCTTCTTCTATCTACAGTCGCCCAAAGACGCAATGGCCAGTGTGCCTTTGAAAGAGTTCGTCTTGCAGCTACTGACCTTCCTGGCCTATGCCGGAGGTATTTATCTGTTCCTTAAGAAATGTATTCTGCCCCAAGTGCCCACGACGATGGTACGCAAACGGATCAAGGCCAGCTTGCTGATTCTTCTCCTGGGCGGACTGATGTTTATCCCCATCCGCGGAGGCGTTACTACCTCGACTGCCAACGTGGGTGTTGTCTATTTCAGTCAGAACCAGTTCTTAAACCACTCGGCCATCAACCCTACTTTTAGCTTGATGACCTCTTTGAGCAAACAGCAGGACTTTGCTTCGCAATTCAACTTCTTTCCGGAAGAAGAGAGAGAGGCACGGGTGAGACCGCTGTTACCTCACAAGACAGACAATGCGATGGCTGTGGATGATTCGCTGAAACTGCTCAACACCAACCGCCCCAACATCCTGGTGATCTTGATGGAGAGCTTTTCGGCAAATGTCATTGAAGCGGTCGGCGGCGAAGTGGGCATCACGCCCAACCTGAACCGACTGAGCCAAGAAGGAGTTGTGTTTTCCAATATGTATGCCAACTCTTTCCGAACAGACCGCGGAATCGTTGCCGTACTGAATGGCTACTTGGCCCAACCGACCACCTCTATCATGAAATATCCGGCCAAAAGCCAGACGCTTCCCTCTATCGCCAAAAGCCTGGTTCGGCAAGGCTATCAGGCGGATATGCTATATGGCGGAGACATCAACTTCACCAACATGCAGAGCTATTTCTTCAGTTCGGGCTATAGCCGGATTACGGCAGACCGCGATTTCCCTATCAGCAGCCGGTTAAACAAGTGGGGCGCCAACGACGACATCACCTTTACCCATCTGTTTGAGGAGCTACAGCAAAGGCAGAGCACCGATACACCGTGGTTGAGCACATTCCTCACACTGAGCAGCCACGAACCTTTTGAGGTGCCTTTCCACAAGTTCGATCATCCCTATCTGAACTCTGTTGCCTTCACCGACAGCTGCATCGGCAACTTTATCGATAAGATGAAGACAACTTCTGCCTGGAAAGACCTGCTGGTGATACTTATATCCGATCATGGGTATCTCTATCCCGAAGAGATCAAGAATTATGAGCCCAAACGGTATCATATTCCTATGATTTGGCTGGGCGGAGCCATCAAAAAACCGGTTGTCATTGATACGCTGGCCAATCAGACCGACTTGGCAGCAACATTGCTACAACAGTTGGGCCTGCCTCATGATGAGTTTACATTCAGCAAAGACATTCTGAATCCCCACGATCCTCATTATGCCTTCTACACCTTTATCAATGGTTTTGGCTTCATCGATCAGTCGGGCGTATCGGTCTATAACAACGAAAACGACCAACCGCTGATTCAGAATCCGCAAGATGATGAACAACAGCGGCTCAACAAGGGAAAAGCGCTGCTACAAACGCTCTATGACGACCTGGGCAGCCGATAAACGACTGCCATCAGACGAGTTTATGTCATCAAACTCAAACAAAACGGGGCTGCATCAATAATCAAACACATTGATACAGCCCCATACCAAACCAACACACTAACCTAACCTTACCGCAGCTCCTTATTCAACTGAGTAAAAATCTTTGAAAACGTCTCTTGCGTCATATTCAAATAAGATGCGATATTATAGCGAGGCACATGCCTCATCAGATAATGCATCTCACGCGTATCCAGGCTATGACGAACCCGCCCCTCGGCCTGACAACTACGCATCCTGAAATATTTCTCTTCGCTCTTCATCGCAAAATGCTCGAGCATCTTACAGACAACAATCGCAAACTCCAGATTCTCCTCCTTCAGTTTATCAAAACACTCCCACCTAAAACAAACCGTCAAAGTCTCTTCCGTCGCTTTAATGTTAAACAACGAATGCTGTCGCCCCAAAAAGCTGTGCCAAGAGGTGCAAAATTCGCCCGCGCCAGCAAACCGCAGGATATATTCTTTTCCATCCTTATTATAATAACAAGAACAAAATCCGCTTACTATGAAATACAAGAAATCGCACTCTCTGCTTTCTTCCAATAGCATTTCACCTTTTGAAAACTTAACGAGAATGCTGTTTTCGATAATCAGTTCACGAAGATTTTCAGAAACAGGACAATATTCACCCAACTCGGAATACATCCTTTCGTAAGCATTATCATATTGTTCTTTATCATTATCTCCCATACTTTTCTATTTCAATAAAAACGTGTCTCAATTTTTATTTGAACGCAGATTGCCTTTTGTGACAGAAAAACAGATATTATTTCTTCCGGTAAAAGATCAAAACTTCACTTCGAGGCCTCGAAATCCATTTTCCGAAGTCAAAAAACCAATTTCGAGGGGTCAAAATCCATTTTCCGAAGTCAAAAAACACACTTTGAGGGGTCAAAATCCATTTTCCGGAATCAAAAGATCGATTTTGAGGGGTCAAAATCCATTTCCGAAGTCAAAAAACACACTTTGAGGGGTCAAAATCCATTTCCGAAGTCAAAAAACACACTTTGAGGGGTCAAAATCCATTTTCCGAAATCAAAAGATCGATTTTGAGGGGTCAAAATCCATTTCATACCTCATGAGGAATAAAAAACAATAGAGGCTGCCTCTTTTGGGGAAGCAACCTCTAACGACTTTTCCAGATATATATTGATAGGGTTATAAAAAACAACGATTGTCCTTCATCCTTTTCCAGATTCCGGAAAAATCGCGTTACATCTTTATTTGAAACCATATCGCTTTTTGTGACAGAAAAACAGATATTATTTTTCCATATAAAACAAAAAAACTTTTCAGCGCCACGAAATAGGAAGAAACTAAAAGAGTAAGGGCTGTGTCGGCATAGGAAAATTCGACACAGCCCCCCTTTATGAGATCACCCTCAAAGACGATGGTTAGTAAAAGACAAATGAATCATCGCCATAAAAACATGGCGTCTGCTCTTGATAGATTTTTCGGGACATTTCAGCAACATTCGAATGGATATACCGGCTCAATTCACCGGCCGTAACGTGGCCATCGCCATCCATATCGGCCTTGCCCTGCAATCCCAAAAGCAGAAAATAGGTAAACAGTCCGCTACGCGCCTCATCCAAAACCAGGGCCGCCTGATTGATCGAAGAAGAGGTGAAGACTCTAAAATTGGGATTCAGCAACCAGGGCTGATGCAACAGCGGCTTAACCTTCACACCCTTTGTATGCATCAGATTCAACGGAGTAGCCGCCTGAGAGAACTTGCCCAATCCACTAAAACAGGCATCGATAAAGATGGTTGTGCTTTTTGTCGGGAGCTGGGCCAGCTGTTCAAACAGAGCATTCAAGCTATATCCCTGCTTATCGATCAGCCTCATCTTGCTATCGGATGGAAGCAAGAACATCTCTTTGCCATCGGCCGCCGGAACTCCGTGGCCCGAATAAAAGACATACAAATCGGTCTTGCCTCGCTCTATGATCCGAGACAATTCGCCCTCTGCGGCATTAAACAGATTGTCGAAGAAGAAGCCGGTTACCTGATCGTCTGTGTGAACAATAACACGGTCAACGCCCAACAAGGCTTTGAAATAGCGGGCAATCAGCTCGGCATCCCTGGCAGCATACGGAGCCATCGGCATGAAATTATAGTGCTCAACGCCAATGACCACTGCAACGGAATAGGGGCGGACTGGTTTACCGGCCGGTAACTGGTCCAGATCGGCCACCTGCAAGGCCGAGGCATACTGATCCTTCAAAACACGGTTTGACGCTTTGGAGGTTGCGAAAGATTCCGCCATACTGAACCGTATGGGCACGGATCGGCCCGATATCTTTTTCTGCGCCGCAACCGGCGACAATAGAAACATACTGAATACTCCAATAAGAAGCTGCTGCAATGTAGTTTTTTTCATTCTAATTTATCTGTTTGGCATATGAAACAATAATCGGCTTCAGCGAAGCACAGGCTGGTATCACTTTCCCCGGCATACTTCCCCGATAAGACGGGTCACAAATCAAATATTCCTTATCTCTATACGTAAAAACTTCTGTAAGCCTCCGGTGAACCACGTATTTCGCAATAGAAACAATTAGTCCCGGTTCGGTACGATTCGTTCAGATTCGCC
>CAKVBA010000060.1 GCA_934725305.1 uncultured Parabacteroides sp. | reverse complement strand
TGCTTGAAAATTTTCCACTCCTGACAAGATAAAAAAGAGGGCAAATCAAATATTTCTCAATTTGATACACCCTCTAATAGTTATATACAATAATCGCCCTGTAAGTGGCAAAAGTATTATTTCCCGATGTGAAGGTGTGTCATCTGCGGCAAATGGCAGCTCTACTGTACTTTTGCCCCTGTAGGGCGTAACCTCTTATTTATCAAATACCCAGGGCGCTGCCCTGGGCTACGAAAACCATTGGGCTTTCAGCCCGTCGTTGGAAATGTTGTTGGTTTCCCGCCCTTGCTTCATTATTTCTCCTTGTCGTTATTGTTATTAGCTCTGCGTCCCGAAGGGACAACCTCTTTACAGTCCAGGGCAACGCCCTGGGTATGATGCAATTATGAGCTATCGCCCTGCAAGGGCTGCTTTAATTTCTCCTTGTTTTTTATAGTTGCCCTTACAGCGTTGTGTTGTATAGACCTTTTCACCCAGGGCGCTGCCCTGCTGCTGATGACCCATAAACACAAAGCGCCCTGTAATGTCAAAAGTCTGTGTTATGAACTTTTTACATTACAGGGCGTTGTCAAAGGAGGCCATTGGGTTTTCAGTCCGCTTTGTTTATGTTTTGAAGCCTCCTTTATTTGATATGTCTCAGAAAGTCAATTATCTTTTAATACCGTTGCGGATCAACAAAGCATCAATCGTCGGTTCCTGACCACGGAAGCGTTTGTACAGAACAGCCGGGTCTTCTGTGCCACCTTTTGACAATACATTGTTGCGGAATGAACGGGCAATCTCTTTGTTGAAGATACCACCAGCCTTGAACGCTGCAAAGGCATCAGCATCCAGCACTTCGGCCCATTTGTATCCATAGTAACCGGCAGCATAACCACCAGAGAAGATATGTCCAAAGCTACTGCTCATCAACGCACCGGAAACTTCAGGAACAATCACAGTCGGAGCCCATGCCTGTTTCTCAAATGCTGTAACATCTCCTTCAAACGGTTTGTCGATGGTGTGCCATGCCATATCTAAGAAGCCAAAGCTCAACTGACGACAGCACAGGTAGCCGGCATTGAAGTTTGAAGCATCAATAAGCTTCTGTACCATTTCTTGCGGAATCTTTTTACCTGTCTCATAGTGGATAGCAATCTGATCGAGGAATTCTTTCTCTGTCAGCCAGTTTTCCATAATCTGAGAAGGCAGCTCAACGAAGTCGCGGTAAACGCTCGTTCCTGAAAGGCTTGCGTAGGTTCCTGAAGCAAACATGCCATGCAAAGCGTGACCAAACTCATGCAACAGAGTATTCACTTCGTCAAATGAAAGCAATGACGGTTTGTTGGCTGTCGGTCTGGTAAAGTTCATCACGATCACAATCTGCGGACGGTGATCTTTGCCTTTGGCATCTTTATATTGACTACGGATGCTGTTCATCCAAGCACCCGACTGTTTGCCTTCTCTCGGATGGAAGTCGGTGTAAAGGACAGACAGGAACTGGCCATTTTCATCATATACTTCGTAGGTCTCCACTTCAGGATGATAAACCGGAATCTTATCGTTCTTCTTGAAGGTTATACCATATAACTGAGTGGCCAGTCCGAATACACTTTCTCTAACATGATTCAGCTCGAAATAGGGGCGAGTCATTTCGTCGTTGATCTTGAACTGGATGTCTTTCAGCTTCTCAGAGTAGTAGCTCCAGTCCCAAGGCATCGGACGCAAGTCTGTTTGGGTTGATCCCACAGCAAAGCCATATACTCTGTTGTATTCCTGCATAGCTGCCGGTTTGTAGGCGTCGAGCAGTTGGTTGAGCAATTTGTACACCTGATCCGGAGTCTTTGCCATCGTATGTTTCAGTTGATAATCTGCAAAGGTTTTGCAGCCGAACAGTTTGGCTACTTCCAGTCGTTTGTTTATGATCTGGCGGATAATCTCCTTGTTGTCATATTCATCACCCTTGTTGCCGACCGACATAAATTCGCGGTATAGTTTTTCGCGCAGGTTGCGTGAATCGGCATATTTCATGAAAGGTCCGTAGCTGGGAGCAGACAAGTTGAACAACCAGCCTGTCTTGCCCTTCTCTTTTGCTCGTGTCTCGGCAGCTTCGCGGATACTTTCAGGCAGACCGGCCAATTCCTTTTCGTCGGTAATCAACAATTCGTAGCGATTCTGATCTTTCAGAGAATTCTGGTCGAATGTCAATGATAATACGCTCAGGTCGGTGCTCAACTTGCGATACTTCTCTTTGTCGGCATCATTTAAAGTCGCACCCTGATTTTGGAAGCTCGTATAGGTGTCTTCCAGCAGCTTGGCATCTTCGGTAGAAAGGTTCAGCTGATCACGTTTGTCATATACTGTTTTTACGCGGTTGAACAATTTCTCGTTCAGAAAGATGTTGTTTGAGCTTTCTGATAACTTCGGAGACACTTTCTGTGAAATCTCCATCATCTCGTCATTCGCTTCGGCAGATAATACATTGAAGAAAACTGAGCTTACTTTAGACAATAACTGACCGCTACGTTCCAAGGCAACAATGGTGTTTTCGAATGTAGCAGGTTCGGGATTGTTGGCAATGCGCTTGACTTCTTCGTCCAACTGTTTGATGCCTTCGTCAAAAGCAGGCTCGTAGTGCTCTGTCTTGATCTTATCAAAAGGAGGAGTTCCAAAAGGAGTTTTATAAGCCGATAGAAGCGGATTATTTTTTGCTTGTGTCATACAGTTTAAACTTAATGCAATACCTATTAGTAATAAGACTTTTTTCATGGTTTATATCGTTTAAATTTGAACGCAAATATACGTTTTTTTCTTTATTATGAAATATTATCGTTGCGGAATGGAGGTATAATGAAGCGGAAAATGGCGGTCGGTTAACAAAATTTTGTATGTTTGACAACACACCTATATAACATTTTGCGCTGCAATATTTTGATTGATAATACATTTAAAATAACGAAGATAGGTAAAATCTAAAAAAACATGAAAGAAGATTTGGTTTATTTGTTTGAAAGCGGTACATTTGATACTCGATAGTTTTTTAAAGAATTATTTACATTTTAGTGAAAAAGAAATAACTTAAAACCCAAATATACGTATGAGTTATCTAAAATTTGACAAAACAGTAATGATAAACCTGGAAGAGTCTCTGACTCGTGAAGTGCTCCGTACAAATCGATTGGGAGCCTACCATTGCACTACTGTTGTTGATTGTAATACCCGGAAATATCACGGACTACTCGTGATGCCGGTGCCCACGATGGATGATGATAACCATGTTCTTTTGTCATCTTTGGACGAAACCGTTATACAGCATGGTGCAGAATTCAATCTGGGTTTACATAAGTATCAGGGAGACAATTTCAGTCCGAAAGGGCATAAGTACATCCGTGAATACAGTTCTGAAACAGTGCCACGTACTCTTTATCGTGTGGGAGGTGTTATCTTTTCAAAGGAAAAGGTCTTCTCTATGTATGAGAACCGTATCATGATTAAATATACTTTGGAAGATGCTCACTCTGCTACAACCTTGCGTTTCCGCCCGTTTATGGCATTCCGTAATGTCAATGATTTGACCTATGCTAACGGCAACGTTAACCAATCCTATACCGAAGTTACAAATGGTATCAAGACCTGTATGTATCCGGGATATCCCGATTTATATATGCAGTTTAGCAAGAAAGTTAAATTTGTGTATGAGCCCTATTGGTATAATGGAATAGAATATCCAAAGGAGCAGGAGAGAGGTTATCCTTATAAAGAAGACCTGTATGTTCCCGGCTATTTTGAAGTGCCTATCAAGAAAGGGGAATCTATTATTTTCAGTGCAGGTGACGCACCTGTTGCAACTACTCGGTTAAAGACATTGTACGAAGCTGAAGTGTTGGCTCGTACTCCTCGTACTAGCTTCTACAACTGCTTGAAGAACTCTGCTCAGCAGTTCTATTTCCGTCCGAAAGAACAGGATGCTTACCTGTTGGCCGGTTATCCTTGGTTTAAGGTACGCGCGCGCGATCTGTTTATCTCTATGCCCGGATGTACATTAGCTATTGAAGATCCTGTTCGTTTTGAAAAGATCATGGATACAGCAGCTCCGGCTTTGAGAGAATATATGGAATATGGAAACACTGACAGAGTCATTCATGAAATAGATAATCCCGATGTGGGCCTGTGGGCTATCTGGGCTGTTCAGCAATATGCCAAGGAGGTTGGTGTAGAAAAGGCTAAAGAACGTTACGGCGAACTGGTGGGCGAGCTCATCAATTATATCTTGGATCAGAAACATCAGGACATGAAGGTGATGGAGAATGGTCTGTTGTTTGCCAACGGTTGTGATAAAGCAATCACATGGATGAATTCTACGGTTAATGGCAAACCGGTTGTTCCGCGTTCAGGTTATATTGTAGAGTTTAATGCTTTGTGGTATAACGCTCTTTGCTTCTATACAGAATTGATGGGCGGTCTGCCTATCGAACGGATCGACCCGATCATCAAGAAGGTAGAAAAATCGTTCCCCGAAACATTTATCAATGGTTTCAACTATCTGTTCGACTATGTGAACGGATCGTTTGTTGATTGGAGTGTACGTCCGAACATGATCTTTGCGGTGGCATTACCCTATTCTCCGCTGACAAGATTGCAGAAACGTGCAGTTCTTGATATTGTGACGAAAGAGTTGCTTACTCCGAAGGGTATCCGCTCATTGAGCCCGAAGAGCGAAGGCTACAAACCGTATTATGTAGGTCCGCAATATGAGCGAGACTTGTCATACCATCAGGGTACAGCTTGGCCATGGTTGCTGGGCTTCTATCTTGAAGCCTATTTGAAGGTGTTTGGTAAGGGTGGAGTTGCCTTTGTTGAACGTATGTTAATCAGTATGGAGGAAGAGATGAACCACCATTGCATCGGTACTATACCTGAGCTGTTTGATGGTAATCCTCCGTTCACGGGAAGGGGCGCTGTTTCATTTGCCATGAATGTGGCTGCTATTTTGAAGTTAGTGGATTTGTTGAAAAAGTATAACGCCGAATAAAACTCATACTATATGAAAGCTTTAATGTTTGGATGGGAATTCCCTCCTCATATTTTAGGAGGTTTAGGAACCGCAAGTTTTGGGTTGACAAGAGGTATGGCCATGCAACCGGATATGGATATTACCTTTTGTATTCCGAAGCCTTGGGGAGATGAAGACCAGAGCTTCCTGAAAATTATTGGTATGAATAATGTACCAATCGTCTGGCGCGATGTGAACATGGATGTTGTGAAAGATCGCCTGGGCAAGTTTATGGATCCGCAGAAGTATTATGATTTTCGTGAACATATATATGCCGATTTTAGCTACCGTCATGTAAATGACTTGGGCTGTATGGAGTTCTCAGGACGCTATCCTGATAACTTGTTGGAAGAGATCAATAACTATTCAATTGTGGCCGGTGTAGTGGCCCGTACTGAGCAGTTTGATGTCATCCATGCCCACGACTGGCTGACTTATCCGGCCGGTATTCATGCAAAGAGTGTAACCGGCAAGCCATTGGTTATCCACGTACATGCTACAGACTATGACCGTAGCCGTGGTAATGTGAATCCGGATGTGTATGCGATTGAAAAGAATGGTATGGATAATGCCGACCATATCATAACTGTAAGTAACTTGACTCGTCAGACGGTTATTGAAAAGTATCATCAAGATCCTGCCAAGGTTACAACTGTGCATAATGCCGTTGAACCATTGAGTCCGGAAATCCTGGCAATCCAGGACAAGAAGGGAGTGAAGGATAAAATAATCACCTTCTTGGGCCGTATTACGATGCAGAAGGGTCCTGAATACTTCGTTGAAGCTGCCGCCAAGGTGTTACAGAAAGCTCCGCATGCCCGCTTCGTGATGGCCGGTAGTGGTGATATGATGGATCAGATGATTCGTCTGGCTGCTGCTCGTAACATTTCAGACCGTTTCCATTTTACTGGTTTTATGAGAGGTCGTCAGGTTTATGAAGTCTTGAAGGCGAGTGATGTTTATGTGATGCCTTCTGTTTCCGAACCGTTTGGTATTTCTCCTTTGGAGGCTATGCAGTGTGGTGTGCCAAGTATCATCTCTAAACAATCAGGTTGTGCCGAGATCTTGGATTATGCTATCAAGGTGGATTATTGGGATATTGAAGCTCTGGCCGATGCTATGTATTCAATTATCACTTATCCGGCTATGCACGAGTTCCTGAAAGTGGAAGGAAAGAAAGAGGTAGATAATATTAAATGGGAATATGCCGGACAGAAAGTTCGTCGTATTTATGATATGGTGATTGCAAACAGATAATTAACGACAAGACAAAAATTAAAACAAGTATATTATGAAAACGATCTGCTTTTATTTTCAAATACATCAGCCGTTCCGTCTAAAGAGATATCGTTTCTTTGATATAGGTAACGACCATTACTATTATGATGATTTCCAGAATGAAGAAATCATTCGCCGTATAGCTGAGCGCTGCTATTTGCCGGCAAACAAGGCTATCCTGGAAATGATCAAGACAAGTGGTGGTAAGTTCAAAGCCGCTTTCTCTATCTCAGGTGTGGCTTTGGAACAGATGGAAATCTATACACCGGAAGTTATTGACAGCTTTAAGGAATTGGCTGCTACCGGCAACATCGAGTTCTTATCAGAAACATACGCTCACTCATTGTCATCATTGGGTGATCCGGATGAGTTCAAGCACCAGATCAAGAAGCAGGAAGATAAGATCATGACTTTGTTTGGCGTGAAACCGAAAGTGTTCCGCAATACAGAGTTGATCTATTCAGATGATATCTCTTCTATGGTGTATGAAATGGGTTACAAGGGAATGATCACAGAAGGAGCTAAGCATATTTTGGGTTGGAAGAGTCCGAACTATATGTATTCTTCTTGCGTGAATCCGAAATTGAGCTTGCTGTTGAAGAACGATCGCTTCAGTGAGGATTTGTCTAACCGCTTCAGCGACTATAGCTGGAATGAATATCCATTGACAGCAGATAAATATATCTCTTGGATCGCTGAAACTCCGGCAGCAGAACAGGTTATCAACTTGTTCATGAATTACGAAGTGTTGGGCTCTTTGAATCCTGCAGAAACTGGTATCTTTGACTTTTTCAAGGCTCTGCCTCGTTTTGCCGCAGACAAGGGAATCAGCTTCTCAACTCCGTCAGAGGTGTTTGCTCTGTTGAAGCCGGTTGATACAATCTCTGTTCCTTATCCAATGTCTTGGGTCGATGAAGAGAAAGACTGCAGCTCTTGGTTGGGTAACGTATTGCAGCAGGAAGCATTCCGCAAGATCAACGAAATCGGTGAACGTGTTCGCTTGAGTCAGACTCGCCGTATCCGTCAGGATTGGTATTATTTGCAGAGCAGCGATCATTTCTATTACATGAGTACCAAACACATGGGTTCTCGTGGATTTAGCCCATACGACAATCCGTATGATGCATTCAACAACTATATGAATGTATTGTCCGACTTTATCGTTCGTGTAAAGGCTGAGTTCCCTGAAACAATTGAAAACGAAGAGTTGAATGCTCTTCTTACCACGATTAAGAATCAGGGTGAAGAAATTGAAGGTCTGCAGAAGGAGATTGACCGCTTGAAAAAGAAAGCTGAAAAGGCTAAAAAGTAATCCCAAAGGGATTTTAACTTACTAAGAGAGGCTGTGTTGAAGTGTACACTTTGGCACAGCCTCTTTCTGTAGATGGCGTTTGCATGATTTGTGAATCCTGACACATCTAAAAAAGGGTTGCATCAAAACTTCCATTT
This sequence comes from uncultured Parabacteroides sp., assembly GCA_934725305.1. Taxonomy (GTDB): domain Bacteria; phylum Bacteroidota; class Bacteroidia; order Bacteroidales; family Tannerellaceae; genus Parabacteroides. The sequence continues at coordinate 8,549 of CAKVBA010000060.1, read as the reverse complement.
TGACACAGCCCTTTTTATTTTTATTCCAGTCAGGAAACGCTGGAATCAGATTAATTGTATTTACATGAGGTAACAACCATTTGAGTAACCTCTTTGTCTTTTCTCAGTTTACTACCAGAAGGCGCCATATAATTCTCTATAGCCGTGGTCTTGATTGTCTGGTTGTAGTAGCTACCTGTTGTTGTGGTGGTACGCTTCACTGGAATGGCAAGCAGTCTCAAGTCATGATCTTTATCATTCTTCAGCTGATGCTTCAACAACTCAGAAATGTTATTGAAAGAATAGGTGAGCGTTGTTGTATTGTAGCTTGCCAAGAATGAAGTCGTTCCGTTTTCAATCTGTCTCTCTTCGAAGAAGGTCTTGACAGAGTCTTCGGGCAAGAGCAGCAGGTTGGGAGCCGGGTCGAAAGCAAATTTCCAATTCTCCTGCGGCATTGCATGCAATGTCAACGGCAGGTTGTTCAAGATTCTTCCCTCTAATATCGGAGCCAAATCCTTTGAAGGAATCACAAGTCGAGTGCATACGCCGGCCGGCGACTTGATGTAAGTATATTCATCGTTGGGCTTTAGCAACTGCTCAATGTCGGAGTTCTTGAAACGGCTCAACTGGATAACCTCTTTGGTTACGTTGAAACGTTCAAAAGAAGACACGATGGAATCTTTGCCAGCCTCTGTCTTGGTCATATATTTATAGAAAATATCAATATACGAACCAGATATATTCAGTATGTTACCTGTACCATAGGTGGTTGTAACATAGAAGCCCGGGAGGAATTTATTGAATGCTTCCTGGCTGCTGAACGAAGCCGGATTCTGCCAGGTCTCGTCGTATAGCTTCTGACCAAATTCTTTGGGCAGTTTGATAGCCACATGCGGAGCATAACCATTTTCTCTTATAGAGTCTGGAATGCTTTGGTTGTAAGCTGTATAGACTTTAGAGCCCATAACGGTCTGCATATCACAATACTTCTGCGGATCAAAGTTGGTGTAGAAGTTCTTTTCAAGCGGTTTAGAGATCAAGAACAACTCAGCCTTCATCGGCACCAGTGTGTCACCGATAGAAGAGCCATAGAATATCTTGAAGTTGACTGAATCAATCTTTCCATCGATAGGTTCCTTTGCAAACTTATAGTTCTCCGGACAGTAGAACTGACACATATAGTCGGACTTTAGTTCGCCATACAGTGGGTCATAAATCTCACCCAACATGGCAGAGTCTGTTCTGGCATAGACGCCATCCATCAGAACGGTTGTTGCCTCAATACGGAAAGTGTCATTATAGACTGTAATGCCATCTTCCGGCGGCTGAATGCTCGGGCCAACCAAACTCAAATCATCATTACACCCGCCCAAGATAGCTGCTCCTAAGCCGAGTCCAAGTACTAAAAGATTGATCTTCATCTATTTCTTCTGTTTTATTTCTTGTTGGAATCTAACACGACGTCATAAAACTCATTGAATGCGTCGATATAAGTTTCCGGAGAATGGTATGGAAGGAATTTGATATTCTTCTTGCTTCCAATATATTCTGTAATTTCCGGATGAATCGTTTCACTTCCCTGGATTACTCCATCAGCGAAATCGATTGCAAGTTTAGTCAATCCTACGAAACTTGTATCCGTTTTTAGATTTTTTATATCAGAATCTTTTGCTCCATCCATCTTCAGCTTGTTCGCGAAGTCGCTTCGGAACGGCTGTTTGAATTCATCATTATAGATAGAGTAAACGACTTTGGCATCGCGCAGGCCGGGATCATCGGCATACATACGTTTGATGTAAAGAGCTGTTAAGGCAGACATCCATCCATGGCAGTGGATTACGTCGGGTATCCAACGCAGTTTCTTGACGGTTTCCAAGACTCCTCTAACGTAGAAAATAGAACGGTCGTCGTTATCTTCATATTCGTTTCCCTTTTCATCGCAAATGGTTGCTTTCCTTTGAAAGAAGTCTTCATTGTCAATAAAATATACCTGCATGCGAGCGGCCTGAATGGAAGCAACCTTGATGATCAAAGGGTGATCAGTGTCATCAATGATAAGGTTCATACCAGAGAGACGGATCACCTCGTGAAGCTGGTTGCGTCGTTCGTTGATATTTCCGAATTTAGGCATGAATGTTCTGATTTCGCGACCACGTTCCTGAATGCCTTGAGGCAGATTTCTGCATATCGTTGCAAGTTCAGATTCGGGAAGGTAAGGAGTGATCTCTTGAGCTATAAACAAGATTTTTTTTGCATCCATTCTGTAAATTAGTTTTATAAAGACGCTACAAAGATAGCAATTTTCTTTCAATTAACGTAATTATTTATTTGCTTTGCACAGTCAATTAAGCATCAGTCAGATGAAAATAGTAAACAGTATTAAAGATTTAAAGCAATATCTTGCTGCTGAAAAGCAAGATAACATGCGTATTGGTTTTGTTCCCACAATGGGAGCGCTACATGCAGGTCATTTGAGTTTGGTGAAACGTTGTGTCGAAGAAAACGACGTTTGCGTAGTGAGCGTGTTTGTCAATCCGACACAGTTTAACGATAAGCATGATTTGGAAACTTATCCTCGCACGTTGGACAAAGACTGTGCTCTGCTGGAATCGGCAGGTTGCAAATATGTGTTTGCTCCATCGGTTGAGGAGATGTATCCTGAGCCGGACACACGTACCTTTGATTTTGGAACCGTTTCGCAAGTGATGGAGGGCGCTCGTCGTCCGGGTCATTTTAATGGAGTGGCTCAGATTGTCAGTAAATTGTTCTATGCCGTAGAGCCGGATAATGCCTACTTCGGCGAGAAGGATTTCCAGCAGATTGCTGTTATCCGTGCTATGGTGAAGCAGTTGAATATCCCGGTCAAGATCAATGCTTGTCCAATCTTGCGCGAAGCTGATGGCTTGGCTTTGAGTAGCCGAAACACACGTTTAACACCCGAACAGCGTCAAAAAGCTCCGCTGATTGCTCGTACGTTAAAAGAAAGTGTTAACTTCGCACCCGAAAAAAGCGTACAGGAAGTTATCGACTATGTGGTGAATACAATCAACAGCGATCCTGTGATGCGCGTAGAGTATTATGAAATTGTCGACGGCAATACGTTAGAGTCGATTCAGAATTGGTCTGATACAGATTATGCAGTGGGTTGTATAACTGTTTATTGTGGGGAAGTCAGACTGATTGATAATATCAAATATAATTCATAAAACTATGTTTATAGAGGTAGTTAAATCAAAGATTCACCGGGTAACGGTTACGGAAGCTAATTTGAACTATATCGGCAGTATTACTATTGATGCTGATCTGCTGGATGCTGCAAACTTGATTCCGAATGAGAAGGTGTCAATTGTAAACAACAACAATGGAGAACGATTTGAAACGTACATCATCAAGGGTGAACGAGGCTCAGGTGTAATTTGTTTGAACGGAGCTGCTGCCCGTAAGGTTCAGCCGGGTGACATCGTTATCATTATGTCGTATGCTTTGATGGACTTTGAGGAGGCTAAGACTTTTAAACCTTCTGTGATTTTCCCTGATACAGCAACCAATAAGTTGATTTAATAGAAAATCATTTTGTAAGCCCGTTGGCGGATTTATTTAGAATCTATCTAACTCCGCCAATGGGTTTCTTGTTTTTATACGGCTCGTCTTTTTGAATAGAGTCCGAATCTCTGTCTTTGGGGAGTCGGTCGCTTTTTTGAACCGGGTTTAAATGCTTTTTAAACACCGTTTAAACGGTATTAAAAAGCGGATGTAGCGTATTGAAAATGCCCCAAACGATTGGTTTGCTGTAGCTATCGGTCCAATGGTCCAATGGTTTTCCTTGTTTAGCGTAATCTTTAGGAGTGGTTATTGTATTTTACCCGGTGCATTTATTGGCTGAAGGTGAGGGACAAATCCGTCTAAAACGAGGGACAAATCCGTCTAAGACGAGGGACAAAACCGCTGGCATAGACAGGTGAATCCGGTTCGGCTCAAATGCCCTTTCAAAAGAGGCTATAGACTGTCTTTCAAGGGTCTATAGACTTTTCGGAATTAGTCTATAGACTTTTTGGAATTAGTCTATAGACTTTCGGGAAAAAGGGTATAGACTTTTTTGAAATTGGGTAGGCACTCCGTTCGGATTGGGTAGGCACTCCGTTGGAAAGGAGTAGGCACCCAATTTCCGAAAATAGACTACTCCTTTTTGACCGGGTTAACGGCTTCCCGGCTTCTCGCTGACTTATTGTATTTTTTATAGTTGCTATACATGGGCTTACAAGGTAATCTCGTTGGTTTATCGTTATTCAAACGCCCCTTCTTATACGGCCCTTTTCCTGATAATCTTTCAGTATTGCTAAGATGTTGTTAGATAGAAGATTACGAAAACGTTTAAATCAGTTAAAAAAAAGCTGCCGACCTTTTCTCAAAAAGGGTGCGCCCTTTTCCCAAAAAGCTGCCGACCTTTTTGGAGCGGCGATGCGATCTTTTTCCAAAAGCATCGCCAATCAACTGAAATCTTGGCCGGTTCGCCAACGGATTGTATAAGAAACTTGTTACTTGCTTCTTGTCTGTTTATGATCTCTTTTTACAGAAGAGTTCAGGCATTATTGTGGGAGTGACTGTTTTGTCGTCTTCAATTCGCCTATATACTGCGATTATGACCACACCGTCTTTTTTTTGTACCTTTGCAGCGGTTGGAATATAGAAATAGAAGAAGAATAATTTATATATGTATTCGAATAAACAGATTTGGGAGGTTAGTTATCCGATCTTTTTAGGATTGTTGGCTCAGAATATTATTAATGTAACAGATACAGCATTTTTGGGACGAGTAGGCGAGGTGGAGTTGGGAGCTGCCGGCATGGGCGGTTTGTATTATATCTGCGTCTTTACGATCGCTTTTGGTTTCAGCACCGGTTCACAGATTATGATTGCCCGTCGTAACGGAGAGAAAAACTATGCAGCTGTGGGTCCGGTAATGATTCAAGGCGTGTTTTTCCTGTTGGTGTTGGCTGCTGTGCTCTATGTGTTGTCTCGTCTGTTTGCCGGCGACGTTATGCGTATGCTCATCTCGTCAGATACGATCTGGCAGGCCACGATGGAGTTTCTCGATTGGCGTGTGGCAGGTTTCTTCTTTACCTTTGTGGGAGTTATGTTTCGTGCCCTATTTATCGGTATTACGCGAACCAAGGTGTTGACGATGAATGCTGTTGTGATGGCAATCACCAATATATGGCTCGACTATCTCCTGATCTTTGGTCGTTGGGGATTTCCTGAGATGGGAGTCAAGGGAGCAGCGTTGGCTTCGGTAGTGGCCGAAGCGGTCTCAATAATCTTCTATTTTGTATATACCGCATTGACGGTCGATCGGGAGAAGTATGCCTTGAATAAGTTCCGTTCGTTTGATATGAATCTGTTGCGGAGAGTGTTGAGTATCTCCATCTTCACGATGCTGCAATATTTCATCTCGTTGACCACTTACTTCATGCTATTTGTGGCCGTGGAACATTTGGGCCAACGCTCATTGGCTGTGGCCAACATCGTCCGAAGCCTGTATGTGATTTTGCTGATTCCCATCAATTCATTGTCTATGACTACCAATACCTTTGTCAGTAATTGTATTGGAGCCGGATATCCCGACAAGGTGTTTTCGATCATACGCCGTATCACATGCTATTCCGTAGCGATCATGTTGGTGTTGCTTCTGTTTGTCTGTCTTTTCCCACAAGAAGTGCTTTCGATTTATACCGGAGACAAGGAGTTGATACAGGCCTCTATACCATCAGTCTATGTTATTGTGGGCGCATTGGTTATTTCGGCAGCTGCCAATATTGTGTTTAATGGTGTGACAGGTACGGGCAATACCAAGGCAGCTCTTTATATCGAGTCGGTTGTGTTGTTCTTCTATGGCCTGTTTATCTATGTGGCAGGTGTTCGTCTGCACATGCCGGTGGGCATCTGTTTCATGACCGAGGTGATATATTATATAGGTTTGCTGCTGCTCAGTGTTATCTATCTGAAAAAGGCAAACTGGCAGAGCAAGCAGATTTGATCGGAAAGAGAGGGAAAGGAGCTTTCTACTTTTTATCTGAACCCAAGCAGATGTTGCAGATTTTTTGTAACTTTGCAAACTAATTGATTGGAAATACTATAAATATACATATTGAATTATGTTTGAAAATCTAAGCGAAAGGTTAGACAGATCGTTTAAGCTGTTGAAAGGCGAGGGCAAGATTACCGAAATCAATGTGGCAGAAACATTGAAAGATGTTCGTAAAGCATTGCTTGATGCCGACGTTAACTATAAGGTGGCCAAGAGTTTTACGGATACGGTTAAGACAAAAGCCTTAGGCCAGAATGTGCTGACCTCAGTAAAGCCTAGTCAGTTGATGGTGAAGATTGTCCATGATGAATTGGCAACTCTGATGGGTGGCAAGGCTACCGAATTGGAGCTGACGGGCACACCGGCTGTTGTGTTGATGTCGGGTCTGCAGGGATCTGGTAAGACAACATTTACCGGAAAGCTTGCCAATTTGTTGAAGACAAAGAAAAATAAGAAACCGTTATTGGTTGCTTGTGACGTGTATCGTCCGGCCGCTATTGAACAGTTGCGCGTAGTCGGCGAACAAGTGGGTGTTCCTGTGTATATGGAGCTCGACAGTAAGAATCCGGTTGCTATTGCTCAGAATGCTATCAAGGAGGCTAAGGCCAAAGGTAACGACGTGGTGATTGTCGATACAGCCGGTCGTTTGGCTATTGATGAGCAGATGATGCAGGAGATTGCAGCAATCAAGAGTGCCATTCAACCCGACGAAACTCTGTTTGTGGTTGATGCCATGACGGGTCAGGATGCCGTAAACACAGCCAAAGAGTTTAACGAACGTTTGGATTTTGATGGTGTTGTACTGACTAAGCTGGATGGTGATACTCGTGGTGGTGCCGCCCTTTCTATCCGTACCGTGGTGGATAAACCGATCAAGTTTGTAGGTACAGGTGAAAAGATGGATGCTCTGGACGTGTTCCATCCCGAACGTATGGCCGACCGTATCTTGGGTATGGGTGATATCGTGTCGTTGGTAGAGCGTGCACAGGAGCAGTATGACGAAGAAGAGGCAAAACGCCTGCAGAAGAAGATTGCCAAGAATCAGTTCGACTTCAACGACTTTATCAATCAGATTCAGCAGATAAAGAAGATGGGTAACTTGAAGGAGTTGGCTTCGATGATTCCGGGAGTCGGCAAGGCTCTGAAAGATGTTGATATTGATGATAATGCCTTCAAGAGCATCGAGGCTATTATCTATTCAATGACTCCGGCCGAACGTACCAATCCGTCTATCTTGAATGCTTCGCGCCGTCAGCGTATCGCAAAGGGTAGTGGTACAACTATTCAGGAGGTGAATAAATTGATCAAGCAGTTTGATGAGACACGCAAGATGATGCGTATGCTTACGGCTGCCAAATCGGGCGGAAAGATGAAGATGCCTTCATTCAGACCTCCTTTCAGAAGATAATTCACATATAAATCGCACACAATATGGAAGAACAACTAAATTATCAATTGCTCGACGGAAAAGCCGTGGCTGCTCAGATGAAGAAAGAGATGGCCGAAGAGGTTGCTCAGATAAAGGCAGCCGGTGGCAAGGTGCCTCATTTGGCTGCTATTTTGGTGGGACATGATGGCGGTAGCGAAACGTATGTTGCCAGCAAGGTGAAAGCTTGTAACGAGATTGGTTTCAAGTCATCTCTGATCCGTTATGAAGAAGATGTAACCGAAGAGGAGTTGCTTCGTAAGGTTGATGAGTTAAATAACGATCCGGATGTGGATGGTTTCATTGTGCAACTGCCGTTGCCAAGTCATATCTCGGAACAAAAGGTGATCGAGGCAATCGACTATCGTAAGGATGTGGACGGTTTCCACCCGATCAATGTGGGACGTATGTCTATTGGTCTTCCCTGTTTTGTGTCGGCTACTCCGGCTGGTATTCAGGAATTGCTTAAACGATATAAGATCGAAACGCAGGGTAAACATTGCGTAGTCTTGGGTCGTAGCAATATCGTTGGTAAGCCAATGGCCACTTTGATGATGCAGAAAGCCTATCCGGGAAACTGTACAGTAACCGTATGTCATAGCCGTTCACAAAACTTGAAAGAGATGTGTCAGCAGGCTGATATTATTATTGTAGCCTTGGGCGTTCCTGAATTCTTGAAAGCAGATATGGTGAAAGAGGGAGCTGTTATCGTTGACGTTGGTACAACTCGTATGCCGTGCAGTACGACAAAGAGCGGATTTAAGCTGACCGGCGATGTTAAGTTTGATGAAGTGGCTCCAAAATGCTCTTATATCACTCCGGTTCCGGGTGGCGTAGGTCCGATGACGATAATTTCTTTAATGCGTAACACGCTGTTAGCAGGCAAGAAAGCGATCTATAAGTAAGAAAAAGACAAAAAAAGGTGCATTAAGGTTTGCGTTTTTCAAAATAATGCTTACCTTTGCACCGTCTTGATAAGAGACAATATGGTGAATGTAGCTCAGTTGGTTAGAGCATTGGATTGTGGTTCCAAGGGTCGTGGGTTCGAGTCCCATCTTT
>CAKVBA010000059.1 GCA_934725305.1 uncultured Parabacteroides sp. | reverse complement strand
ACTAATAAAATTTAAAAATTATCAATTCATTACCAAACTACCCCTCTTGCTACGATGCTTCGACAAGATAGGAAAAACAGGGTTACTGATAAGAGAACTTCACAATGTGAAACTCCGGACTATCACTGATGCCATAGATGGTTTTAGAGAGAGGATCTACGGTATAAGTGAAGACTCCTTGATCTAAATGGAACACTTCACTCAACTCTCCCTCCCAAGTAAAGACCAGCAGGCGTGTGCTCAATGTACTGTAATCCTTTGCATCCACATAGCCTCCGTTAAACAAGACAAAGAACCGATCTCCCACACTGACCGGATTGTAATAGGCATCACGCTGTTTGCCCTGTTCTGGACGAACCATCTTTCCTTGATCGGCTGCCACCTCTTTGAAATAGGGAAGAAAACCCTCAGGACCATGAAGACGTTTGATCAGACGGCCACTCTTGTCATAAAGTTCTATCAGATCGGTCCAGCTATGACAAACGGCCACCCTGTCTTTACCATTGGTAGTGAATGTGCTTTGAAAAGCTTCGCTATTCACCAGGTTGGTATAATCTCCGGTCAAGACTGGAAATGCGCCCCACTCTTTCTTTCCTCCTCCTTGATGGTCGAACAGATAGAAAGGTTGATCCTTTCCGTAGGCTGCTGTCAGAATTTGATCGTCCAAATAACAGACATCTCCAAACACCTGATCAGACAATTGTGTCTTGTGGCTGCAGGAAGTTCCATCGGTAGAGACAAAATCGGTCAATCCATAGAAAGAGATTGAAGAGGTAGTCATATCAAACAGACTGATCTCCTTTTTATTGATCTGGACAAACGAGGGCTGCAACATATCATTAGGCCCTTGGCCCCGTTGAATTCGCTTGCCTACAAAGGAGCCTCGGTGCAGATTATAAACAGAGAATATAGTATCTTCTGCTGCATCAATGGTAAAGAGCAATGAATCTTGCACACCGACACGGATCGGCTTCATGACCGGATCATCGAACTTAACCTCTTCGCCCTTCAATTGTTGAGATTGTTTAATGTCATCCCATATGAAGGTGGCTGACTCTTTATACTTCGATTCGGAAGTACATGCTGTAACTAACAAGGCCACAAATGATAGGAATAATGTTTTCTTCATAATACTGATATTTAATGGTTTTCTGACAACTATTGATCATCTCCCTACGATCCAAATTTCACCATTATTCCATAGATTTCTTACGATGCTGTGGACAAGACACAGAAGCTTCTCCATAATCTACTATACAATAGTATCTATGATCAGGTGTACAATAAGTTTCACAATCTTTCAAAGATGGATTGGCTGCCAAGGCTTCCACATTTTCCGTCAACAAATCGGACAGATCACTCTCTTTTTCACTCTGGCTCAGATACAAACCTACTATCAGTGACATAGCTGCTATTGTTGCATAAATAACTTTTTTCTTCATAATAATTCACTTTTTAATGGGTTCATACCAAATAGATAAAAACTGCCCCTCTTGCTACTATGCTTCGACAAGATAGGAAAAACAGGAATACATACTGCTCATACATCACCGCCTTTCTGATTGAAATTTCCACTTCACTTTTCACAAAAAAAAGATTAAAATTCAAAAGAATCGCATAGATTTTACCTATATTCCAATTTTATGAGTGAACGCTTGCAATAGATAGAATCACAAGAAATGTAAAAAAGACACTCCAATCCTCTTATAGGAATCCTGTTTATAGCTATTAAACACAAATTTAGATTATCCATTACCCTTCTCTCTGAAAAGACAAGTTACCAGCATATAATTATTCTTCCATATCCGGCAGATCAAACCAAACCAAACGGTCTTCAGGATCGGTAATGCACGCATATCCCTTACCCGCTTTCTCGTCAATTGTCAGACAAGATACATACTTGTCTGACTCCAGTTTCATCACTGGTTCTCCCGCCCAGTTGACCACTAAAATTTCACAAGATGCCGTGGTTAAAGGGCGAATCAGATAGATATACTTCTCTGAACAGCAGATGCCCGATACTGCCAAATCAGAACCCGGCCGAACTGTGGCTGTAACCATATTGCCCGAGGTATGATCATAGGAATAACGTCCTAACTGTTTTTGAAACTGACGTTGAGGAGGATTCACACCTGCCGGATCGTAACGGAAGATCTCCAATACATACCACGAACCACTGGCAAACAATGCTTCCGAAGGATGTTTGGCAAACATGGATTGATGAAACATCGCTTTGGCAGAGGATGGGATCGTTTCTTCCTTTTCCCAAAACGACGGATAATCGCCAAAACCAACCAGATTATCAGAATCGGACCTATTCATCCAAACATAACGATTGTCCCAAAAACCGGAAAAGACAAACTGCGTGGGAGTGAGTGCTACAAATCGGTCACTCGCATCCGGCAACTGAAAATCTTTTACAAACAGCGTAGTCTCATTCTCAAAAGAGAGATGCGTCATCAGATGCTGTGAACGGCCTAAAAGATAGAGACGACGATCTATATACTGCATATCCAAAGGGTTGTTCAGTTCGCCCGGACCATTACCTATGGTTACCCATTTCTTCGTTATCTGCTCTTTTTCCAAATCAAATTGGGTGATGAGTGTATCTCCATAAAAGTCGTAGATAAACAGATCACCATCCTCGTGAATTAACTGAACGGTATATCCCAATAAGGCTGGAAAATTCAGCGGATTGAATGAAATGGCTTCACTTCGTTCAAACTGATAGGGCTCATACGTTTCTGTACACGACATCAATAGCAGGCTATACAATAATAACAGGTAGTTTTTCATTTTGAACTTCTATTTTTAAATTAAACAACCATATAAATGAGGTTGTATCAAAATAACTATTTAGATGCAGCCTTAAAAGGTGCGTCAGAATTAGTAAAATGCAAGGCGCTAAGGATGAGATCGACAGGAGTTTACTGGTGTAAATGACTGAAGTCTAATTCCGAAAGCAACGCAGCAGTTTGCAATTATGACACACCTTCATAATATTTACAACAACTTTATAAAGTACTAATTTAAAGGTGTTGGTGGTGGCTGTGGAGTAGGAGTTCCATTTTTTTCATAATAAGTTACAGATCCCCCAGGATAGTGAATAAAGGCACACAATACGGTTCCTCCTGGACACTCCTTTGGTTTTGTAATCTCATCTGCCAACGCTTCCACGTTTTCCGTCAACAAATCGGATAGATTGCTCTTCTTTTCGCTCTGACTCAGATACAAACCAGCTGTCAGTGACACAGCTGCTATTGTTGCATATAAAAATTTTTTCTTCATAATAATACAATTAAACGAGTTAATACTAATTTACCAAAATGGATTCTCCTACTACTATCTTCTACAAGATAAGAAAAATAATGATACTACTTATTACCAAATCACCTCCTTCCTTTTTAATTCTACTTCCACTCATTCTATATCTTGTTATAGGGCTGCTCCCATCACCGTATAACCTTCATGAAACGCTTCCTCCTGAATCGGCCGGTATAGGGATCGACCGATTTCCAAATGAAAACGGCTTTTCCCACTATATACTCTTCCGGCACAAGTCCCCACCTGCGTGAATCTTCGGAATGAAGCCGATTATCTCCGGCCATGAAATAATAGTTATGGCGAAAGCGATAACCAGTAATAGGAGTATCACCCAACAAGCAGACTGAGTCTCTATACTGAAGCCTTGTCTGCTGTTCCCACTCTATCAGACGCCTATACAGAAAATAATGAGTCCTGCTCATCACAACAGAATCACCTTTTGCAGGTATGTACATAGGCCCAAAATCAACTTCGCTCCAACCGAATATACTATCTAACGGGAAGCAGTCATAATTTCTCTTCCGCTTACTGCCATACGTTGTCAACCATTCTTCTGCAGCGATGTTGACCGGCCTCTCCTTTTCTCCATTCAGATAAAACTGACACTTCTCTATCGACAGCGTATCTCCAGGCAATCCCACACACCGCTTAATATAATAGAGCAGCAAATCCATTTCGATATGGCTCCATCCCTTGGGATAGGGAAAATGAAAAACCAATACATCATTCCTCTTGATTTTGTTGAGTCCTGGCATACGATAGACTGTCGTTTGGCCAGATGCCGAAAACAGATTGAACAGACGTGCCCCAATGAGAGGCTTCAAGACCAGTACGTTATCTCCCGCCCACAAAGTGGGTTGCATCGAGTTGGAAGGGATCTTAAAGGTCGCAAATACAAACACTTGCATTCCTATCCATGCCAATCCGGCTATACACAGATAGTACAACAATTCAAACAAGCCATTCACTATCTTATAAAGATATGTCGTTACTTTCTTCATGAACCTAACAAATAAAAAGTCTTCATGACACAATGAATATTTGATCAAGTTAATACATACTTATAAAATCAACCCATTGGCAGAATTACAATGTATAAGCTCTATAACAAGAAGCCGCCCTTTTTCCGAAAAGGTGTCGAGCTTTCCAAAAGCGATATGCGCAACTCTACTTCTCCGCTGTCAGTTCAAACCGCACAAAGCTGAGCACATCATCGCTGAACTGGGGATTTAGATAGTGACTGTCCGATATGTAAAGACCGTCTTCCAATATGATCATGCCTTTTGCACTATATGTATAATCGGGGAAAAGCGTCTCACCTATTTTGTTGAACTCCTTATCCAGGATGATGATGGAGAAATTCTTCCGACCATAGGCAAGCAGTTCAAACGGACGGACCTCTTTCTCTATCGTTGTTCGCGGATAAGCTATGCGGTAATAGACGTTGCGATAGCGGTCATAGAGCAGATTGCCATACAAAGGCTTTTCACAGAAGTCTTGTGGCGTGGCGGTCAGCTCGCCCGGCAAATCCACCTTGTCAAAATAGGAGCTCTTTACCGCTATCTTACGGATGGAGTCATGCGCCGGCGTTGCCACGTAGATGTTCTCGTCGTAATAGAAGGAATAAACAAAATGCGTGCCATCATAGCAGCGGCTGAAAGCGGTCTCCAAACCAAATTTCTTCAACTTCGTGTCTGAACCCGGATAATCCGGATAGCAGAATGGCAATGCCTTGATCTCGTGCGTATCCATATCGAACGTGATGGTCACCGGATCACGCTCTATAAATCGGTTGGGACCGGAATAGAGATACATTGTACGGCCTATCACTTCTGCCGGTTGAAAATAGGCACTTGAAAAACCATAACGAGATAATTCCTCGTTTGTCGCATCTTTATCATACGAATATTTGGCATGCAAAAAGCCGTTTTTATCCGACAGAGAAATCTCCTTTACATCCCTATTGGGCAGATAGATACTATCTAAATTATGGATATAGTAACCTTCAGCCAACCCTACTCCATGATTTCCCTCCACCGGAAAATCCACTTTGTATTCAAAGGACTCTGTGTCGATGTCATAAAACAGAAGCGTATTGGAAGCTCTATTCTTAAAAGTAAAATAGTTTTTCCCGGTTTTATCTCGATAAACAGCATAGCTATACATTTCATTTTTGGTGTCTGCATCCAACGCAAACGTCAGTTTTTTATCGGTCTTTGCCAACGAATATTTTTTCACTTCCTCTTTCCCGCTACAGGCCATCAAGAGGAGTAACAGCATACACGGCAAGTGTTTGTTCATCTGTTTCATAATATTATTATTTTATAGGTTATACAGCTTTTGGATGCTCTAAATATAGAACTTTATCTTTCATCTCCCTTTTGAAATCATATTCAAATAAAGATTCTTTATAGATTTATTCAAGATTGGATTTCCAACAATTAAAATATCATTTGATTCATTTAGTAAATACGTTTGCAATTCATAATTATCAGGAAAATCATTAAACTTATCAAACAAGCCATTATCGTCAAAACAAACAGGGTAATTAAATTGACTATCTCTCAAAATGAATTTCACATCATTTTTACTATTTGAATCAATAATAAACAATAACAATACTTTTTTATTCGACGCGACTTCAATCTCTTTCAATAAATCTTCCCATAAATACATTTTTAATTTACAAGCAACACATCCATATGAATCAATATATGAAACTATTTTAAAACTTGAATTAAAATCCACATTTTCAAAACATTCAGAGAAACAGTTATAATAATAAGCATCTGATGGAAAGATAAATTTTTTCCCTAAAAGATTTAACAGTTCTTGTTCTTTCCCCCTGTTTTGTTCTTTACAAGCAATTAGAGAAAAGAACAATACTATATACAACCAAAACTTCATAACAAATCACTTTTTTACAATTATAATTTTTTGTAGACGAAGCAAATCATCGCTATAATCAGGATTTTTGTAATGGCTGCAACTAATATATAGCCCATCCTCCTTTACTATATGGACTGTGGGTACATAAGTGAAAGGAGGAAAAAGTTTCTCTCCTATTCGATTCATATTTTCATCCAAGATAACAACAGAAAACTGCTGCTTTCCATAACGTATTATTTCCAAATAACTTTCTTTGGGATCTACCTCTGTCTGGGGACATGCAAAACGATAATAGACTTTTCTGTACTTATCATATACTATATCCTCATAGGTAGCCTCTTCACAAGTCATTTTTAAAATCCTCCTAAAATCACTGTTATTCAAACGATTTACCTTCACCTCAGGAATATACTTGCTGGCAACTCTTTTCACTTCTGTCTGCCGATGATCAGGAGAGACTTTATAAATCATATCACTATATAAAAATGAATAGATAAAATGGGCACCGTCAAATATTCGCCTGTACTGATAGCCATAACCTGCATTCGTCCCCAAATCCTCCAATGATATTATTGAGGGATAGGTTAACGGTAACAACTCTGTTTGTTTGGAATCCATATCTACAACAGCAGACATACAGCTTTTTTCCAGAACAGCATCTCCATACGTTCTATTCAGATTTTGAGTCAAATAAAACTTACCGTCAACCAACTCCATCCTCCCCAAAGAACTTAAATTACGCGTCAGTGGGATTCCGTTATTATCTTCAGAACAATCTACTTTCTCAACAATCATACCATCACCGTTACTCTGATACAAATAGTTGGTATAGGGACTTAAAAGGTAAATTTCGTCTAATTCCTTCATATAGAAATCGCTGATATATCCAACAATGCTATTTTCACCCTCTGTTTGATAGACCAGTTTCCTATATATTTCTCCTTTTGTAATATCATAGATGATAAGCTGGGCTGTCTGCTTATTAACAAAAGCAAGATAATCTGTATTATCAAACCTATAATATGAAACATTACTTAAGGGAATATAAGTACTATCATCCAAATGAAGGGTTATATATTCATCTGTAGCCTCCAAATCATACAACTCCTTGGTTTCTTGCAATCCTTTTTGATTGCAAGAAAGAAAGAGCAAAAGCAATATAAAATAAACCTGTTTGTTCATATACAAATAAATATTTTAGAAATAGACTGAATAGAAAATAATCATAATAAAACACTTCTATTCAGTCCATAAGATATATTACATTCCACAAGGACATCCTAAACCAAATCCATTATCACATTTGATATAATTTCTGTCCTCCCAAAAATAATTTGTATTACCTCTTGATCCAGCCAACGCTTCCACGTTTTCACCCAATAAGCCGGACAATTCGCTCTCCTTTTCTCTCTGGCTCAGATACAAGCCGACTGTCAGTGACACAGCTGCTATTGTTGCATATAAAACTTTTTTCTTCATAATATTACCATTAAAACGAGTAACACTAAATTGATAAAAATAGAAGCACTCTACTTCTCCGCTGTCAGTTCAAACCGCACAAAGCTGAGCACATCATCGCTGAACTGGGGATTCAAATAGTGACTGTCCGATATGTAAAGACCGTCTTCCAATATGATCATGCCTTTTGCACTATATGTATAATCAGGGAAAAGCGTCTCTCCTATTTTGTTGAACTCCTTATCCAGGATAATGATGGAGAAGTTCTTCCGCCCATAGGCAAGCAGTTCAAACGGACGGACCTCTTTCTCTATCGTTGTTCGCGGATAAGCTATGCGGTAATAGACATTGCGATAGCGATCATAGAGCAGATTGCCATACCAAGGCTTTTCACAGAAATCTTGTGGCGTGGCGGTCAGCTCGCCCGGCAAATCCACCTTGTCAAAATAGGAGCTCTTTACCGCTATCTTACGGATGGAATCATGCGCCGGCGTTGCCACGTAGATGTTCTCGTCATAATAGAAAGAATAGACAAAGTGCGTGCCGTCATAGCAGCGGCTGAAAGCGGTCTCCAAACCAAATTTCTTCAACTTCGTGTCTGAGCCCGGATAATCCGGATAACAGAAAGGAAGTGCCTTGATCTCATGCGTATCCATATCAAACGTGATGGTAACCGGATCGCGCTCTATAAATCGATTGGGACCGGAATAGAGATACATCGTGCGGCCTATCACCTCAGCCGGTTGAAAATAGGCACTTGAAAAACCATAACGAGATAATTCCTCGTTTGTCGCATCTTTATCATACGAATATTTGGCATGCAAAAAGCCGTTTTTATCCGACAGAGAAATCTCCTTTACATCCCTATTGGGCAGATAGATACTATCTAAATTATGGATATAGTAACCTTCAGCCAACCCTACTCCATGATTTCCCTCCACCGGAAAATCCACTTTGTATTCAAAGGACTCTGTGTCGATGTCATAAAACAGAAGCGTATTGGAAGCTCTATTCTTAAAAGTAAAATAGTTTTTCCCGGTTTTATCTCGATAAACAGCATAGCTATACATTTCATTTTTGGTCTCTGCATCCAACGCAAACGTCAGCTTTTTATCGGTCTTTGTCAACGAATATTTCTTCACTGCCTCTTTCCCGCTACAGGCCATCAAGAGGAGCAGCAACATACATGGTAGCAGTTTGATGATCGGTTTCATAATATTATTATTTTAAAGGTTTCACAAGTTCAAAAGCACATATCTCTAATTGGACAAACAACAATAAGATGTATTATAAATCAGTTCACTAGTGTCCCGTTAAAAGTGTGAATCGGCCGCACAACAAGCTATATATCTGAGTGATACAAACAATTTTAAGGTAAACCGATTTGATTTCGAAACTTAACCCAACTAGCATAAGATGTTATATCAGTGCTTGAATATCAAGAACGGTATTCCGAGAATTTGAGCTCAGATGATACTTCGCGATTTTAACGGGACAGCAGTGAAATCAGTTATAAATCAAAAGAGACGATACTGTTGTCCGGATAACTAACTGCATAGAGCTTGCCATGCTCCTCATCAACAGCAAAAGAGGTCACCTCTGTATCCAACCGATAGGCGGTGTGCGGTGTTCCATCCCAATGGAATGAATAGACAATTTTGGAATGGGTATATCCAGACGGATCTTGTATCTCTTTGCCGGAATAGAGCAAGTAGATTCGCTGATCCGAACTATCCACGCACAAATAGCTCTTAACGGTCTCTCTGCTTTTTATCAAAGTGTTCATACGCATCGAGTTGTTAACATCAAACCGAGGATCTGACAGCGTAGGACCCATCAGATGATGGAGTAACCGGTTCTCTTGCAACTGATAAATTTCGATGTAATTGAGGTATCTGCCTGCCAGTACCAATTGACTCTTATCGGGTTTCACACTGCCGACAGTAGAGGACAATTCACTTAATATACCTGCTGAAAAATCCTCGTTGAAGCGCATATATGGATTGATTCCGGTGTACAACAACTCATTACTATCGTTGAAAACCAAATAGCGCTCCTTGTAATGGATAAGGCTTACACACACAAAGGCTTGGTCTGACAACCATATCGGATCCTCTACACTATATCTGTCATAAGCTTCATGCTTGAATGAAAAAGATGATGTTTTCTTGAATTGCCTGTCGGCGGAATCAATAACCCCTGTCTGCCAAAATTTACGAGTGATGTCATATACGCAATAGGTATAGGGTTTCTGGCCTTCCCGCACATAACCTACCGATATCATTTCGTTGGGACCACCCCCTTTGCCAATGATGTTAAAGGTCAACTGGGGTGTACGGGTAGAGAATACATGCACTAAGGAGTCTGTCTTGCTATCTACAGCAAACAGTAACGTATCAACACGGCTCAACCGTACCAGATCGCCTATAAAATCAGCATTATGAATCGTATGAGACAACTGCTTTTGAACAGGAAACGAGCTTTCTGTAAAGTACGTTACATCTGTTATCCGAACAAACCCTTCATCGTCAGCACATCCCTGAAAGAAAGATGCTATCAACAATAGACAGACTACCTTTTTCCAAAAAAAATGACAGCTTAATTCTAAATATAAAGTCTTCATAACGCAATGAATTAATGAATGATTTCACATATAATAAATTTACATTCTTTCTCAAAGTTAATAGTAAGGTTGCATCAAAAGTTTTTCCCCTATGACACAACCTCAAAAGTATATAAACAAAATTCAAAAAGCAACACTATTGAATATCAAGACTTCCAGAAACAAAGAAATCAATTAAAAAAAGCATTGGATTCTTGATTAAGTTACATTTCCATCTACACTTGCCAACGCTTCCACGTTTTCAGTCAACAAACTGGATAGATCACTCTCCTTTTCGCTCTGGCTCAGATACAAGCCGGCTGTCAGTGACACAACGGCAATTGTTACATAAATCACTTTTTTCTTCATCCTTCTCCGTCAAACGTATCAACTGATTTGTATTACATGTTAAACGCTATCAAAGGAATGTCACTATTCACCACAGTGGCAAAGATGCCCTATTTTCCTGCTGTCAGTTCAAACCGAACAAAGCTGAGCACATCATCACTGAACTGGGGATTCAAATAGTGACTGTCTGATATGTAAAGACCATCTTCCAATATGATCATGCCTTTTGCACTATAGGTATAATCGGGGAAAAGCGTCTCTCCTATTTTGTTGAACTCCTTATCCAGGATGATGATGGAGAAATTCTTCCGACCATAAGCAAGCAGTTCAAACGGACGGACCTCTTTCTCTATCGTGGTTCGCGGATAAGCTATGCGGTAATAGACATTGCGATAGCGGTCATAGAGCAGATTGCCATACAAAGGCTTTTCACAGAAATCTTGTGGCGTGGCGGTCAGCTCGCCCGGCAGATCCACCTTGTCAAAATAGGAGCTCTTTACCGGTATCTTCCGGATGGAGTCATGCGCCGGCGTTGCCACATAGATGTTCTCGTCGTAATAGAAGGAATAAACAAAATGCGTGCCATCATAGCAGCGGCTGAAAGCGGTCTCCAAACCAAATTTCTTCAACTTCGTGTCTGAACCCGGATAATCCGGATAGCAGAATGGCAATGCCTTGATCTCGTGCGTATCCATATCGAGCGTGATGGTAACCGGATCGCGCTCTATAAATCGGTTGGGACCTGAATAGAGATACATCGTGCGACCTATCACCTCAGCCGGTTTATAGTAAGCAGATGCTAAATAAAACAATGACAAATCTTCATTTGTGGTCTCTTTGTCATACTTATATTTGGCATGCAAAAGCCCATTCTTATCTGACAGTGAAATCTCTTTTACATCCCTATTGGGCAGATAAATACTATCTAAATTATGGATATAGTAACCATTGGCCAAACCTACTCCATGATTTCCCTCCACCGGGAAATCCACTTTAAGCTCAAAGGTCTCTTTATCAATATCATAAAACAAAAGAGTATTGGTTGCTCCATTCTGAAAAGTAAAATAGTTTTTCCCGCTTTTGTCTCTATATACAAAACAGCCAAACAGCTCATTTTTGGTGTCTGCATCCAACGCAAACGTCAGCTTTTTATTGGTCTTTGTCAACGAATATTTCTTTACTGCCTCTTTCCCACTACAGGCCATCAAGAGGAACAGCGACATACATGGTAGCAGTTTGATGATCGGTTTCATAATAAAAACTGTTTTAAAGGTTATCTTCTTTTCTTAATACTCTAAATGTGACAGTGTATCAGAACCAGTAAATGCAAGGCACTGCCGTTTGCAATTATGACACATCGCCCAAGCTATTTGACAACGCCTATCCGCCAGCAGGCTTTTTATAGTTGCGAAATATTAATGATAACAACAGACGGATTCTCGTCTGGATTTACAACATCATCTTTCGTGTCTAACGGATATCCAATGAAATAGAGCAGATCTTCTTCCGTTAATAGTTGCGGAGCATACAAATAGGAATCTGGAGCTATGTCTTGAGGCTGTTCTATTACAGTATTTTTACCCGTCTTCTTGTTGATGAACCAATGATAAAATCTGCCTTTTTTATTATCCGGTATGCTTTCAAAAGTCTGTAGATATACATACGTTTTGTTCTCCAAATAACACCGGATTGTAGCGTAGTGCTTTTGCTTCAGATAAGTCACAAAGTCCATTGGATCTCTTGGTGCCTCAGATAAATTGAGATTCATTTCATTGAAAGAGACCGTGTGAGTTTTGATAAAAGATCCATCTTTAATTTGATACACATCGTTATTATAACTTTCGTGAAAGGTCGTATAAACTCCACTTTTATGAAAGTTATTTTCAGAAATAGGCAATAGATCCATATCTGTGTTTAAATAAGCCTCCTCTTTATCTGATGTTGTGCTTATTTTAAACAACTTGAAATCCGAAAAAGATTTATTAGTTCCTATATAAAGCCAATAACAACTGTCGTTTTCTCCATAAAATGAAAAAGCAGGATATTCAATGGGAATTCTTTTAACAAAAGCTCCTTCGTAGGTGTATCTGTATATCGCATTTAATGACAATATATCTATACTGTGTCTGCTTGGATCCAAACAGACATCGGTCAATTCTATGTACTCTTCGGGACCATTTCCTACTTTTCCAATTGTCTGCAGGTATTTGCCATTCTTATCAAAACGAAGTACACTTCCTCCCGCTGATCTTGAGTAGATGAAGAAAGAGCCGTTCCATAGCAGAGATGGATAACTACCTATCATTGCTTCTTCATTGAACTCTAATGGAATAACTTTCTTATTTTTAAACAAATTACTTTTGGAGAATGATATTATTTTTTCTTTAGGAAAACATAAATCAACCTCATTCGCTTTCTTTTGACTTGAGCAACTACATATCAAGCATAAAAGAAATAAAGAAGCAGATTTTTGTAGAAATAGATTTGTTTTCATGATATTTTCATTTTACAGAGAGAGAGTTGAAATGAATATTCAACGTGTTTACACTTCCTCTCTCTCAGATTTTTATTTAAATGACTCATTTTAGAAATCAAACAACTGTGTATTAATTATTTGTATCATCCGGGCATTTATGGCGACAAGGTTTAGCCGTCGGCCGGCTTGTACACATATAATTCAAGTCAGAAGGAGTACAATACCCCATTGTTTGGTATCGACTATCACTACCACTTTCTACACTTGCCAACGCTTCCACATTTTCCGTCAACAAATCGGACAGATTGCTCTTTTTTTCGCTCTGACTCAGATACAAACCGGCTGTCAGTGCCATAGCTGCTATTGTTGCATAAAGAACTTTTCTCTTCATAATATTACCATTAAAACGAGTAACACTAAATTGATAAAAATAGAAGCACTCTACTTCTCCGCTGTCAGTTCAAACCGCACAAAGCTGAGCACATCATCGCTGAACTGGGGATTCAAATAGTGACTGTCCGATATGTAAAGACCATCTTCCAATATGATCATGCCTTTTGCACTGTAGGTATAATCGGGGAAAAGAGTCTCTCCTATTTTGTTGAACTCCTTATCCAGGATAATGATGGAGAAGTTCTTCCGTCCATAGGCAAGTAGTTCAAACGGACGGACCTCTTTCTCTATCGTGGTTCGTGGATAAGCTATGCGGTAATAGACCTTGCGATAGCGGTCATAGAGCAGATTGCCATACCAAGGCTTTTCACAGAAATCTTGTGGCGTGGCGGTCAGCTCGCCCGGCAGATCCACCTTGTCAAAATAGGAGCTCTTTACCGGTATCTTCCGGATGGAGTCATGCGCCGGCGTTGCCACATAGATGTTCTCGTCGTAATAGAAGGAATAAACAAAATGCGTGCCATCATAGCAGCGGCTGAAAGCGGTCTCCAAACCATATTTCTTCAACTTCGTGTCTGAGCCCGGATAATCCGGATAGCAGAATGGCAATGCCTTGATCTCATGCGTATCCATATCGAACGTGATGGTAACCGGATCATGCTCTATAAATCGGTTGGGACCGGAATAGAGATACATCGTGCGGCCTATCACCTCTGCCGGTTTATAGTAAGCAGATGCTAAATTAAATAAGGATAAATCCTCGTTTGTCGCATCTTTATCGTAGGAGTATTTGGCATGCAAAAGCCCATTCTTATCTGACAATGAAATCTCTTTTACATCTCTATTAGGCATATAAATGCTATCTAAATTATGGATATAGTAACCTTCAGTCAACCCTACTCCATGGTTACCATCCACCGGAAAATTCACTTTATATTCAAAGGACTCTGTGTCGATGTCATAAAACAGAAGCGTATTGGAGGCCATATTCATAAATGTAAAATAGTTTTTCCCGGCTTTATCTCGATAAGCAGCATATTCAAACAATTCATTTTTAGTCTCTGCATCCAGCGCAAACGTCAGCTTTTTATCGGTCTTTGTCAACGAATATTTCTTCACTGCCTCTTTCCCGCTACAGGCCATCAAGAGGAGCAGCAACATACATGGGAGCAGTTTGATGATCGGTTTCATAATAAAAACTGTTTTAAAGGTTTTACACGTCCTAAATTACATCTTTTAATTTAGATAATCAACTATAAGATGTATTAAAGAATTTTTCATTAATATCGCTTTACATCAAAACGATTCTCATAAATCATCTTTAATACATCTTTTTTTAATCAATGCCTATTCACAAGGTTTACATCCATAATAACCACCTTCACAACATCTAGTATATTTTGCATCAGTCCACCAGCAAGAACCGCCAACAGTAGCATCACATTCCTGTACAGCCAATGCTTCCACGTTTTCAGTCAACAAATCGGACAGATTGCTCTTTTTTTCGCTCTGACTCAGATACAAACCGGCTGTCAGTGCCATAGCTGCTATTGTTGCATAAAGAACTTTTCTCTTCATAATATTACCATTAAAACGAGTAACACTAAATTGATAAAAATAGAAGCACTCTACTTCTCCGCTGTCAGTTCAAACCGCACAAAGCTGAGCACATCATCGCTGAACTGGGGATTCAAATAGTGACTGTCCGATATGTAAAGACCATCTTCCAATATGATCATGCCTTTTGCACTGTAGGTATAATCGGGGAAAAGCGTCTCTCCTATTTTGTTGAACTCCTTATCCAGGATAATGATGGAGAAGTTCTTCCGACCATAGGCAAGCAGTTCAAACGGACGGATCTCTTTCTCTATCGTGGTTCGCGGATAAGCTATGCGGTAATAGACATTGCGATAGCGGTCATAGAGCAGATTGCCATACAAAGGCTTTTCACAGAAATCTTGTGGCGTGGCGGTCAGCTCGCCCGGCAGATCCACCTTGTCAAAATAGGAGCTCTTTACCGGTATCTTCCGGATGGAGTCATGCGCCGGCGTTGCCACATAGATGTTCTCGTCGTAATAGAAGGAATAAACAAAATGCGTGCCATCATAGCAGCGGCTGAAAGCGGTCTCCAAACCATATTTCTTCAACTTCGTGTCTGAACCCGGATAATCCGGATAGCAGAATGGCAATGCCTTGATCTCATGCGTATCCATATCGAACGTGATGGTCACCGGATCGCGCTCTATAAATCGGTTGGGACCGGAATAGAGATACATCGTGCGGCCTATCACCTCTGCCGGTTTATAGTAAGCAGAGGCTAAATAAAATAAGGACAAATCCTCGTTTGTGACCTCTTTATCATACGAATACTTAGCGTGTAAAAGCCCATGTTTATCCGACAAAGAAATTTCCTTTACATCCCTATTGGGCAGATAGATACTATCTAAATTATGGATATAGTAACCATTGGTCAACCCTACTCCATGGTTACCATCCACCGGAAAATCCACTTTATATTCAAAGGACTCTGTGTCGATGTCATAAAATAGAAGCGTATTGGAGGCTATATTCTGAAAGGTAAAATAGTCTTTTCCGGTTTTATCTCGATAAACAAAGCAGCCAAACAATTCATTTTTGGTCTCTGCATCCAGCGCAAACGTCAGCTTTTTATCGGTCTTTGTCAACGAATATTTCTTCACTGCCTCTTTCCCGCTACAGGCCATCAAGAGGAGCAACAACATACATGGTAGCAGTTTGATGATCGGTTTCATAATAAAAACTGTTTTAAAGGTTTTACACGTCCTAAATTACGTCTTTTAATTCAGATAATCAACTATAAGATGTATTAAAGAATTTTTTATTAATATCGTTTTACATCAAAACGATTCTCATAAATCATCTTTAATACATCTTTTTTAAATCAATGCTTATTCACAAGGTTTACATCCATAATAACCTCCTTCACAACATCTTGTAAAATATTCATCAATCCACCAACAAGAGCCACCAACAGTAGCATCACATTCCTGTACAGCCAACGCTTCCACGTTTTCCGTCAACAAATCGGATAGATTGCTCTTCTTTTCGCTCTGACTCAGATACAAACCAGCTGTCAGTGACACAGCTGCTATTGTTGCATATAAAAATTTTTTCTTCATAATATTACCATTAAAACGAGTAACACTAAATTGATAAAAATAGAAGCATCCTACTTCTCCGCTGTCAGTTCAAACCGGACAAAGCTGGGAATTTAGTCACAAAGAAAATCCACCAAAATTGGATTGTCATCAGGTTGCACCTGGATCTGATGGCCCGCTGCATCCACCAATGCCACACCACTCTCTTGCAGTTGATCGGGTTGCAGATAAAGCAACAGACTGGATTCACTGTCACC
>CAKVBA010000058.1 GCA_934725305.1 uncultured Parabacteroides sp. | reverse complement strand
CGAAAGGGTTGACTCCTTTTTGTGTGTATGGTATGTTTATTCTGAGCTCTCTTTCGGAAACTTTTAGAACAGAGTTTCACTAATACTGACGTACCTTGCGGCTATATCAAAGACATAGTACCTTCAAGATGGTCGTCAATATTAGCAAATTTATTTATTTGCGCACTGTTATATGGAAACAGCCCTGCTTTCTTTCATGTTTGATGTAGCAACGTTTTTCGTTTTTCATATTTCTAAGAACGGTTGCTAATACCATCTTCAATTGATCATTGCTTATCTCCAATGTGTCTGATTCGTCAATCTTGATATAACGAGCCCAAGAGATGTCAAAAGTTGTTCCATACTGATGGCTTGAGTTTACTGATGCATTGCTATTACGTTTCTTTAGTTTCTTTACATCAACAGCCGTGCGAGTCACGCTGGTTACTTTAACCTTATAGAGCGACGCGTTCAGATTGATTAATGAATCTTGGAAGCTCTTTCCGATATCTTTCAATAAGGTGGCTGCTTCGGGAATCAGAAAAGGAATAGAGTGAGTTAACTTTTCAACTTCATAATACTCATTAGTCTTAATTTCTTCCATCTTTTTGGAAGCATGTACTGCCTCTTCGCGAGAAGCAACAGGTTTGATTCCTATTTTCTGAGCTGTTGCTAAATGAACATTGTTCAAATCGTTGAAGTCTCGATTATAACTGCCATTGTACCAAATCCTTTTCAGTTCTCCTCTTTTTTCTTTGCAAGAAGGAAATGCTGCTACAAAAGAAAATAGTAACAGCGATAAGACTGCATTGCGTATAAATTTCATTATGATTATATTTTTCAGACAAATGTAAACAAAAAACCGAGTAGGTAATAGCTCTTTAAGTGATAAAAGACTGTAAAAGAAATCACAGACAAAAATAGTAATCAATTCAGATTATTACTATTTTTGTCCTATAATATTAAATTACAATAGATGATAGAACGAATTTATATTCTTGAGAGTGTAGACCCCGTTATATTTTATGGCGTTAATAATGCCAATATGCAGTTGATTAAAACATTGTTCCCGAAGTTACGTATCGTTGCTCGTGGCAATGTGATGAAGGTTATTGGTGAAGAAGATGAGTCGGAACTCTTTTTGAAGAAGATTCGTGAGATTGAGAAATATTGTGAAGAATATAATTCGTTGACCGAAGAGATTATTCTTGATATCGTCAAAGGCAAAGTGCCGGTTGTTGTCAAGCAGGAGAATTTAATTATTCATGGCATGAATGGCAAGCCTATCACAGCCCGTACGGAGAATCAGCAGAAGCTGGTGAAGGCTTTTGACGAGAATGATCTGGTGTTTGCAACCGGACCGGCAGGTAGTGGCAAGACCTTTGTTGCTATTGCTCTTGCTGTAAGGGCATTGAAGAATAAACAGGTGCGTAAAATCATCTTAAGTCGTCCGGCTGTTGAAGCAGGTGAGAAATTGGGCTTTCTTCCAGGTGAGATGAAAGACAAACTCGATCCCTATTTGCAGCCATTGTATGATGCTTTGCAAGATATGATTCCGGCGGCGAAGTTGAAAGAATATATGGAGAATAATGTCATTCAGATAGCACCGTTGGCTTTTATGCGCGGCCGTACATTGAACGATGCTGTGATTATCTTGGATGAAGCCCAGAACACAACAACTCATCAAATCAAGATGTTCCTGACTCGTTTGGGCATGAATGCAAAGATGATTGTGACGGGTGATGTAACGCAGATCGACCTTCCGCCTCAGGCTGTATCGGGCTTGATTCAGGCGATGCATATCTTGAAAGGAGTGCATGGTATTGGTAAGGTTGAGTTTACCAAGAAAGACATTGTTCGTCATAAACTGGTTCAGCGAATAGTTGAAGCTTACGATAAGTTTGACGATCGTAAGAAGAAAGAGGAGAAAGAAAAGAAACAGGAAATTACACAAGACAATTAAATAAACAGAAAAAGGTTATGAAGAAGGCTTTAGTGAAAACCGATTTTAGTTTCCTCGGACAAAAAAGTGTGTATCATGGTAAAGTACGTGATGTGTACAATATTGGTGACGAACTGTTGGTAATGGTTGCTACTGACCGTATTTCTGCATTTGACGTAGTATTGCCGGAAGGTATTCCTTACAAAGGTCAGATGTTGAATCAGATTGCAGCTAAGTTCTTGGATGCAACAACTGACATTTGTCCTAACTGGAAGCTGGCTACTCCCGATCCTATGGTAACAGTGGGAGTTCAGTGCAAGGGATTTCCTATTGAAATGATTGTACGTGGTTATCTTTGTGGTAGCGCTTGGCGTGCTTATAAGAGCGGCGTACGTGAAATCTGCGGTGTGAAGCTGCCGGAAGGAATGCGTGAAAACGAACGTTTTCCTGAACCTATCATTACGCCGACAACCAAGGCAGAAATTGGTGATCATGATGCAGACATCTCTAAAGAAGAGATTCTGGCTAAGGGTTTGGCTACTCCTGAAGAGTATGCATTGTTGGAGCAATACACATTGGCATTGTTCAAACGTGGTACTGAAATTGCCGCTGAACGTGGTTTGATTTTGGTTGATACCAAGTATGAATTCGGTAAGCATAACGATAAGATCTATTTGATGGATGAAATTCATACACCGGACTCATCTCGTTATTTCTATTCAGAAGGCTACGAAGAACGTTTCCTGAAGGGCGAACCTCAGAAGCAGTTGTCTAAGGAGTTTGTTCGTGAATGGTTGATGGATAATGGATTCCAGGGTAAAGAGGGGCAGCAGGTTCCTGAAATGACTCCGGCTATCGTTGAAGGTATCAGCGAACGTTATATTGAGTTGTTTGAGCACATTACCGGTGAAACTTTTGTGAAGGAAGATACTGATAATTTATTGGCTCGTATTGATAAGAATGTAACAGACTATTTGGCTCAGAGATAATAGATATGACAAAGTACGGTTCAGAACAGATACTTCCCTATAATGAGGAAGAGCAAAAGGGGAAGCAGGTTAAGCGTATGTTTGATAATATTGCTGTTACTTATGACCGATTGAATCATACACTTTCGTTCGGAATCGATAATATATGGCGTAGGAAGGGAATAAACTTCCTACGTCCTTTTCAGCCTAAATATGTGTTGGATATAGCAACAGGCACCGGCGATCTGGCTATTTCGATGTGTAAAGCTTTTCAAGGTAGTCGCATCGTTGGAGCTGATATATCTGAAGGAATGATGGAGGTTGGTCGTCAGAAGGTAACAGCTGCCGGTTTGTCCGACTCAATCACATTTGAACAGCAGGATTGCATGGCCTTGACTTTTCAGGACAATCAATTCGATGCTGTTTCTGCGGCATTTGGAGTTCGTAATTTTGAGAATATAGAACAAGGTATAGCTGAAATGTATCGTGTGCTTAAGCCCAATGGTCATGTGATGATATTGGAGTTGTCAACACCCGAGCATTTTCCGATGAGGCAGTTGTATCAGCTTTATTCAAAGATTGTGATTCCTTTCATAGGTCGGTTGATTTCGAAAGAGAATGTGGCTTATCGTTATTTGCCGGCTTCTATCAAGGTGGTTCCACAAGGAAAAGTTATGGTGGACTTGCTTGAGCGTGTTGGCTTTAGAGAGGCTTGTGCAAAGACTTTAACTTTTGGGATATGTTCATTATATATAGGTACTAAATAACTTTAAAACTACATGGCTTATGCAGAAATATGGTTTATTAGGGTATCCGCTTGGTCATTCGTTTTCTAAGACATTCTTCAATCAGAAGTTTGAATCAGAGAAGATCGATGCTGAGTATATTAATTTTGAGATTCCCAGTATCAAAGAGATCAAGAATGTTTTGAAGGAGAATCCGGAATTGAAGGGGTTGAATGTTACTATTCCTTATAAGGAACAGGTGATTCCCTTTTTGGATGACATTGATGAAGATGCTCGTCAGATTGGAGCAGTCAATGTTATTAAGATCACCAAAGGGCTGTTTGGTATCAAGAGACTAAAGGGTTACAATTCGGATGTTATTGGTTTTAAGCGCTCCATCGAGCCATTGTTGAATGTGTCGCATCGTAAGGCACTGATTTTAGGAACAGGTGGTGCCGCTAAGGCGGTCTTTCAAGGTTTGAAGCAGTTGGGCGTAGGAGCGACCATGGTTTCAAGATCGGAGAAGGAGTTTTGCATTACTTACAATCAGATCACGCCTAAAATCATGTCTCAATATACGGTGATAGTTAATGCAACACCCGTGGGCATGTTTCCTAATGTGGATGCTTGTCCTGATATTCCTTACGATTTACTGACACCCGATCATCTGTTGTATGATTTGCTGTACAATCCGGATGAGACACTTTTCATGAAGAAGGGAAAGGAAAAGGGTGCAGTTGTCAAGAATGGATTGGAGATGTTGCTGCTGCAGGCTTTTGCTGCTTGGGAAATCTGGCAAAAATAGTCTGGGCCTTTTATTATCGGTCCTCTTTACACAAGGAATGTACTAAAACGAAGTCTTCATATATGCGATAGAATAGATTGTATCTTTCACGCTTTGGAGTTCGGGTTTCATAAGCCTCTATCTCGCCCATCTCTTGAAACGGGAAAGATGCTATATGAAGATGTTCTAAAAAGTCAACTTCTGTCTGATTTATCATCTTAAACAGGCTCTCTTTGGCACACCAGTGGATTAAAAGATGCTCTGTTTCATGTTGTTTGTCTAAGTTCGTTTCTTCTTCTATTGTCATGAAGCGGGAACGAATTTTTTTTACCCTTTCTGTCCGATGTTCAATATCAATACCTGCCGCTTCGGCATCTTGTAACAACACGGCTACATATCCATTGGTGTGAGATATGCTGATGTGTAGAGGAAGGTCTGGCAGATAGGGCATTCCATTAGGGTGATAGGCAATGCGGACCTCTTTACCCAACATCTGTTTGAGCAGCACACGTGTAGTGACCCATTCTATCTTTCTTCGTTCTGCCTTTACCGTGTTTAGAAAGGGAAGATATTCTTCCTTGTTTGCCAGTTGGGCAAACAGTTCCTCAAAAGACTCCTCTATTTTCCAAATACCTAATAGCGGAGCTGTATAAAGTTTGAATAGTGCCATTTTTATTTCCAGTGAAACGATTGTATCAGTTCTATAATATCATGCTGCAAGTAGTTTGTTACCGGTGCCAACGAATCGGCATTGGGTTTGCAGTTATAGTATAAAGCTCCTCGGAATAGGATAGAAGAGCTGTCGGTCAGCACAAAGTGAATAGGCGAAGAGGTTTCTCCTTCTAAGAGAAACAGTGAACCATACATCTTCTCTTCGGGATAGCTGTAGGCCTTTTCTTTAAGTCTGACGTAGGGAGATAGCAGTTGGTAGATCAGTTGACGGTTCTCATTCTCGATGATAGGAAGTGTGGCCGGAGTAATGGCTTGATGACTGCAATAGATAGTTGCCTTCAGGTCGGGATACTCTATATTGATCCATTTCGTGCTGTCTGTAAACATAGACCAATTGATAGTGGCTTGTTGAGACAGATTAAAAGCATACGGCAGGCTATCAGAGACAAATGGTTTATAAACAGCTTCTTGTGGCTCTATACGAACGTAACCATATGGCTTCGGAGTATAGTCGGTGCAAGAAGCTATTACTAAAAGTGGCCCTATCAAGCTAGCCAACTGTTTCATTTATCAGCGACCTCCTTCTCTTGGTTTACCGGTATCTTGTTGAATTTAACCTTCAGAATGCGTCTGTTGTCAATCTCGAGCACTTGGAAACGGTATCCTTCATAGTCGATAATCTCTCTGCGGCGAGGAAAATCTCCCTTGATCTCGAGAAGTAGACCGGCCAATGTTTCCACCTCTTCGGTGAGTTTGCCAAACTCTTCCGGTTCCACATTGATGACACGGAAGAAGTCGGTCAGCAGAATCTTTGCCTCAAAGATAAGGCTGCCATCTGCCAGGCGGACAAACTGCTTTTCATCTTCGTCATACTCATCAGATATTTCTCCGACAATCTCTTCCAGGATATCTTCCATCGTAACAATACCCGATGTACCGCCAAACTCATCCACCACGATTGCCATGTGAATCTTGTTCGTCCGGAACTCTTCCAACAGATCGTCAATCTTTTTGGTCTCGGGAACAAAATAGGCCGGGCGAATCAAACTTTGCCAGCGGAATGTGTCCGGTTTATCTACATAGGGAAGAAGATCCTTGATGTATAGGATTCCCTTGATATTGTCTTCTGTCTCTGAATAGACAGGGATACGCGAATAACCCGATTTGATGATAAAGTTGATTACCTCTCTAAAGTTGGTCTGAATATCAATATCTTCCACATCCAGGCGAGGTGTCATAATCTCATCGGCCGTCTTGTTATAGAACTTGATGATTTCTGCCAGCATCTCCTTTTCTTCCGGAATTTCAGTAGAGGTCAGTTCCAATGCCTGTGACAACTCATCAACCGACAGGTCATATTTTTTCTTGGTTAAAGCTCTGTTGATAATAGAAGATGACGTAACCAAGACTTTTGACAAAGGTCTGCAGAAGCGTTCGATGCCATACAAGATAGATGCGGCAAAGCGTACAAATCGTAGAGAGTTTTTCTGTGCATAGATTTTGGGCATAATCTCTCCAAAAAGCAACAATAGGAAGGTCAAGACAATCGTCTCAAGCACAAATCCCAAAACAGGTGCAGCAGAAAAATTAATCCAAGCGTTTATACCATAGGTACATAGCATAACAACTGCCACATTCACGAAGTTGTTGGCAATCAAGATGGCAGCCAAAAGATATTCAGAGCGTTCCATTAGCTGTTTGATAACAATATCAGATGGATGTTTCTCTTCACGGATGTCGTTCTGATCACCCGGTGTTAAAGAAAAAAACGCCACTTCAGAGGCTGAAACAAACCCTGAACAAATCAGCAGTAAAAAAGCGAGGCTTAAAGCGATAACAGGTCCTGCTGTAAGATCCTGAATGGCTACATTTTCAAATAAGCCCGATAAATAATAGTCCGTGTCCAATGGGAACAATATTAGTTAAACAATATCAGAACGGGAGGTCATCCGCGTCGTTGGTCTCTGTAAATGTTTTGGGCTGACTCGATGCAACAGGTTGCTGATACGTTGTGGCCTGTGGCGTTGATGTAGCAACTTGTTGTGTCGTTGCTGAGTTGTCAGCAGAACGAGTACCTGTATTATAAAACTCTACTCGATCGGCGTGTATTTCAGTAATATACCGCTTGGCTCCAGATGGATCATCATAAGAGCGTGTACGGATTTTACCTTCAACATAAAGCCCGGATCCTTTGCGCACCCACTTTTCAACAAATGCAACCTGATCACGGCGGACAACGATGTTGTGCCATTCTGTACGTTCGGGTACAACGGTTCCGTTTGCCAATGTATAACCTCGTTCTGAAGTTGCCAATGGAAAGTTTGCTACTGCGGCGCCACTATCAAAGTAGCGTACATCCGGATCTTTACCTACAAAACCAATGAGTATTACTTTATTTAATGACATGATACTATGATTCTTGATTAATTCACAAAGATAACACAAATTCGTGTATATACAAATTTCAAAATGGGTAACTATCCTTTTTAAGCTACAAGTCTATCTGTTCCGGATGGAATAGTTATCCTTTTTGATGGAGTCCGATTCTGTTTGATTTTGTCCGGCAACATATTTTAAATTATACATTTAACGGCCTAATGACCGTTTTTGGTTTAAAAAATACAATAAGCCGGCAACCGGGAAAAAGATTGTTGATCCCGTTAAAAAGGAGTAGTCTATTTCCAAAAATTGGGTGCCTATTCCTTTCCAACGGAGTGCCTACCCAATTTCAAAAAAGTCCCTACCCTTTTCCCGGGAAGTCTATAGACTAATTTCGAAAAGTCTATAGATCCTTGAAAAACAGCGCATAATATGTTTTTCAAGGGCGCTCTGTCCAAGGAGGATTCATCCGTCAATTTCAGCGAAGTTGCCCATCGTTTCTAACAGATTCGTTACCTGTTTTTGATAAATAATAGACCTGCTAAATTACAATAACTACTCCTTCTGGCCATTGTTTTATCAATGAATTTTACCAACGGATTATATCTGTTTTTCCAGATAGATATGAACCAGTCGAGGAACGGCATAATTGCCGATCTCTTCACAGGCGATGTTGATATAATGGTCTAATGCCGCATTGGTTTGTTCTATTTCTACACGGTAGAAGGTTGTGTATAGTACCTGATGCGACAACACATGCTTCACGTTTGGAAGAGCTACGGTTATGTTCAGCTGGTCAATACCCTGAAAGAGCTGATGAAAAGCCTCCGATTTTTGCAATTCGCTGAAATCCATGGCCTGTTTAGTTTCGATTAGCGGAAATTCATAGAGGCCTTTCCATATATCTTTGTTGGAACGTCGGTGTAGCCAGGTTCTTCCATTATATATAATGTGGAAATAGTGGAAGTAGCGGTCTCTTGTCTTCGTTTTGTTTTGCTTGACAGGATAGTCCGAGACGGTATGCAAGGCATAGGCCAGGCAATGATCGGCCAAAGGACAGACTGAGCAATCCGGATTTTGAGGGAGACACTGCAAAGCACCCAGTTCCATGATGGCTTGATTGTGTAATCCGGGCTGTTGCGGATTCAGCAGCGATTGTGCCAAAGCAGTAAACTCCTTTTTCCCTTGTGTCGAGTCGATCGGAGTGTCCAGGGCAAATAGTCGGGACAATACGCGAAAGACATTGCCGTCCACTACCGGATAGGATTGGTTCCAGGCAAACGAGACAATAGCCGCCGCCGTGTATTCGCCAATACCTTTTAGGGCAAGCACCTCTTTATGGTCGGAGGGAAAGATGCCATTATATTTCTGTTGTATGGTCTTTGCGGTGGCATGTAAATTGCGTGCACGGCTATAATAGCCCAAGCCTTGCCAGTATTTCAACACCTCGTCTTCTTCGGCTGCAGCAAGAGAGTCGATCGTAGGAAATCGTTTGGTGAAGCGGAGGAAATAATCATATCCCTGAGCCACGCGAGTCTGCTGTAAGATGATTTCAGAAATCCAGATGATGTAAGGGTCTGTTGTTTCTCTCCAAGGAAGATCGCGTTTGTTGTTTTGATACCATTCGATCAACAATTGGCTTATTTTCAGTAAGTTTTCAGAATGTGACATGCTGTTAGTTTCTGCTCGATAATGTTATGTAACTCTTTGATTACTGCAAACATACGTATATATTATGAAATGCGTGGAATCTTTTTTCATAAAAAATGGGCGACAATTCTTTTTACACTTAAATAAAAAGCTATATATTTGCATTCCAAAAAATTAATAGGTCCAAATCAATTAATTAATTTATAGACATGACTAAAGCAGATATTGTTAGCGAGATCTCAAAGAGTACTGGCATTGACAAATCAACAGTGTTGGCAAGCGTTGAATCTTTCATGGAAATTGTGAAGGAGTCTTTGGCAAAGGGAGATAATGTTTACTTGAGAGGTTTTGGAAGTTTCGTTATCAAGAAGAGAGCCCAGAAAACAGCTCGTAATATTTCAAAGAATACAACTATTATTATACCGGAGCATAACATTCCATCGTTTAAGCCGGCGAAGACATTCTTGAATGATGTTAAGTAATTAATTATTATACGTTTAATTTTAAAATTTTAGAACAATGCCTAGCGGAAAGAAAAGAAAAAGACATAAAATGTCTACGCACAAGCGCAAAAAAAGACTAAAGAAGAATAGACATAAGAAGAAATAAGTCTATTCATGTCAGAATTCTAAAGAACAAACTTAATAAGTGACCTTTTAAGTTTGTTCTTTGCGTATTTATTAGTAAGGTCTAATATTCAAAAAAACAACCTTTTTTATTGTGATTAGTGAATTAGTAGTTGATGTACAGCCTAAAGAGGTGTCGATAGCCGTTTTAGAAGACAAAAGTCTTGTGGAGCTTCAGAAAGAGGCACACAATGTCTCTTTTGCCGTGGGCGACATCTATCTTGGCAAGGTTAAGAAACTGATGCCTGGGCTCAACGCTGCTTTCATTGATGTAGGATATAAAAAGGATGCATTTCTTCACTATTTGGACCTTGGTCCTAATTTCAACACCCAACAGAAATTTTTAAAGCAGACATTGGCCGATCCCAAGAAGGCTACTCCTTTGTCAAAGATGCAGATTCTTCCTGAGATAGAGAAGAAGGGAAGCATCAATGATGTTTTAAAAGTGGGACAAGAGGTGTTGGTACAGATTGCCAAAGAGCCTATTTCCACAAAAGGACCTCGATTGACTTCGGAGCTTTCTTTTGCCGGTAGATACATCGTGATGATACCTTTTGCTGATAAGGTATCGGTCTCTACTAAGATTAAGTCAAATGAAGAGAGGGCTCGTTTGCGTCAATTAATACAGAGCATTAAGCCGAAAAATGTAGGCGTTATTGTCCGTACCTCTGCTGAAGGTAAGAGGGTGGCAGAGCTTGATCATGAACTGAAGACGTTGGTGAAACGTTGGGACGATAGTGTGGCAAAACTTCCGAAGTTAAAAACTCCTGCCATTGTGTATGAGGAGACTGAGCGTACGGTAGCTTTGTTGCGTGACATTTTCAATCCTTCGTTCCAGAATATTTATGTAAATGACCAGGAGGTTTATAATAAAGTTCGTGATTATGTGAGTCTGATTGCCCCGGGACGCGAAGATATTGTGCAGTTATATAGAGGTGAGCTTCCTATTTTCGATAATTTTGCGATTACTAAACAGATCAAGTCTTTGTTTGGTCGAACTGTAACGTATAAGAGTGGAGCTTATCTGATCATTGAGCATACTGAGGCAATGCATGTGATTGACGTAAATAGTGGAAATCATTCAAAGGGCAGTGATGCTCAGGAGAAAACAGCCATCGATGTGAATATTGCTGCGGCAGACGAAATTGCCCGACAGCTGCGTTTGCGTGATATGGGTGGTATTATTGTCATTGATTTTATTGATATGGCAGAAGCGGCTAATCGGCAGAAGCTTTTTGAGCACATGACAAAAGTGATGGCAAACGACCGGACTAAACATAATATCCTTCCTTTAAGTAAATTCGGGTTGATGCAAATCACCCGACAGCGTGTGCGTCCGGCGATGGATGTTGACACGTCTGAAAAATGTCCGTCTTGTTTAGGTACGGGATCTGTAAAGCCATCCATCTTGTTTACTGACAATTTGGAGGAGATGATTGACTGTTTAGTCAATAAACATCATGTGAAGAAATTTTCCTTGCACATACATCCCTATGTAGCAGCTTATGTAACCAAAGGGTTACTCCCTTTAAGTCTGCAGTGGAAAATGAAATATACACGTGGACTTAAGATCATCCCTGATCAGAGTTTAGCTTTTTTAGAGTATAAGTTTTTTGATACTGATAAGAATGAGCTGGATGTGAAGGATGATCAAATATCTATAAAGTAAGATTTTGATAAGAGGTGTATCTAAATGAATGTATTTCATGGCGATACACCTTTTTTATTGTCGTTACTCAGAGAGAGTTGGTTGTGATTTGTATTTGTTGGACATGATCGTCTTACGTTTTATCATTAAAAAGAAAGAAAAAATATCGAATTATATTTGCATGTTTAAAAAAAGGCCATATATTTGCAGCGTTAAAAAAAGAATATAACAACAATGACACAGAATTTGCAGAACAGTTTTATTATTATTTTGTCTATTATTCTACTCTGGCAACGGGATAGGAAGTGAGACTGTATATGCAAATGTGGTATTAAGATGATATAAAGAACCTCTCTCGCTTCCTGGTGAGAGAGGTTCTTTTTTTACTTAAATGAGTGTGATATTAAAAGATTAATGTAAAGGATAAAGCTATGTCTGATAGATTATTTATTTTTGATACAACGCTACGTGATGGAGAGCAGGTGCCTGGTTGTCAGTTAAACACTGTTGAGAAGATTCAAGTTGCCAAGGCGTTGGAATCTTTGGGGGTTGATGTGATAGAGGCAGGCTTTCCTGTGTCGAGTCCGGGTGATTTTCATAGTGTAGTTGAAATTTCTAAAGCCGTCACTTGGCCTACTATTTGTGCATTGACTCGTGCTGTCGAGAAAGATATTGATGCTGCGGCAGAAGCTCTTAAATATGCCAAGAGAGGTCGCATTCATACGGGCATCGGAACTTCTGATTATCACATTCGCTATAAATTCAACTCAAATCAAGAGGAAATTTTGCAGAGGGCTGTTGCCGCTACCAAGTATGCTAAGCGCTTTGTTGAAGATGTTGAGTTCTATTGTGAAGATGCCGGACGTACAGACAATGCCTATTTGGCTCGTGTTGTTGAGGCTGTGATTAAGGCGGGAGCTACCGTGGTGAATATTCCTGATACAACCGGTTATTGCCTACCCGATGAATATGGGGCAAAAATCAAATACCTGATGGAACATGTTGATGGAGTGCACAATGCGATTCTGTCAACTCACTGTCATAACGACTTAGGGATGGCAACAGCTAATACTGTGCAGGGCGTATTGAACGGAGCTCGACAGGTTGAAGTAACGGTCAATGGTATCGGTGAACGTGCCGGTAACACGTCACTCGAAGAGATTGCCATGATTTTTAAAAGTCACAAAGAGCTTGATATCTTAACCAATATCAACACATCGCGAATTTATGGAATCAGCCGTACGGTATCAAGTTTGATGAATATGCCGGTACAGCCCAATAAGGCTATTGTGGGACGCAATGCTTTTGCTCATTCTTCGGGAATCCATCAAGATGGCGTATTGAAAAACCGTGAGAGTTATGAAATCATCGACCCCAAGGATGTGGGCATCGATGACAATGCGATTGTGCTGACGGCTCGTAGCGGGCGTGCTGCTCTGAAACATCGCTTACATCTGTTGGGTGTTGACTTGGAACAGGAGAAGCTCGACAAGGTATATGAAGATTTCCTGAAGTTGGCCGATCGTAAGAAAGATATCAACGACGACGACGTGTTGATGCTGGCTGGTAAAGACCGTACGGCTATGCACCGTATCAAGTTAGACTATCTGCAGGTGACCAGCGGGGTGGGAGTTCAGCCGGTAGCAACCATTTGTCTGAATATGTCAGGCGTGAAGCGTTACGAGGCAGCAGCCGGCAATGGTCCGGTAGATGCAGCCATTAAGGCTGTGAAAAGGGCTATTTGCAATTCGGATATGACCATACAGGAGTTTTTGATCCAGGCCATTAGCCGTGGCAGCGACGATACCGGCAAGGTGCATATGCAGGTTGAATATAAGGGCGCTGTCTATTATGGCTTTTCGGCCAATACCGATATCATAGCAGCTTCTGTTGAAGCCTTTGTCGATGCTATTAATAAATTTATTGTCGAATAGAAATCTCACAAAATGATATGAGCAAGACATTGTTTGAAAAGATTTGGAGTCAGCATGTGGTTGACACCTTAGCAGATGGAACAATCCAATTATATATAGATCGCCTCTACTGTCATGAGGTGACTAGTCCACAAGCCTTTGCCGGATTGCGAGCCAGAGGACTTTCTCCTTTCCGTCCGGCCCAGATCACCTGTATGCCTGATCATAACACTCCGACACACGATCAGGATAAGCCGATTGAAGATCCTGTTTCCAAGATGCAGGTGGACACATTGGCGAAAAATGCGGCTGATTTTGGTATCGCTCACTATGGTATGATGGATCGTCGCAATGGTATTATCCACGTGGTGGGTCCGGAACGCGGATTGACTTTGCCCGGTATGACCATTGTTTGTGGTGATTCTCATACCTCAACCCATGGAGCCATGGGTGCTATTGCATTTGGAATCGGCACCAGTGAAGTTGAGATGGTATTGGCTTCGCAGTGTCTCTTGCAGTCAAAACCTAAAACCATGCGCATTACGGTTGAAGGAGAATTGGGCAAAGGGGTAACAGCTAAGGATGTGGCTCTCTATATGATGTCGAAGATGACCACGAGCGGAGCAACTGGTTATTTCGTTGAATATGCAGGAAGCACCATCCGCAATCTGACGATGGAGGGTCGTTTGACCTTGTGCAATCTCTCTATAGAGATGGGAGCTCGCGGCGGTATGGTGGCTCCGGATGAGGTGACATTGGCCTACATCAAAGGTCGAGAGAATGCGCCCAAGGGAGAAGATTGGAATCTGGCTGTGGCTTATTGGAAGATATTGAAGAGTGACGAAGGAGCTGTATTTGACAAGGAGGTTCATTTCGATGCAGCCGATATTCAGCCAATGATCACCTATGGAACAAATCCGGGTATGGGCATGGCTGTTACAGATCTTATACCTAAGACGAATCAGATGTCAGATGTTGAAAAGGTTTCCTTTGGGAAATCGATGCAGTATATGGGTTTTGAAGCCGGAGAGATGTTGTTGGGTAAAATGGTTGATTATGTCTTTTTGGGCGCATGTACAAACGGGCGTATTGAAGACTTTCGTGCTTTTGCCTCGTTGGTAAAGGGAAGAAAGAAGGCCGACTCCATCACCGCTTGGCTGGTGCCCGGCTCTTGGATGGTGGACATGCAAATTAGGGAAGAGGGATTAGATAAAATATTGGAAGAGGCTGGTTTTGAGATCAGACAACCAGGCTGTTCGGCCTGTTTGGCAATGAATGATGATAAAATCCCGGCCGGGAAGTATGCTGTTTCTACAAGCAATCGCAACTTTGAGGGACGCCAAGGTCCTGGAGCTCGCACTCTGTTGGCAAGTCCGTTGACGGCGGCAGCCGCAGCCGTAACGGGAGTGATAACTGATCCTCGTACACTGTTTTGATGGTCAGAGTGAAAGAGTGTTTTGGTAGAGTTGAATGATCAAACAAAAAAGAACAATGAAACGTAAATTCAATACAATCACATCAACATGTGTTCCACTTCCGTTAGAAAATGTGGATACCGATCAGATAATCCCGGCTCGTTTTTTAAAGGCAACTACACGTGAGGGATTTGGGAAGAATCTGTTTAGAGACTGGCGTTATGATAAAGAGGGAAATATCAATCCCAAGTTTGTGCTGAATGATCCCACTTATGGAGGTCAGATCTTGGTGGCAGGCAAGAACTTTGGTTCAGGATCAAGCCGTGAACATGCAGCATGGGCTATTGCCGACTATGGTTTCCGAGTAGTTGTTTCCAGCTTCTTTGCCGATATCCATAAAAACAATGAATTGAATAATTTTGTCTTGCCTGTGGTGGTCAGTGAATCTTTCTTGGCCGAACTGTTTGATTCCATCTATCGAAATCCCAAGATGGAGGTCGAGGTGGATTTGCCCAATCAGATCATTGTTAATAAAGCCACCGGGCGCAAAGAGTCTTTTGAAATCAATGCTTATAAAAAAGAGTGTCTAATCAACGGTTTGGACGATATTGACTATCTGTTGTCTAATCGGTCGAAGATTGAAGACTACGAAGCAAATCGTAAGTTCCTATGATAGAGATATTGGATACAACCCTGCGTGATGGAGAACAGACATCGGGTGTCTCTTTTGCTCCTCATGAGAAGTTGAATATTGTTCAAGTGCTGCTAAAGGAGCTGGGAGTGAATCGTGTGGAGATAGCTTCAGCCAGGGTTTCAGATGGTGAGTTTGAGTCGGTCAAGCGCATGGCTCAATGGGCCGGACGCACTGGCAACTTGGACAAGCTCGAGGTGTTGGGGTTTGTTGATGGAACCGTATCGTTAGATTGGATTGAATCGGCAGGCTGTAAGGTGGTGAATCTGTTGTGCAAAGGTTCTTACAAGCATGTAACCGAGCAACTGCGAAACACTCCCGAAGAGCATATTCGCAATATTACGGAAGTGGTGGAAGAGGCATCTCGTCGTCAGATCACAGTCAATGTCTATTTAGAAGACTGGTCGAACGGCATCAAGCACTCTCCAAACTATGTCTTCCAATTGGTGGATGCATTGCAGTCGTTGCCTATTCGTCACTTTATGCTTCCCGACACGTTGGGTGTGTTGAATCCGGCCGATACGTATGATTATTGCAAGATGATGGTTGATCGTTATCCTCATCTCTCTTTTGATTTTCATGCCCACAACGACTACGATCTGGCGGTGGCCAATGTCTATTCAGCTATCCGAGCCGGAATCAAGGGAATCCACACCACGGTGAATGGATTGGGTGAGCGTGCAGGCAATGCCCCTTTAAGCAGTGTGTTGGCT
The DNA here is from genome assembly GCA_934725305.1 of uncultured Parabacteroides sp. Taxonomy (GTDB): domain Bacteria; phylum Bacteroidota; class Bacteroidia; order Bacteroidales; family Tannerellaceae; genus Parabacteroides. The sequence goes on along the minus strand of CAKVBA010000058.1, from coordinate 838 downwards.
GTAATTAAAGATCAGTTGGGCGAAGCAACCAGTCTGCGCGAAGAGAAGATTAACCGTGTGAGTCGTTTGGTAGAAACCTATTCAGGTATTCACATTCCACCCAATAAGCCTATTATTGGAGAGCATGTCTTCACACAGTGCGCCGGAGTTCATGCCGATGGTGACAGCAAGAACAATCTCTACTGCAATGAACTGCTGCCCGAACGGTTTGGCCGTGTGCGCGAATATGCCTTAGGCAAGACATCGGGTCGGGCCAACATTCGTAAGAACTTGGAGGCTATGGGTATTGAGATGGATGAGCGTTCGATGCGTAAAGTAACAGAGCGAATCATTGAATTAGGGGATAAGAAAGAGATGGTTACTCCTGAAGATCTGCCTTATATCATTAGCGATGTGTTGCATCACGATGCAATGGAAGAGCAGAAGATTCGTATATTAAATTATTCGTTATCTTTGGCACAAGGGTTGAAACCAGTTGCTATCCTGCTGATTGAGATCAATGGCGAAGCCTATCAAGAGTCGGCTTCGGGAGACGGACAGTATGATGCTTTTGTGCGTGCATTGCGCAAGATTTATACCGATTTAGGGCGTCCGTTTCCAATGTTGACCAATTATACGGTCTCTATTCCGCCGGGCGGACGCACTGATGCTTTTGTGCAGACTGTTATCAGTTGGAACTATGCCGGTGTTGACTTTAAGACACGAGGACTGGATGCCGACCAGACGGAAGCTGCCATTAAGGCCACTGTGAAAATGTTGAATAAAATAGGGATAGTCGCAAAATACTTTGAACGTTTGCAACTTATTGATTGCTAATGTGGTATATTTGTTGTAATTT
>CAKVBA010000057.1 GCA_934725305.1 uncultured Parabacteroides sp. | reverse complement strand
ATGACGGTACCGATTACTCCGCTATAATGGTACCGATTACAGTGCTACGCATGGTACCGATTCAGCGCTATCGTCACAAGATGTATGAAAGTATGGGCTTCTGAAGTGAAAAGTGGAGATCCTGCCAATTTAGAAGCGCGTGCAGCAGCCTATTATTGGAAATATCTGTTTCCTATAAACGGATTTACAAGAGACCGAGAAGGCATTCCGCCTAACAATCTGCTGAACTATGGATATGCCATTTTGCGAGCAACGGTTGCGCGTGGACTGGTGGCAAGCGGACTGTTACCCACATTGGGCATTCACCATCACAATCGCTACAACGCCTATTGCTTGGCCGACGACATTATGGAGCCATATCGCCCCTATGTCGATCGCCTGGTATTCAGCATTGTCGAACAGGGAACAGATTGCACCCAACTGACAAAAGAGATAAAAGCCCAACTGCTAACCATTCCAACATTAGAGACAACGATTGCAGGGAAACGAAGTCCACTAATGATTGCTGTAGGTCAAACAACAGCCTCTCTCAACAAATGCTTTAGCGGAGAACTGCGTAAAATATCCTATCCGGAGTTGTCATGACGGACCGATTTAGTGAATATCGCATTATGTGGATACTTGTATTCTTTGATTTGCCCACCGAAACAAAAAAAGAGAGGAAAGCTTATACCAACTTTCGAAAGAATCTACAGAAAGATGGATTTACAATGTTTCAGTTTTCCATCTATGTGCGTCATTGTGCCAGTAGAGAAAATGCGGATGTGCATATCAAGCGGGTCAAATCTTTTCTTCCGGAGCATGGAAATGTCGGTATTCTGTGTATTACGGACAAACAATTCGGAAATATTGAGCTGTTCTATGGGAAAAAGAGCCAGGAGATCAATTCGCCCGGCCAACAGTTAGAGCTATTCTGAAAAGACAAATTCCACCCAAAGGTGGAATTTCCTTTCCAAAGCAACATCGTTTTTTTAATCCTAATCCCCTTTGTAAATCACTAATTGACAGCGGTTAGCAAAGATTCTATTGTTGCTAATCACGTAAAGATACTAAAATGAAAGCAATTCACAACACTATGCCTATGCGCCCGTGAAGATATTGATTGTTGCTAATCACGTAAAGATACTAAAATGAAAGCAATTCACAACGGCGGCGCGACTGCGAAAGAAGGCGTCTGACATTGTTGCTAATCACGTAAAGATACTAAAATGAAAGCAATTCACAACCAATTTATGCCCATGATGTTTCCGATCCAGATTGTTGCTAATCACGTAAAGATACTAAAATGAAAGCAATTCACAACTACATAAGACATTCGTCCTTCATTGACAAATTGTTGCTAATCACGTAAAGATACTAAAATGAAAGCAATTCACAACCGTAACGCGTAGGCTGTATTTTGGTGAGAATTGTTGCTAATCACGTAAAGATACTAAAATGAAAGCAATTCACAACAACCAATCAGGAATAAAATCGTACTCCATATTGTTGCTAATCACGTAAAGATACTAAAATGAAAGCAATTCACAACAGCGAGGTATAGTCGTTGTCTATAGCGTAATTGTTGCTAATCACGTAAAGATACTAAAATGAAAGCAATTCACAACACGCTAATGTTCCGCAACCGAATGTCTCTGATTGTTGCTAATCACGTAAAGATACTAAAATGAAAGCAATTCACAACACTCTTGCAACCCATAACTTCTAACTTTAAATTGTTGCTAATCACGTAAAGATACTAAAATGAAAGCAATTCACAACACTACTTATAATCAAACAGTCTCTTTAGACATTGTTGCTAATCACGTAAAGATACTAAAATGAAAGCAATTCACAACTAACGCAACGGGAAAGCGGGCTTTCTCTTATTGTTGCTAATCACGTAAAGATACTAAAATGAAAGTAAATCACAACTGCAATAGTCATCATTGCAAAAGTTGTTGCATTGTTGCTCATCACGTAAAGATACTAAAATGAAAGTAAATCACAACAACGGGGTACGGCAGGCGCACGGTGTCGGAATTGTTGCTCATCACGTAAAGATACTAAAATGAAAGTAAATCACAACTGGAAGCGGAGAAAATTATTTGTTGCGACAATTGTTGCTCATCACGTAAAGATACTAAAATGAAAGTAAATCACAACTGTCGGTGTAGGTATGAGACGAAAGCGGATATTGTTGCTCATCACGTAAAGATACTAAAAAATGGAACATAGAGTTGGACTATAATCAAAACGATTGTTTGATGCAACAACGGGCTGAAAGCCCAAGGGTTTCCATAGCCCAGCGCAGCACGCTGGGTTCTTTGAATGATAGACATTCGCCCTGTAAGGGCAAAAGTACGGGCACACCGCCAATAGTTATTGTATTTTTATCGGCATATTGTTTAGCGGAAACAGGAGACAAATCCGTTAGAAACAGCAGACAATTTCGCCGGAATCGACAGGCGAATCCGCCTCGACGCAAACGCCCTCTGAAAGAGCGCTATAGACTGTATTTCAGAGGTCTATAGACTTTCTGAAATTAGTCTATAGAGTTTTTGAAAAAAGGGTAGGGACTTTTTTGAAATTGGGTAGGCACTCCGTCGGAAAGGAGTAGGCTCTCCGTTGGAAAAGGATAGGCATCCAATTTTCAGAAATAACCTAATCCTTTTTGACCGGGTCAACGCGCGCTTGGCAGCCTGCCGGCTTATTGTATTTTCCGGACGAAACAGTAAGCGACCGAAGGCCGGGAAAGACAAGGGCACAAACAAAAAAAGGGCTGCACCCAATTTTGACGCAGCCCCGTTTTCTGTAACTTCATCAGAAGCAGTTTCCTTATTTTCTGATACCAAGCTCCTTAATGATTGCACGGTATCTTTCGATATCAACCTTGATTAGGTAATCCAATAAGCGACGACGCTTACCTACCAACATCTTCAGTGCACGAGATGTGCTGTAATCTTTGTGATTCTGCTTCAAGTGTTCTGTCAGATGAGCGATACGGAATGTAAACAACGCAATCTGGCTTTCAGCTGAACCAGTGTTGGTTGCAGACTTACCATACTTTTCAAAAATTTCTTGTTTCTTTGCTGAATCTAAATACATGATTCTTGTACTTTAATAAATTAATACTATGTTATCTAAGCGGTCGCAAAGGTAGGCATTCCTTTTTGATCTGCAATAGTTTTTGAGCTATTTTTTATATTTACAGCCTGTTTTCCATCTATATATAGCAAAAATGTTGTATTTTTGCAGTCAATAAATTAGAGTCTTCAATGCAAAAGATCAGAAACATCGCGATTATCGCGCACGTAGACCACGGCAAAACGACGCTTGTGGATAAGATGTTATTAGCCGGTAAGCTTTTCCGTGAAGGACAGGCAGAACCGGACCAGTTCCTCGACAACAACGACTTGGAACGTGAACGAGGTATCACAATCTTGGCAAAGAATGTGTCGATCAATTACAAAGGCTATAAAATCAATATCATTGATACGCCGGGGCACGCCGACTTCGGTGGTGAGGTGGAACGTGTACTTAATATGGCCGATGGATGCATCCTGCTGGTAGATGCTTTTGAAGGTCCGATGCCTCAGACTCGCTTCGTATTGCAAAAGGCCATTCAGCTCGGTTTGAAGCCGATTGTGGTAATCAATAAAGTAGATAAACCCAACTGCCGCCCCTCTGAAGTTCAAGAGATGGTGTTCGATCTGATGTTCAGCCTGGATGCCAGCGAAGAGCAGCTCGACTTCCCCACTATCTATGGTTCGGCCAAGCAGGGATGGATGTCTGATGATTGGGAAAAACCGACAACCGACATCACAGCATTATTGGATGCTATCGTCAAATATATTCCGGAACCGGAAGTTTTGGAGGGTCCTTCACAGATGTTGATCACTTCATTAGACTATTCTAAATATGTGGGACGTATCGCAGTAGGACGTGTACACAGAGGTGAATTGCGCGAAGGACAAGACGTTATGCTCTGCAAACGCGACGGTTCTATGGTGAAAACCAAAATCAAAGAGCTTGACGTTTTCGAAGGTTTGGGCCGTACAAAGGTGGAATCGGTTCAGTCTGGCGACATCTGCGCCATTTTGGGTATCGAAGGTTTTGAAATCGGCGAGACGATTGCCGACATCAACACTCCGGAGCCATTGCCAACCATCGCTATTGACGAGCCTACCATGTCTATGTTGTTTACAATCAACAACTCTCCCTTCTTTGGCAAGGATGGTAAATATGTTACCTCTCGTCACATCTTTGAGCGTTTGACCAAAGAGCTCGACAAGAACTTGGCTCTGCGCGTGAAACCGACCGACTCTGCCGATTCTTGGTTGGTTTACGGACGTGGTGTATTGCACTTGTCTGTACTGATCGAGACCATGCGCCGTGAAGGTTACGAGTTGCAGGTAGGTCAGCCTCAGGTTATCATCAAAGAGATCGACGGCGTGAATTGCGAACCGGTTGAACAGTTGACAATCAACCTGCCGGAAGAGTGCTCAAGCCGCATCATCGATATGGTTACCAAGCGTAAGGGCGAAATGACCATGATGGAGAGCAAAAACGACCGTATGCACCTTGAATTCACCATTCCTTCTCGCGGTATCATCGGTTTGAACAATGCTGTGTTGACGGCTTCTGCCGGTGAAGCTATCATTGCTCACCGCTTCTTGGAATATCAGCCTTGGAAAGGCGATATCGAACGCCGTATCAACGGTTCTATCATTGCCATGGAAACCGGCACAGCCTATGCGTATGCGTTGAACAACTTGCAGTCTCGCGGACGCTTCTTTATTGCTCCGGGCGATGAGGTTTATGCCGGTCAGGTGGTTGGTGAACACACAAAAGACAACGATTTGGTTGTGAACGTAACCAAATCCAAGAAGTTGACCAATATGCGTGCTTCTGGTTCTGACGATAAAGTTTCATTGGCCCCTCCTACTGTCTTCAGTCTGGAAGATGCACTGGAATATATCAAGGCTGATGAATATGTTGAGATTACTCCAAACAGCATGCGTATGCGTAAGATCATCCTGGACGAGCTGGAGCGTAAACGTGCCGGCAGATCATAAAGACCGCATGTCGTAATAATATCATACGGCTTCGTCGCTTTCGGAATCCGATGGCAACGAAGCCGTTTTTGTTATCTCCTAAGAAAAGCCTCTTATTTGCCCTTTTTGCTGCGCTGAGAGAGCAATACCGACTTCTCTCGTGCCAAAGCCTGCATATCTACCGCCACATCATCTTCATCGACAATCTCCACGCCTGTCATGGTCTCGATAATATCTTCCATCGAAACGACACCTCTCAGACAGTTATATTCATCCACAATGATGGAGATATGCTCGCGCTTTTCCAACATCTTTTCCCAAATGTTATAGACCGATTCCTCTTCACGGAACGAAAGAATGGGGCGAGACAAATCGGACAATCTGGTCTGAAACTTATCTTCGGACAACTCTTTCAAGACCATATCTTTCAACACATAGCCGGTGATGTAAGACTTGTTCTGACTATAGACAGGAATACGAGAGAAGTTCCACTCTTGTGTCTCTGCAAACTCCTTTAGCGTCATATCTTCACAAGCCGACTCCACCACAATGACAGGTGTCATAATCTCTTTGGCCTTGACCGCAGACAGATGGATACAGCTTTTGATGATCTTGCTCTCCGACTCATTGAAAACGCCTTCATCTGTGCCCACATCAACCATGGCAGACACCTCTTCGCGGCTCATCGACACTTGTTGGCCTTTGGGTGTAAACAGACGGGTAATCAACTCAGACAACAGCACCAAAGGATAGGTTAATACAATCATTGCCCGAATAATCCGGGTAGAAGGCATTGCCAACACGCGCCAATAAGAGGCGCCCAACGTCTTCGGGATAATCTCAGACAAGACCAGAATCAGCAGAGTCAAAATGGCCGATATGATACCGAAATACTCCGCTCCAAACACTTTGATTGACTCAGCACCTACACCGGCCGAACCGATAGTGTGTGCAATGGTATTCAGTGACAGAATGGCTCCTACCGGCCGATCGACATTGTTTTTATACTCCTTCATTAAAGAGGCTGTTTTGTTTCCCTGATTTTCGCACATCGAGATATAAGACAACGGAGTGGAAAGCAATACAGCCTCCAAGACAGAACACAGAAAAGAAAGTGACAACGCACTGACAAAATATAGAATAATTAATCCCATTATGTTTTATGTTAGTTTATAATCTGTTGAATGTATATAATTGTGGCATAAGCCTACTCTCCGCACTGGAGACATAAGCATATACCGACTCGAAGAGGCTGATAGTAACACAACCTCATCCGAAAGCAACGAAGCTCTATTTGCAATTAGAATACAACATTATTAAATACGTAGATTGCGCTGACAGATATAATAGCGCACCTCATGTTGCCCAATGCCGGACAGAATACCAGCAGAGGCTTTATAACAGGAAAATGTATGAGAAAGTATCTGTGTGTACCAAAGGCATCTGAATCCATTGCCATACTGTAGCAATCGACGCTCTTTAGACAAACGAGGACTTATGGAGCGATGGGATAAACGGAGCGAAGAATAGACCAAACCATTCCGATGTTCGTCGGAACAGCCGGGCATTGTTTCAAAACACTGATCCTCATAAATCAGACACGCAGAAAGAAGTTCCGACTTCTCATTCTTCCCGTCATGCGAAAAGAGAGCGTCAGAATCAACTCCTACGAGGAGCAACAAGATAGCCACAACAGCTACCAACCAAGAAACAACTGTATTACGTACCATTTATAGCGCAAATATACAAATATTCCCTATTCTCACAATAACATATTCATCAAAACCCGGTACGCACTATTACAGCCCAAAAGAAAGGGAATATACCCAAACTCTCGTTTAGACACATTCCCTTATACATAGAAAAAGGCAGATTTCTCTTCGGTTTATACCTTCTACTCTCAAACTCTGCCGAGCATACCACCTAAAAGGGGCTGCATCAAAACAACCATTTTGATACAACCCCTTTTTATTAGATAATCAATGATATTACTTCACCAAAGAAGCAAAGTCACTGTTTGTTGCATATTTAGCAAATTCCAAATCAATAGCAGCTTCTTTAGCCAAAGACTTGTCAGCAGCGATAGCAGCCTTCAAGTTGTTGATTACGCCGTTAGCATCGTTAGTGCGAGCAGCAACGATAGCCTTCAGGTAAGAAGTAGTTGCATCAGGTCTTGGAACTGCGTTCAAAGTCTGAGAAGCCTTGCTGTAATCCTTAGTCAGGATCTGAGCCAAAGCAGCGTTGTTAGACTTAACTGAACCGAAAGAATTAGCAGCCTTAGCCCATTCGCCCTGTTCCAAGTACAGAACGCCAAGAGCTTCGCTCAATTCAGCAACGCCAGAAGCGCTACCAAACAACTGCTGAGCCTTAGCCTGATCACCCTTAGTCAATGCGATCAAACCTAAGTTCATGTTAGCTTCAGGATTGCTCTTAACTGAGTTAGCCTTGTTGAACATCTGTTCAGCCTTATTCAAGTCACCGGCACGGAATGCCATCATACCGATGTTGTTCCATGTACGGTAGTCGTTCGGATACAATTTAGAAGATTCGTTGTAGATACGAGTCTTTTCAGCATCGTCGTTAGTCAATGTAGCAGCGTACAGAATTTCTTCTACGTTCAATTCAGCCGGATTACTCTTAGCCAAAGCAGAGATTTCGTCATCAGACTTACCGATGATTTCGATGTTAGCGATCAAGCGAGAACGACGCAACTGAGGCAATACCTGTTCAGCCAATGTGCTGAATACAGCAGAGATGTTCTTGATTTCCTGTTCGCGCTGTTCAGGATCCTGATACATTGACAACACGCGCAATACCAAATCCTTATCCTGGATGTTTGATTTAGATACCAATTCCTGGAAGCCTTCCCAGTCCTGAGCTGTGTATTTAGCGTCAACCGGAACGTTAACCTTCATCTTCTTCAACTCTCTGTTCAAGTATTTAGAAGTGTTGCCTTCACGTCTTTCAGCCAAACCTGTGTTCAACTTAACACCACCATCAGGAGATGCATAAGCCTGGATTTCGATAGCAACATTCTGGTTCGGAGCTTCGTCAGCGTTCTTAACCAAGTCTTTCCAGTCAGCGATTTCGCCTTTCTTCAACTCTTTAGAGCGAAGTTCAGCCTGCTGGATCAAGAACATGATGTTTGCATCGTGAGCTTCCTTGATGATGCGCTGGAACTTATCTGCAGCGATAGCAGCGTTAGCAGTAGCAGCATCAGCCAATTCAGATGTAGCGATTACACCTTCGCCGATCTTAAGATCCGGCAATTTAACTGTCTTGTTTTTGATCTTTGCATCGAAAGTCAAATACAATTCTGATTTCTTCATTGCAGGTTTGTAAGCAAATGCAGAACGCATTGTTACGTTAGCACCCTCTTTCTGTGGGATTACCTGATTGTTACCCTTTACTTTTTCACCCTGATAAGTGTAAGATGTACCCCAAGCTTCACCACCTTCGTAACGAAGAACCGGTGTTACTGTTACAACTGCTTTCTTATTAAACCATTTTGCGGGGAATGTTGCATTGATAGTTACAGGCACTTTGCCACCGATAGCCTCTAACGGCTGCGGTTCAGCTTTGATGTACTGTTCGGCTAACGGTTTCAACTTGTTTGAACAAGAAGAAAAGGTTAAAATTGCAGCCAATACAAAGAACGGCAATAAAAACTTTCTGTTCATAATTTGATGTAAGTTTAAAATGTTATTATGTTTTATATATTCACTTTTCTTAATTTCAGCTATCAACGTGCAAAACTAAAGCATTTTTTTGTTATCGGAGGCAAAGATACGATAAAATCTTACATATTAATACTTATTAATAAAGCACTTCCCACTTTTATCACCTAAAAAATCATCTTGCGAGTGAAATATTTATCAGCGTAAGAGACACAGACCATATAAACGCCTTTCGGATAGTGATGGGTCGGCAGGGTTGAGCGGCTTTCGGACAGTTGTCCGCTATCGCACAAACGGCCGTCGGCAGACCATATCGTATAGGTGGCTTTCGTGACATCTCCGGGCAGAACAATCTGGAGCTGACTGCGATCGGCCAACTGTATCAGCTGCACCTCTTCGGCCTCAACCGGTTGAATTCCGGATGGCGCTGCATAGCGGATCAGAGGATCGACAAACAAGGAGGTGTTAAAAAGGGATGAACCATACTGATTCGCCTCGATCCATTGCTGCTTGACTTGCATCCAGGTGGTATTGCGGCTCGAACAGCCTTTGGGCAGATTAAAAGCGGAAAAGAAGCAGCCTTCGGGTGCCTGCTCTATCTCATAACCGACATAGAAACGACCATCCACCGCGACTGGCTGACTGAAATGGACATAACTCTCTTGGGCTACATTTAACGACTTTGGCGTCTGCTGGAAACTGTCTTCATAAGAGAGCTTGTTGCAATAGGTGGGCTGAAAGGATTCGCTATAGAGCAGCCGTTCGGGACGGAGCGCGCCTTCATAGACAACGACCTTCACCTTCAGACCGGTATATTTCGCGCCGGCCGGCGGCGTTACCAGATAAACGCCACATAGCTCGGCCTTGCCTTTGCTGTCATACGATTCGAGACAGGCGGTTACGCCTACTGAATTGTTGCCAAACAGAGGTTCGGATTCCGTCTGAGGCAGCCGTGTGTTTTCCACCTCATCCCGTCTGCCCGAACTCAGCACATTGCTCAGGCGCTGACAAGAAGCATCGCCATACGGATCCGTTCCCTGGCACAGCTCGGCCGAAGCCGCAGAGGGATCTAACCAATGCTTCAGCTGACCGAAAGGTTCTGCTGAGGCCGTCCACACCTTTCGCAACGAATAGAAATAGTCTTCGGTAGGCTGTCCACAATAAGAGCGTCCGCCCGATAGTGCGCCCACAACCAAATGTGAGCCATCAAACAGTGGTGCTCCGGACGAACCGTCGGCCGTACAGCCTTCGTTCCACTGCTCAACCAATAGATGTGCCTCTTCTTGAAAGAGACCTTGAATTTGGAAGGTCGCAGGCTTGACCTCATCGTTCTCAACGGCTACGCTCTTTGTCCCGGTCTTGGGATGTTGGATACAGGCATAAGGCGGCTTGGTCTCTGCCTGAATATTCCAGCCGGCATAATAGGGCCGATAATGCTGGGGCGGCATTTCCAATAATTCCAGCAACGCCATGTCGTGCTGTTCGTTGATGGCTCTCACCTGCATCGAAGCCATCGACATCTCTTCCGCACCCTTGATCTTGGGTTTGCAAAGCGGACTGTCATAGTTGAAGAAGCTGACAATGGTACCGGCTATATGGGCATAATCGGGATTAACCACCGTGAAATTACCATTCAAGCAGTGCGAAGCGGTCAGCACATAGGGTTTGCCGTCTCCTTGGCTGTTGTTCATCAACACGCCGGTGCAAGAGACCGAACCGTTGATGATCAGCATCACCACACTGCGCCCCAAGTGGTCATAGCCATTCTCGCCTCCGGCATAGCAGCTCACGGAAGGGACACAATAAAGAATATCCTGATCTTCTTTGGGTTCGGGACCGCCGCGCAGATGCCGGTAGGCATGGTTCACCTCGCCGATGGTCAGTTCGCCTTTGAATGCAACCCGCGCCGGCTCTTGATATTCTACAATGACCTCATCGCCCCAAACAGGTGCGACAGGCAACAGATTCAAGTCGGAATTGTTACGATGGTCAAAAGAGCCCAACACCTGACGCTGCTGCGGATCATACAGGAAGAGTTGTGCGCCCTCAGGCAACCTGTAATCGGTAAACAACAGATTGATGGAAAAGGCGCCGGCCGAACGGATGCCCAAACGCCACACCTTGGTTCCATCGGGCAAGACAAAATGGATTCCCGAGTTGTCGGGAGTAAAATGGGTCATGAACTTATAGGCAAAGCGATGTCCGCTACGCAGGTCGCTTTCGTTCAGCGAATCAATACGCAGCTCTTCGGCTACATCAAAGGCCGGCATCTCTTCAAACCATTTGCTCTTTTCGCTACGCAAAGGCGACAGGGGAAGCGGTTTGCCTCCGTGACTGATCTGTGCCTGCAAAGAGAAAAGACACAGCATCCACCCTATCGCCAGGCTAACGATGGCTCTTTTACCCATGTTCATTCGTTCTTATTTATATGGATTAATCAATTCCTCCAACACCTTTTCTTCTACCAGCTCACCATTGGCCTTGATCTCAATCGAGAGCTTTGCCTGAGATTCATTGGCCAGCTTCACAGTGACCTGATAGCTGCTGGATGGCTCCAATGTCAAGTCGGCGACATAGGTATGAGGTTCCTTGGCTCCGGGCAGCATAAAGCTGGCGGTATATTGCAAGGCGCGCTTCGCCGTGCTCACATTGAAATAGGCGGTCTTGTAGCTGTGATTGTTTTGGTTGAAGGTAACTCGACGTTCCGCATTATCCGCAGCATACATGGTGATGGCATACGACTCGAATGTCCGCTCGACAAACGGACTGAAATCTACGCTTACCGATGTGTTGGCCAACGCACATTGTATCCGGACATCGGTAGGCGAGCCGGCCTTTACCGTAAACTCTTTACTGCCTGCCACACGCACTTGTCCCCAACCATTGTTGGCGCGTTCGGCCTCTTCTTCCGTGCAGCTTTCGGCGGTAGCCACATAACCCGAAGTGGCTTCGCATGGGATGGAAACGCCTGCTATCTCTTTGTATTTCCGCGAAGAGAAGACCCATTGGCCGTTGCGCGACAATGCTACATTGAAGTTATTCACATCCAGACCGATGATGGCCTTGGTCTCTACCTCTACTTGTGTTCCATCCACCACAGAGAAACGCACCTCGCCTTTCGTCATCGAAGTGAACGAATCGTCATCGTTCGTACATGCGGCGAATGTCATGAGAAAAAGGACAGATATTGCTGTATATAGGATTCGCTTATTCATAATCATAATTCAATGTTACATTATCTATTTTAAGTACGCTGCCGACAACGCGGTCCTTATTAAATGGAGATAGTCCATAATCTCCATAGACCTGCTTCATATTACCTATATTCGTATCAGTCCCCGATTGAAAAAAGATTCCGATATACACCGCTTTCTTTTCCGAATCGGTATAGCTGAAAGGTAACGTCTTCGTCACATACACATCTTGTGCCGAAGAGTTGAATGTTGTGGTAGAGGCTATCTCTCTCTTATCAACGTCATATAGTTTCGCATAAGCGATACACTGATCTGAAGCAACCGGCGCATACTTATAGTCGAACGAGAAACTTACCGGACGAGCCGCATGTGATATTCCAAGCTCATACGTATCCGTGTTCTTATTGAATGTTCCTGTAAACAGATAACCGGCGTAGGCTGTTCCTTTATCACGGGTATAGCTATAAACACTTTCTCGCTTCCAACTACCACTTACATTTTTATTATAAAAAGCCAATGTAGAGATTTCAGCCGCTTTAGACCCTCCATTATGATCGCCTGTAGCCCAAGTACCCGAGCACCAACGCCAATAAACGCCATATCCAGCTCCTTTATCTAATCCCAACATACCTCCTGAATTCGCATTTTCCGCCCCTTTAGTTGTGCGTTCATTACGCGTATTCCAACCGATACAATAATCGCAATACAAATCCGCCGACCAAGTCCCGTTTCCACCATACAACTTTGTGCTGCTCCACTGCTCCATTTCTCCATTTTTCAGCGGCTGGGCATTTTCCGTTGTGATGGTCTGGACATCGCTACTATAGATTGCACCAAAGCGCGAACGGACGGTGTAGGTGGTAGAGGGTTCGAGGCCCTTGATTACGTGACGGCCATCCGAGAGCTTTTCCGACGGAATCCAGGTCTGGCCGCCATCCTTAGAGGCTTCATAGACTACATTTGCTATCACCTTATCGGCCATATCAGGATGGGCGGTCATATTCTCTGCCGTCATGGGCGTGATGTACATAAACTTGCTCCATACATTACCTTCCGACTGAGCTGGCAGGGTAAAGGCAGGCAGATCGGGATTGCAGTTGATGATATAACGAGTGCGGACCACCAAATTGTCATAAGTCCATGTGTGAGAAACGGCCTCACCCAACTTGTTGGTTCCTGACAATGTCAATGTATAGGTTTGATTTCCTCCGCGCACAAAGAGGTCTTTACCGGCAGAGACATCCACCGGAGCAGCCGCCATTCCCTCTTCCTGCACCGTCAGTTTATAGGTCTCATATTGCGCTGCCAGTTCCGGATCGATCACCGGACGCAGCACGGCACAGGCTAACGAAGCCGTCAGCGAGACCGAAGCCTCTGCCCCTTTCGTAATGGTCACCACATTACTTTCGCCAAAGAAATAGGGTGTGGCAGACATAGCCGCCTCATCGCCATAAACGGCTTGCACCTTATAGGTTCCTTCGCTCAGAAAACAATCTGTGACACCCGCGGACAGCTTCTTCACCACCGCCGATGTGGTTGCATCAACCACCGTCAGCTCAAAATCGGAAGCCTGAGGAATCACACCCTGCTCCAACGAGGCTTTTGTCTGAATGTCGCCTACCACCGACTCGATATGAAAGTCGGAGAAGACAAGCCGACCCTCGCCATCACCGGCAGGCCTATCTACTATCTCTTCGTTACAACCCATCAAGAGAAAACCTATCAGGGCACAAACGATCATCTGTTTCATTGCTATTTTCATATATTTCGTCTATCTGTCACCTTTTTCTTTATTCATAAACCAACTCCATCTCGTCGAGCCAAAGCGTGCTGCCCTCGCCTCCGATAAAGTAATCGCCATACTTGCTGGCTGCCGCTACAATAACAATATACTTTGGCACACGGTTCATCGCCCGGTATTCCAAAGGGATGGTAATCTGCTGATATTGCGAAGTGGATTCTCCCTTGGTAAACTCGCCATAAGCTATGATGTTCTTGTCGTTCTTGTCGAACAGCTGGCGCACCGAGGGCCGCGTGCGTATCTCATACGGCTCGGGCTTGTCGGAAAGGGCAATATAAATCTGACACGAATCGGGACGGCCGCGCAGGCTCTCAAGAGTGCCCACCTCCTGCCCGATGCGGTTGATGGTCGTAGAGGTGTATCGATAATAGAGACGCAACGCCGTGGGGAAAGAGGCGAACGGACGTCCTAATTGAAGAATACCATTGGTTCCGTCCAACTTGAAATCGCCCGTGAAGATATTGCCCGCACCCAGCTTGATAATGGCATCCTTGGTTTCCAACAATGCCGCCTTGCCCTTTACGCTCTGGTCGGTAAAAGTCGTCAGGTTGCCGATAAAGGCAGCCGCACCGGGATTGCCCGTTCCCCAGAAAGGAGTGGCTCCCGAAGGCCACGGATTCACCACTTTTCCATCTTGGCTCCAATCTTCGAAGCTGCCGTTGGTCAGCTTTACTTCGGCCACGGTGGTGAAGCTGCCGTCACTCACGGCACTGCCATCCACACTGACGCGGTAGTTATAATCGGAATTGCCACGCAACCCACGGATCGTAGCCGTAAACCGGGTGCCCGACGTAACGACGTCCGACACTTTCGTCCAGTCCGCAGCTCCCTGCGCCTGATATTCCACCACGGGCGTCTTGCCACTCGTGACCGAACCGTTCACAATCGCCTTGGTCACCATGGCAAACACATTCGCCGAAGAGGTGCCGCCCTGCTCATCCTGTTCGACCACGACCTTCCACTCTTGCCACACATCCTGGCCGCAGCGAGCCGCATGAAAGGTCTGCGAGAAGGTGAAGTCGCGCACCTTCGTAGGGTCGGGCTTCACGCGTCCGTAGGCTCCGCCTAAATTGAGCGTGCGGATATGTATGTCGTTCAACTTCTGTTCGGGACTGACATAGATCACCACCACACGGTTATCGGCATCGAGCACATAGCGCGTCATGCCCTCTACATCCACCTTGCGATCGATAATCTGCCGCACGGTCAGCTTCCACAGATAGTCTTGATAGGTCTTCACATTCAGCGTGAGCGGCGAAGAGAGGTCGAGCCGCGTATTGGCCGACAGAGGCAGGCTGTCGAGCGAGGCAAAACTATGGAAGGGGAAATTTGTGGCAGCATTGCAGCGAGCCGAGTCCAACACCAACGTGGCATCGCGCGGATCGAGCAACAGACGCGTCAGTTTCAGCTCCGACACATCCACCGAGTCGTTGACATAGAGTGTCACCGTGCGAGCAGTGCGGTCGATATCAACGCCCGAAGCCACCGTGCCATCTTCCGAGGCTCGCAGACCCTCTACGGCAATCTCGCTGATGTTTCCCTCGATCAAGGGATAAGGTATATCATTTTCAATGGCGCACGAGGCCAATCCCGCCAAGGCTGTCACAGCCACCACACGGGCCAGAGCCGCGCCGAATCGTTCATGTATATTCATTTGCTTGATAGTAATATTGGCTTACAGATAAAAAGTCATACCGATGTTGATAGAAAAAAGATTGATCTTGAAGTTGCCCGACGACACGCGGCCCGAGCCGCTCTCGATCTGGTTGGTCTTCTGGTCGATCCACTTGAAGTCGAAACCCATCACGCCGACCGATACCTCCACGGCACTCCAGTCGGTGATGAAAGCGGTCAGGCCCGGAGCGATACCGATCTGCAGGTTCTGCACCTTCTGATAGGTGCCGTCATAGGTAGCACCCGTTCCGGTGGAGTTCTTGCCGGTGCCATAGCCATAGGTCACGCGGGTCTCGTTGAACAGACCGAATATCTTGCTGCGTCCGATAGGCATATAGGTGCGCAAGAAGCCTGATGCTTCATATTTATGCTCTAAATAATAGAGATTGTCGAGGCTGATGTTGAAGTCTTCGCCCAGATTCAGTTCAAAGTTTTTCAGATCGAGATAGTCGCGTTGATAGGCAAAACGGAATCCCGCCGAAATGTTGTCGCGGAAGAAGTAACCCACATAGGGACTGACAACGAAGTTATAGCCTTTGCCCTCGAGGTTTTTCAAGACAAGGAAATTGAGGTTGCCCTCGTCGTGCTCGCTGTAAGAGACGGTACCGCCGGCCATCCAGGTGCCTTTGGGAATGAACACGGTCTCTTGAATCTCACGGTCGATGCGCTGAATGGCACGTTTGCCGCGCTGTGCCCATGCCTCCCCCGCACACACGAGGCAGAGGAGGACGAGGCAGAATAGTTTACATTGTTTCATTTTACTCTTTATAGTCATATACATAAGTGGGCGTATCGGTTGTGCCGCCGTCGGGCTCAGAGGTTCCGGGCTTTTCGGGTGTGCCCTTCGAACGCTGCTTATAGGCCGTGCGCACCTGACTGAACAGATAGGTTGCCTCACGCACAAAGGTGTCGGCTTCGTCTGACGGCTGCAACAGGCTTGATGCGTTGGCCAATGCACACATATCGTCGAGCAGGTCTTGAGCCTCGACTGTCAGCTCTTGTGCATTCACATCCATGGTGCGCGTCGCACCGCTCTTGAAACGGGCTTCTCCCAGCTCTACATAGCGATCGTTGAGCCGCTTCAGCTCGGCAATATAGGGTGCAAGCTGCAGGGTACTTATGCCTTCGGCAAACTCGGGCTTAGCCAGGTCGTAGAGCATGCCATTGATCACCTCGGTCTCTTGGTCCACAGGCAGCGAGGCAAAATTGCGGTAGCCACGGAACGAAGGTTCCAGCTTCTGCGCGGCTTCGCGCTCAGCGGCAAGGGGCAGCTTGCTGTATTCGAGGATGCGGCGAATCACATAGTTGCCGGCCGTGTCTCGTTCGGCCTCTACCTGCTGCATCTCGGGGGTTTCTTCCGAGGATGTGGTCTGCATGGTCAGGTCGGTAAGCTGATCGATGATGTGATTCATCTGCTCCACCTGTTCGGCCGTGATGTTGAGTTTAGGCACTCCGCCTCCAACCCGTGGAGCACGCAGGCTCAATACGCCTCCACCATCCTCTTCTTCGCTATCAAGAGGCATCAGGCTCATAAAGCGTTTCAACAGACTCAATTTCTCAGCTTTGTTTAACCTACCCAACGACATCTGGGGAATCAATTTGTAAGTACCCATAACACTAAAATTTTAGAAGGTTATAAACATTTACACTCGCTTCGAGGGGTCGAAATGCATTTTTCCATTTCAAAAAATGGCTTCGAGGGGTCGAAATGCGTTTTTCCGTTTCAAAAAATGACTTCGAGGGGTCGAAATGCGTTTTTCCATTTCAGAAAATGGATTTCGAGGGGTCGAAATGCATTTTTCC
>CAKVBA010000056.1 GCA_934725305.1 uncultured Parabacteroides sp. | reverse complement strand
CCTTTGACTATGCAATTCCCGCTATTAAGGCTTGCTCGGGACTTCCACCCGTTAGACAATGCTCGTGCCGAGCATACTACACAAAGGGGCTGCATCAAGAGAATCATTTGATGCAGCCCCTTTTATAGTATGCCGGATTTCCAAAGCAACACAACCGACTTATCTGTCATCTTCTGATCTTCAACGGTGGCAAATCGTGTTTAACCGTAAATCCGATAAAGATCAATAGCAAAACCGTTCGGTAAGCTAATCGCAGCCACTCCGACTCGATGGATGGAAACATACCTGCTACATAGAGCACAGCTGCCAATGTTCCATAAATAGCAGCAGACTTCAAGTCGTAGCGGATCGGATATTTCTTCTGACCAATCACATACGACAACAACATCATCAGAAGGTTACAGCAAAACGAAGCCCAGGCACAAGCCATATATCCATACTTGGGCCCAAACAACAATATGATAGAGACGGTTGCCACACATCCCAAGGCCGAGAAATAGGCGCCCCATTGAGTCTCGTCTATCAACTTATACCACAAAGAGAGGTTGAAATAGATACCAAAGAAAAGCTCTCCCAACATAACGATTGGCACAACACGCAGACCGGGATAATAGGCTTCACCTACAAAATACTTCAGAATATCCATATAGAACATCACGCCCAGGAAGATGAACAGTGCAAAGATGATGAAATATTTCATCGCCTCGGAATAGGCCTTGCGGTTGTCGTCCTTCTTATGCTTGGCAAAGATAAAGGGCTCATAAGCATAACGGAAGGCTTGAGTAAACATCACCATCACCACGGCTATCTTAAAGCAAGCGCCATAAATGCCCAGCTGTTCGTTTGCATATTGCCGGTCTTCAAACAAGAAAGGAAACAAGATCTTATCGGCTGTCTGATTAAAGATGCCCGCAATACCTAACAGCAATATCGGGAACGAATAGTGCCAAATCTGACGCAAGATCTTTCCGTCGGCCTTGGCCTTCATGCCCGGCCAAATGTCGGACAACAGCATCAACAGAGTTATCAAGGTGGTAATAACGTTCGCTACAAAAACATAGCCTACGCCATAATCCGGCCGATAAAACCAACTGATCAAAGATGGATACTGCGCATAGACCCAAGGAAACACCACCAAAAAGAGTATATTCAGGAGAATGTTCAGGAAAATGTTCAATAGCTTGATGCCTGCAAAACGCCACGCTTTACCCAAATAACGCAAATAGGCAAAAGGAATACAACAAAAGGCATCCACAGCCACAATACCGGCCATCATCGCCACATATTCGGGATGACTGTTATATTCGAGCTGGTTGCATATCCAAGGAAAACCTATCAAAACCAATAGACCAAACAGCAATGAGCTGCCCAACAGAGAACGAAGGACAGAAGCATATACCCGCATCGGATCTTCTATCTCCTTCTTATTCATAAACCGGAAAAAACCGGTCTCCATACCATAGGTGAGAATCACCAGTAAAAGAGCTGTCCATCCATATAAATTGGTCACGATACCATACTCACCCGTTCCGGGCAATACACGAGTGTACATCGGCACCAACATCCAGTTTAGGAAACGACCGATCATACTGCTCAAACCATACACGGCAGTCTCTTTGGCCAGCCGCTTCATTCCTTCTGCCATACTTTAATCCTATCTATCAAAACAAATAACCCTGTTCATTGGCTCTGCTTCTGCCCAAATGAGAATAGGCCAACTCTGTTACCTCACGACCTCGCGGTGTACGTTTAATAAATCCCTCCTTAATCAAAAAGGGTTCATAAACCTCTTCCAAAGTGCCGGGATCTTCACCCAAAGCCGTAGCTATCGTGGACAATCCTACAGGACCGCCCTTAAATTTATCTATAATTATCATCAACAATTTGTTGTCGATCTGATCGAGTCCATAGCGGTCAATATTAAGAGCCTCTAACGAGAAGCAAGCTATGGCTTTGTCTATATCGCCATTTCCCTTCACCTGAGCAAAGTCTCGCACACGGCGCAACAGTGCATTGGCAATACGTGGCGTACCTCGGCTGCGCGAAGCGATCTCCTTGGCTGCATCCAGTTCGCAACGGACATTCAATATCTTGGCACTACGCATCAATATCGCTGTCAATGTGTCGATGTCATAATATTCCAAATGCATATTGATGCCAAAGCGAGCCCGCAAAGGACTGGTCAGCAAACCACTTCGCGTAGTGGCACCAATCAAGGTGAACGGAGCCAGATCAATCTGAATAGAGCGGGCACTGGGCCCTTTGTCAATGACAATGTCTATCCGATAATCTTCCATGGCAGAATACAGATATTCTTCTACAATGGGACTCAAACGATGTATCTCATCGATAAACAACACATCATTCTTCTCCAACGACGTTAATACTCCCGCCAAATCGCCCGGCTTGTCCAATACAGGGCCGGATGTTACTTTGAATCCTACTCCTAATTCATTGGCAATGATATTTGACAAAGTGGTCTTTCCCAATCCGGGAGGGCCATGAAGCAACACATGGTCTAATGCTTCCTTTCTCATACGGGCTGCCATAACGAATACCTTCAGGTTTTCAACCACCTTTGACTGGCCGCTGAAATCCCGAAACGAAAGCGGACGAAGCGCATTCTCATACTCTCGTTCGCTCTCAAGCATACGCATATCTCTTATATCAAACTCGTCCTCCATAAACATCTTTACATTAACTTACAAAGGTATAAAAAATAAACAAATACATAGAGCTGTTTTTTCTGACAATGGACAGACTCTCCTCTTTAGTTGGACAGGCAAATGAATACACGCCCAATCTATCCCGTTATGATTCTCTGCGTTAACTCCGTGCAAACTCTATAAAACCGATATAACCTTTCAATATATTTCCCTACCTTTGTACGACATCAAATAAACAACGGCAACAGTACTATGGCAAACGCAAAATTTCTTATTACTTCTGACAATGCAAATAGGAATGAACTATTAAAAAAGAAAATCATACACTATTATATTGCCAATGGCGATGCAACCATTGCAGAACTATGTAAAGAAATGAATCTAAGCATACCAACTGTTACTAAACTAATCATTGAACTACAAGAGGATGGCTACATCCAAGACTTTGGAAAACAAGAAACCAGTGGCGGCCGCAAACCCAGTATCTATGGATTAAATCCCTCTTCGGGCTACTTTGTGGGGGTTGATGTTCTACATGACCAGATCAACTGTGCAGCGGTTGATTTCAAAGGAAACAAACTGCGTATCGAAGAAAATATTCCTTATGAATTAGAGAATACTCCTGCGGCCTTGGAAAACCTCTGCACAAAGATTGAAGAGTTTATTCACTCGTTGACTGTTCCACGTGAAAAAATACTGGCAATAGGTGTCAACATATCAGGACGTGTCAATTCGATGGCAGGCTATAGCCATAGCGTCTTCTGTTTTGAAGAGAAACCACTCGACAAGATTATGGAAGAACGCCTTCACATCAAGGTGTATATTGAAAATGACAGCCGCGCCATGAGTTACGGCGAGTATATGCAGGGTGTTGTAAAGGGCGAAAAGAACATTCTCTTTATCAACCTCAGCTGGGGTTTGGGATTGGGCATCATCATTGATGGCAAGCTCTATTATGGCACTTCGGGATTCTCCGGCGAATTTGGACACTTCTGCCTGTTTGAAAATGAGATTCTTTGTCACTGTGGCAAGAAAGGATGCTTAGAAACCGAAGCATCGGGCATGGCGCTGAACCGTTTGCTGCATGAACGCTATAGCGAAGGATGCAACACCATCTTATCCGACCAAATCAAAAAGCAGGAGATTATCTCTCTGCCCGATTTGATTGACGCCATCAATAAAGAGGATATATTATGTATCGAAATCTTGGAACAGATTGCGCTTAATCTGGGTAAAGGCATAGCCGGACTGATGAATATCTTCAATCCGGAGCTGGTCGTCTTGGGCGGACCTTTGGCTCAAACCGGTGAATACCTAAGCCTTCCGCTTAAAAGTGCCGTGCGCAGATACTCGTTGAACCTGGTCAGCAAAGACACAAAGATCAAAGTGTCCAAGTTAGGATCGAGAGCCGGAATCATTGGCGCCTGCCTGCTTTCACGCAGCAAAATATTGGGCATGGCCTATTAAGCAGCAGGGAGGGATGATAAATAGGATGTCTTCACCGGTTGTCTCGACATACTGCCTATAACCATCGGAGAGATAGTTATTGTATTTTATCCGGATTATTATTTGCTAAAATCGGTAACGGATTCGGCAGAAACGACGAGCAACTTTGACGGACTTGACGGACGAATCTGTCTCGGCCCAAACACCCTGAAAAAAGGGGCTATAGCCTATCTTTCAATAGTCTATAGAGTTTTTGGAAAAAGGGTATAGACTTTTTCAAAAATGGGTAGGGACTTTTTTGAAATTGGGTAGGCACTCCGTTCGGACGGAATAACTACTCCGTCGGAAAGGAGTAGTTACCCAATTTTCGGAAATAGCTTACTCCTTTTTGACTGGATTAGTAGCCTCTTGTTCGTCTGTTGGCTTATTGTATTTTATGGCTAAAAATAGGCCTTCAACGTAGAGCCTTGCAATCTGGTCCAAACAAGCACTAACAAGAATCGTAATCTAATGACTGAATTGGGTTAAAATAGTGGTAACGGAGATTTAACACTTCCTACAAAGCGGAATTGTAAAAAGAACCTCATAAACAGAAGCTAAGGTAATTCTGCCGACAAGACATTATTTAATTATTAGCCATACAAATACGGTAGTTATTAAAATATTTTATTTATATTTGCAACGTATTTAAATAATCTATGGATTCAACTCTAACAAAAAACAGTACGATTATGGAAAAAATTAAAGGACTAATCGATGCGCCATTCACTCCGTTCTAT
The DNA here is from genome assembly GCA_934725305.1 of uncultured Parabacteroides sp. Lineage (GTDB taxonomy): Bacteria > Bacteroidota > Bacteroidia > Bacteroidales > Tannerellaceae > Parabacteroides. The sequence goes on along the minus strand of CAKVBA010000056.1, from coordinate 12,300 downwards.
GCCAACGGCGAAGTTAATTATGAACCTATCGAAGCGTATGCACAACTTTTGAAAAGAAATGGATTGAAAGGAGTGTTCATCAACGGTTCTTCTGGCGAAGGTTATATGCTAACAGAAGAGGAACGCATGAAATTGGCCGAAGCATGGATGAAAGCTGCCCCGGAAGATTTCAAAGTAATTGTACATGTAGGCAGCACCTGCGTAAAATCAAGTCGCAACTTAGCTGCTCATGCCCAGGAAATTGGAGCATGGGGCATCGGTGCCATGGCTACTCCGTTCCCGCGTATTGGCCGCATCGAAGAGCTGGTAAAATATTGTGAAGAGATTGCATGTGGTGCACCTAAACTTCCCTTCTATTATTATCATATCCCGGCATTTAACAACGCTTTCTTGCCGATGGTGGACTTTCTGAAGGCCGTTGATGGTCGCATTCCCAATTTTGCCGGCATCAAATATACCTTTGAAAGTCTCTATGAATACAATCAGTGCCGTCTCTACAAAGAGGGCAAGTTTGATATGTTGCACGGTCAGGACGAAACCATTCTGCCTTGCCTGGCTATGGGCGGTGCACAAGGTGGCATTGGTGGCACAACCAACTACAACGGACGTGAATTGGTAGGCATCTTGGATGCTTGGGCAAAGGGCGACATTGAAACTGCCCGCGAAAAACAGAACTTCTCTCAAGAGGTTATCAATGTGATCTGTCATTATAGAGGTAACATTGTCGGTGGTAAACGTATCATGAAATTGATTGGTCTTGATCTGGGCCAGAACCGCACTCCGTTCCGCAACATGACAGACGAAGAAGAGGCTGCTATGAAGGCCGAACTGGAAGCTATCAACTTCTTTGAAAGATGTAATAAATAAGCAAGATGGAAACAAGTACAAAACATTATATCAGCTATTGGGCAGAGGCTTACCGAAAAGAGCTGACCGAAGATATCTTCCCTTTCTGGATTAAGAATGGTATTGACCACCAGCATGGTGGCTACTTCACCTGTCTCGATCGCGAAGGCAAACTGTATGACTCCACCAAGTCTGTCTGGTTTCAAGGCCGATTTGCCTTCAACCTGGCTTTTGCATACAATAATATAGAACATAACGAAGAGTGGTTAGCGTTGTCAAAATTGGGTATCGACTTTATCGAGAAGCATTGTACCGACAACGATGGACGTATGTTCTTTGAAGTGGCTGCGGATGGCACTCCGCTACGCAAACGCCGCTATCTGTTCTCTGAAACCTTTGCTGCTATCGCTATGGCCGAATATGCCAAAGCAACCGGCGACAAGAGCTATGCCGAAAAGGCTCTGGAACTGTTCCGCTTAGTTCGCAGATACAAAGACACGCCGGGTCTGTTGGATCCTAAATATATGCCGGCGATGCAGGCGAAAGGACACTCTCTGTGCATGATTCTAATCAACACAGCAGCGCGTATCCGCGAAGTGTTGCCCTCACCCGAACTGGACGAACAGATCAATGCCTCGTTGAAGGAGATTCAGAAAGATTTTATGCACCCCGAGTATAAAGCTCTTTTGGAGACAGTTGGACCCAATGGTGAGTTTATTGATACAGCTGCCGGCCGCCTGATCAATCCCGGACACTGCATCGAAACGGCCTGGTTCATTCTGGAAGAAGCTAAATATAGAGGCTGGGATAAAAAGCTGACAGAAACAGGTTTGACCATCTTTGACTGGGCTTGGGACTGGGGATGGGACCACGAATTGGGTGGCATCATCAACTTCCGTGACTGTAAGAACTGGCCTGTTCAAGATTACTCTCAAGACATGAAGTTCTGGTGGCCACAGACCGAGACTATCATTGCCTGTCTATATGCCTATCTGGCAACCGGCAATGAGAAGTATATCGAACGCCACCGACTGATAAGTAATTATACATACAGCCATTTCCCCGACCACACATTCGGCGAATGGTATGGCTACTTGCATCGCGACGGCACTGTGGCACAACCGGCTAAAGGCAACCTGTTTAAAGGTCCGTTCCACATTCCACGTATGCTGATCAAGAGCAATCAGTTATGTAAAGAAATCTTAGACAAATAGTTATTTCCTTACATAGATATGAACGACAAGAAGATATATCCGTGGATTGTAGTAGGGTTACTTTGGGTAGTAGCCCTACTCAACTATATGGACCGCCAAATGCTATCTACCATGAAAGACGCAATGATGGTGGATATTGTAGAACTGGAATCTGCTGCGAACTTTGGCCGACTGATGGCCGTATTCTTATGGATCTATGGCTTCATGAGTCCTGTTGCCGGCATGGTGGCAGACCGGATCAACCGTAAATGGCTGATTGTAGGAAGTCTGTTCGTCTGGTCATTTGTGACCTTGATGATGGGTTACTGCACCTCTTTCAACCAAGTGTATGTACTACGAGCCTTGATGGGCGTCAGCGAAGCCCTTTATATTCCGGCCGGATTATCTCTGATCACAGACTATCATCAGGAAAAAACACGCTCATTGGCTGTTGGTATTCACATGACCGGATTGTATGTGGGACAGGCATTGGGCGGCTTTGGAGCAACGATTGCGCATACCTATAGCTGGGAAACCACTTTCCATTGGTTTGGTATCGTGGGTATTGCCTATAGCGTGGTATTGATTCTCTTCTTGCGCGACAAGAAAGATCATGCCGTGAAGCCCATCGCCAACAAGCCGACAGAGAATCCGATCGCAGGAGCCTTCAAAGGGTTGGGCATGTTGTTTACCAACATTGCCTTCTGGATTATCCTGCTCTATTTTGCCACTCCCAGCCTACCGGGATGGGCCACCAAAAACTGGCTGCCCACTTTGTTTGCCGAGAATCTCTCTATTGATATGTCACAAGCCGGCCCTATGTCAACCTTCACGATTGCCATCTCCTCTTTTATCGGAGTAATCGTAGGCGGCATTTTGTCAGACCGTTGGGTTCAGAAGAATATACGTGGACGCATCTATACCGGAGCTATCGGATTGGCACTGACCATTCCTTCGCTGGTATTCTTGGGATTTGGACATAATTTAGTAACTATTATCGGTGGAGGCCTTTGTTTTGGCTTAGGTTATGGTATCTTTGATGCCAATAACATGCCTATTCTCTGTCAATTCGTATCTCCGCGTTATCGTGCTACGGCCTATGGCATCATGAACATGACAGGTGTATTTGCCGGTGCTGCCGTAACTCGCTTCTTGGGAAGCTCAACCGATGCCGGTAATCTGGGACACGACTTTGCCATGTTGGCCGGACTTGTGCTGGTTGCCCTGGTGATACAAGTGCTCTTCCTAAAGCCGAAGACCATGAATCAGACAGACGAATAATTGCTAAATCATTTAAAACTAATATACAAAATCATGAGAAAGAATATCCTATACTTCTGCTTTCTTCTTTTCGTGCAAACAGCGTCTTTTGCAACAGACAGCCTTTTTATTCGAGAGCCTCAGATTCCTATTCTGATCGATCGAATCGATAATGTCATGTATGAGATGCGTGTCGAAGCCGAAAAGGGAGACGTATTAAACCAACTGACCGTCCAACTGGGCAATGATGTGGACATGGCCAATATTCAGGCCTTGCGTCTGTTCTATGCCGGAACAGAGGCGCCTTCTCGCGAGGGAAAGCATTTCAGTCCGGTTACCTATATCTCACGCAGTACACCCGGAAGAACTCGTCAGGCCGACCCTACTTATTCGGTTAAGCAGGATGAAGTAACCGCCCCGAGCCGAACCGTAGTGTTACATTCCAAACAGCCGATGTTGAAAGGAACCAACTACTTCTGGGTAAGTATCCAGATGAAACCTGAGACTTCTGTCTTGACGAAAATAAACAGTACCGTTCCTGAATTACAAATCAACAACAAGCCATTCACTCCTACCTGGAAAGGCAAGACAGATGTGCGCCGCGTAGGTGTTGGCGTTAGACATGCCGGAGATGACAACTCTGCGGCTTATCGTATTCCGGGCATGGTAACCACCAACAAAGGAACTTTGCTGGGCGTATATGATGTGCGCTATAACAACAGTGCCGACCTGCAAGAAATGGTTGATATAGGTGTAAGCCGAAGCACTGATAAAGGTCAGACTTGGGAACCGATGCGCATAGCTATGACCTTTGGCGAAACGGGCGGTCTTCCGCATGCTCAAAATGGTGTAGGCGACCCTTCTATCCTGGTGGATGAAAAGACAAACACCGTCTGGATTGTTGCTGCTTGGACTCATGGCATGGGCAACGGACGTGCCTGGTGGAACTCTATGCCCGGCATGGAACGTGATAATACAGCTCAGCTGATGATGACAAAGAGTACAGACGACGGACAGACATGGAGCAAGCCTATCAACGTGACAGCTCAAGTAAAACATCCATCTTGGTATTTCTTGTTACAAGGTCCGGGACGAGGCATCACAATGCAGGATGGCACATTAGTCTTCCCGATCCAGTTCATCGATTCTACCCGTATTCCCAATGCCGGTGTTATGTATAGCAAAGACCGTGGCGAGAGCTGGCATATCCATAACTTGGCACGCACCAACACCACTGAAGCTCAGGTGGTAGAGGTTGAACCGGGTGTGTTGATGCTGAACATGCGTGACAATCGTGGTGGCAGCCGTGCTGTCTCTATCACCCGAGATTTAGGCAAGACTTGGGAAGAACATCCTTCCAATCGTAGTGCTTTGCAGGAACCTATCTGTATGGCCAGCCTATTGAAGGTGAATGCCGAGGACAATATCACGGGCAAGAAGCTGTTGCTATTCTCAAACCCCAACACAACAAAGGGACGTAACCACATCACGATCAAAGCCAGCATTGATGGCGGTCTTACATGGCCGAAAGAATATCAGGTATTGCTTGATGATGAGGAAAGCTGGGGTTACACTTGTCTCTCTATGATCGACCACGAAACCGTGGGTATCTTTTACGAATCGAGCGTAGCTCATATGACATTTCAAGCTGTTAAATTAACGGATCTGATCAAATAATATGAAACGCATTATAGGCATATTATTTCTACTATGCGGATGGATATCTGGGCTTCAAGGAGCCCAGATTCCGTTTTTATTGCCCCTTCCTCAACAAGTCAAGTGGTATAAGACATCCTTCCATTCCAAAGAGATTGCCGTTGATGAGAGCTGGGAAAAGAGACCTTTCTTGCAAGAGTTCCTAAGCGAACTGCCCGTGATTATCAACCGGAACAGTGCCTACAAGCTGGAGATTAAACTGATTCCTCAACTCGAAGTTCCTATTAATCCCCAAGAAGCCTATCAGCTGACTGTATCGGACAAACAGATCACCATACAAGCCACGACCGAACAGGGCGTGTGTTGGGCCGTTCAGACCTTACGCCAGCTGACCGAAATCAAAGGGGAAAAATATAGCATCAAAGGATGTGATATCACCGACTGGCCCGCTTTCCGTGTACGCGGACTCATGCAAGATGTGGGCCGCAGCTACATCTCTCTGCCGGAGTTAAAACGTGAGATTGCTGCCTTAGCTCGCTACAAGATCAATGTGTTTCATTGGCATCTGACCGAGAATCAGGCATGGCGACTCGAAAGTAAACTGTTTCCCCAGCTTAATGATAGTGTCAACACCACACGTATGCCGGGTAAATACTATACGTTGGCCGAGGCGCGCGAACTGGTAGAGTTCTGTAAACAGCGCCATGTGTTATTGATTCCAGAAATAGATATGCCCGGTCACAGTGAAGCCTTTGTTCGCACGTTCCACCATGATATGCAGAGTCCGGAAGGCATGGAGATTCTGAAGCAACTTATCAAAGAGGTTTGCGAGACCTTTGATGTGCCTTATCTACACATCGGAACCGATGAAGTGGACTTCTCCAATCCAGACTTTGTTCCTGAGATGGTTAAGTATGTACGCTCATTCGGTAAAAAGGTCATCTCTTGGAATCCCGGATGGAACTATAAACCGGGCGAAATTGATATGACACAGTTATGGAGCTCACGAGGAAAAGCCCAAAAAGGGATTCCGGCCATTGATTGCCGTTACCACTATATCAATCACTACGACACCTTTGCCGATCTGATTTGCCTCTATAGCAGTCGTATCTACAACGAACCACAAGGAAACGCCGATCTTGCCGGAAGCATCATTGCTGCCTGGCACGATAGACTGGTCACTCCGGAAGAGAACATAATCCTGGAGAATAATCTTTATCCCAGCATGCTGGCTTTGGCTGAACGCGCCTGGCTGGGCGGCGGATTTCAATATTATGACCAGCAAGGAACTTGTCTGATGGCTGACGAGAAGGATGAGATGTTCCGCTCATTTGCCGACTTCGAGAAACGCATGCTTTGGCATAAAGAACACCATTTCAAAGGCTATCCTTTTGCCTATGTCAAACAGACTCATGTCAAGTGGCGCATTACGGAAGCCTTTCCCAACGAAGGCGAACTGACCCGTTGCTTTCCTCCGGAGCAAGAGCTGAAAAAAGAATACAGCTACAACGGTATCACCTATAAGACGCATGATTTCGTAGGAGCTGGCATCTATCTGCGCCATGTCTGGGGAACAACAATACCCGGAGTCATTGCTGACCCCAAAGAGAATCATACAGCCTATGCCTGGACATGGGTCTATTCTCCTAAGAATCAGGAAGCCGGCGCCTGGATTGAATTCCAAAACTATAGTCGCTCAGAGAAGGATCTTCCGCCATTCCCAGGAAAATGGGACTACAAAGAGAGTCGTATCTGGGTCAACGACAAAGAGATTATGCCACCGGTATGGAGTGCTACACATCGCGAGAAGAGTTCCGAGATTGCTTTGGGCAACGAGAATTGTGTCAGTCGTCCTCCCATGCCAATCCATCTGAAAAAGGGCTGGAACAAGGTGTTCCTAAAGCTTCCGATCGGTAAGTTTACATTACCAGAGATTCGTCTGCAGAAATGGATGTACACCTTTGTTTTTGTCACTCCTGATGGCCAGCATGCCTTGGACGAACTCATCTATTCACCTGATAAAAAACGATAATGAACATGAGATACTATTTATTATTCATCGTCTCAGCCATAACAATTATGGCTGGAACTGCACAAGAGAAGAAGTATTCAACCTTCTACTATCAACGTGCAACCCTATTTGAACAACTGCCCGTTGATACAGATGACATCATCTTCTTGGGTAACAGCATCACAAACGGATGTGAATGGGCGGAACTATTTGCCAATCCGCATATCAAGAATAGAGGCATCAGCGGTGATATTACCGAAGGAGTTTATGACCGCCTCTACCCTATTGTCCAAGGTAAACCGGCCAAGCTGTTTCTGCTGATCGGCATCAATGATGTCGCTCGCGACTCTTCGGCCCAAGCCATCGTTCAAAACATTGAAAGAATTGTGGAAAAGATCAAGCAGGAAACGCCCTCAACTCGCATCTATCTGCAAAGTGTATTGCCTGTGAGCGACCATTATAAGATGTTTGAGGGTCACACATCTCGCTGGCAGCGAATACCAGAGATCAATGCCGGACTCAAACAACTGGCCTCTCGTCATCAGATTACCTATATCGACCTTTATTCCCATTTCTTAGATCCATCGACCGGAAAGATGAATATCGAATACACTAATGACGGACTTCATCTGCTGGGTAAAGGTTATCTATTATGGCGCAATATTGTTTTACCCTACATCAACGAATAAAAGTCTATGAGAAATATTCTGTGTCTTTGGCTGATGATTTGTGGCTTCGCGCTACAAGCAAAATCCCAAAAGGTGGCCTGCATCGGGAATAGTGTTACTTATGGATATGGCATCGAAAACCGGGAAACAAACAGTTATCCGGCTCAGCTGGAAGAGCTATTGGGTCCATCCTATCAAGTCGCCAACTTCGGACATAGCGGAACTACTCTTTTACGGAAAGGACATCGCCCCTACATCGAACAGAAAGAATATAAAGAGGCCATCCGGTTTGCCGCCGATTATGTGATTATCCACCTTGGACTAAATGACACAGATCCACGAGACTGGCCTCTTTACCAAGATGATTTCGTCAAAGACTATCTCGCTCTTATCGAATCATTCCGCAAGAGCAATCCCAAATGCCAGATCTGGATCTGCCGCATGACACCGATCTCGCATCGTCATCCCCGATTCAAATCGGGTACACGTGACTGGTATTGGCAAGAGCAAGCTGCCATTGAGCAAATTGCCCGCTTATCTCGCACTACACTGATTGATCTGCAAGATTGCTTATATAACCGTCCGGACTTGTTGCCGGATGCATTACATCCCACAGCAGAAGGAGCCGGCTTGCTTGCCAAAAGAATTTATCAAGCACTGACTGGCCAATATGGTGGACTAAAAATGTCATCTTTATACACCGACCACATGGTGTTGCAACGAGGACAACCGCTTCTCATCCAAGGAACAGCCAATGCCGGTGAACGGGTCACTGTCCGCTTTAAAGGACAAACTCGTCAGACAATATGTAGTTCCAACGGACAATGGTCGGTCTCTTTAGATCCTTTGCAGGCTTCGAACCAACCGGCAACCCTACAAATTGCCACAGCTACACGCCAACTCTCCTTTTCAGATGTACTGGTTGGCGATGTATGGCTCTGCTCCGGACAATCGAACATGGCTTTCCGAGTAAATGAGAGTGTGCCGGAGGAGCAGGAGAGACAGATGCAATATGCCCGGAAGCAACCGGCTATCCGTCTGTTTGATATGAAACCTCGATGGCATACAAATGCGGTTGAATGGGATGCTTCTGTATTGGATTCCCTTAACCGGCTACAATACTATCAAGATACTCAATGGAAGCGTGTCTCCGAAGAGACGGTTGCACAATTCTCTGCCATAGGATTTGCCTTTGGACAGATCTTGGCAGACAGCCTGCAAGTGCCCATCGGATTGATCCTGAATGCCGTTGGCGGATCACCTACCGAAGCATGGATCGACCGCAAGACCTTAGAATTTAACTTCACAGACATCTTGTACGACTGGACAAAGAACGACTTTATTCAAGATTGGGTGCGCGAACGTGCCAGCCTCAACATCAAGAAGGCTACACATCCATTGCAACGTCATCCTTATGAACCCTGCTATCTGTTCGAAGCCGGAATCCAACCCTTGAAGCAATTCCCTATCAAAGGAGTTGTCTGGTATCAGGGAGAATCCAATGCACACAATATAGAAACACACGAACAGCTGTTTCCTCTTCTGGTACAAAGTTGGCGCAACTATTGGAATGACCCGTTGCCTTTCTACTTTGTACAGCTCTCAAGCTTGAACCGTCCCAGCTGGCCCCAATTCCGTGACAGCCAGCGCCGATTGATGCAGCAAATACCGATGAGCGGTATGGCGGTGTCGAGCGACTTAGGTGATTCATTGGATGTACATCCCAAACAAAAGATAGCCGTCGGACAACGATTGGCCTACTGGGCTTTAAACAGAAGCTATCAAAAGTCAACCGTTCCTTCCGGACCATTATATCGTTCTGTACGCTTCACGAATGGAGCAGTCTATCTTTCTTTTGATTATGCCGAAGGATTACATAGTTCAGATGCTCAACCTCTGCGCACCTTTGAGATAGCTGAAGAAGAGGGACTTTTCTATCCGGCCAAGGCGATCGTCGAGGGAAACGAAGTGAAGGTATGGAACGATTCTATCCATCATCCACGCTTGGTGCGTTATGGCTGGCAACCCTTTACACGGGCCAACTTAGTCAATGCACAGAATCTTCCCGCATCAACATTTAAAACAGAATATATGGTAAACAGAATAACATGGGATCGTCTGCCCGATCTACCCGGCGCATCCCATAGCGATCCTTTAGGCGTTTCTGCTCCATTTTCCGGTCAACAAGGTTCCTATCTGCTGGTGGCCGGAGGCTGTAACTTCCCGGATAAACCGGTCACGGAAGGAGGAACAAAACGCTATTACGACGAGATCTTCCTGCTCGACCTTTCCCAACCTACGCAATGGAAAGAGATAGGTAAACTGCCCTATCCGGTAGCTTATGGCGCTACGGTTTCAATTCCGGATGGCATCTATTGCATCGGAGGTAATAACAGTGATTCATCACTGGTTCGTGTGGCTAAAATCAGTTATGAGCCGCTAACGAAAGAGCTACAAACAACTCTATTGCCAAACCTGCCCGAACCGATGGACAATCTTTCGGCTACCTATGCCGAGGGCAAGATTTATGTAGCCGGAGGCAACAATAACGGTGCAGCTTGTCACTCTTTCTTGATGCTTGACCTGAGCCATTTGGACAAAGGTTGGGAAAGTCTGCCCGACTTTCCAGGTGCAGCACGCGTACAGCCAGTCTTAGCCGCTCAACAGAGTGCAGACGGCATTCGCATCTATTTGGCCGGAGGTTTTCAGCCGGGAGATAAAACAACAGCTCCAGAAATACCAACCTCTCTCCTATCCTACAATCCATCTACTCGCAGTTGGATGGCTGAATCAACGCTTCCCAGCTTTGACGATGGAGCCTTGCGGACACTGACCGGAGGTTGCGCTGTGGCATGGAAAGAAAACAAGTTGCTCTTTATGGGAGGCGTCAACTATGACTGCTTCTTAGCCGCTATCGATCGCCCCCGACAAATAGAGAGAGCCAAAGCTAAAAGAGATCAAGCGATGCTCAAACGTCTCGAAGGCGAAGCGAAAGACTATATGCACCATCCTATTGAATGGTATCGATTCAATACCACGCTGCTCTGCTACGATACATTCAACAAGAGCTGGACTCCATTAGGCGAACATGAACCGCTGGCCCGTGCCGGTGCAGGAGCTGTAATGAGTCATAATCAGCTGATTATTGTGAACGGAGAATTAAAACCAGGCATCCGGACACCGATAGTAAACAGATTAACGATAGAATAAATGAAAATAGAGCTGTCTTCAATTTACCCTTTTTTCATTGAAGACAGCCCGTTAGAATAGGCAAAACGACTATATATCGGATTATTTCCGTTATCTTTGTAGCCCCATATAAAAAGATAAACAACTCATTGATAATAAAAACACAATTATAATATGGCGTTACAGTGTGGTATAGTTGGCTTGCCTAATGTAGGTAAATCAACACTTTTCAATTGCTTATCAAATGCGAAAGCACAATCAGCAAACTTCCCGTTTTGTACAATCGAACCCAATGTGGGTGTAATCACTGTTCCTGATGAACGATTGAACAAACTGGCCGAGATTGAACATCCGCAACGCGTGATCCCGACAACTGTTGAGATCGTTGATATTGCCGGATTGGTTAAAGGTGCCAGCAAAGGTGAAGGTTTGGGTAACAAATTCTTGGCAAACATTCGTGAGACGGATGCCATCCTGCATGTATTGCGTTGCTTCGATGATGACAACATCGTGCACGTTGATGGTCGTGTTGACCCGGTGCGCGACAAAGAGATCATCGATATGGAGCTACAGATCAAAGACCTTGAAACAGTAGATAGCCGTATCGCTAAGGTACAAAAACAGGCTCAGACAGGCGGTGACAAACAGGCTAAAATCGCTTACGAAGTTCTTTGCAAATACAAAGAGGCATTGGAACAGGGAAAGAGTGCACGTACCGTGACATTCGACACCAAGGAAGAAGAGCGTGTGGCACACGATTTGTTCCTGTTGACCAACAAACCGGTGATGTATGTCTGCAACGTAGATGAAGCCAGTGCTGTCAGCGGTAATAAGTATGTAGAGGCTGTTCGCGAAGCGGTTAAGGATGAGAATGCTGAGATCTTGATCGTAGCTGCTAAGATTGAGAGTGAAATTGCCGAGTTTGAAACCTACGAAGAGCGTCAGATGTTCTTACAGGAGATTGGCTTGGAAGAGTCGGGTGTAAACCGTCTGATCAAGGCAGCTTACAAACTATTGAACCTGCAGACCTTCTTGACTGCCGGACCGGACGAATGCCGCGCCTGGACATTCCTGAAGGGTTGGAAAGCGCCGCAATGTGCCGGTGTAATCCACACAGACTTCGAAAAGGGATTTATCCGTGCCGAGGTTATCAAATATGAAGACTACATCTCTTATGGCTCTGAATCAGCCGTAAAAGAGGCTGGCAAGATGAGCGTAGAAGGTAAGGAATATATCGTTCAAGACGGAGACATCATGCACTTCCGCTTCAACGTTTAACCCAAACGGTCATTAGGCCGTAAAAGTTGCTTGCAGTCTTTTGAATTATATAAGACCCGTTAGTGAAATTAAATTAGCGCATATTTAATTCTGCCAACGGGTTTTTTTACCCACTTCGATCATTAGCCCAACTTCAACGCTGCAAAGAAAAAAACAGTATTTTTTCACGTGAAGTTTATCCTAAATCCTTGATATTTAA